>CAYFVJ010000071.1:7552-12266 GCA_964346555.1 uncultured Alteromonadaceae bacterium | reverse complement strand
CATCCGCCTGAACCAAAGTCTTCAGCCCACGGTAAAGCCATTACCGCCTCAGTCATCCCGGCGCACCTGGGCGGGAGTGCGCCCGGTCCATTTGCGGTAGGCACGGCGGAAATTTGACGGGTCGCTGAAACCGATCATGTAGGCGATGGATGCCAGCGGCAGACGCGTGTTCCTGAGATGACGGGTCGCATGCTCGGCGCGCACGCTGTCCAGAAGTGGCTGAAAAGCCGCCCCCTCGGACTCCAGTCGCCGGCGCAGGGTGCGCGGGCTGATGTTCAGCATACGCGCAACCTGAGGCATCTGTGGGTACTGGCCCTCAAGTTTTCTGAGCAGGCTGAGTATCTGCTCGGCGACCAGATCTGTCCCCTCCAGGTCGGACAGCAGACGTGCGCACTCTTCTTCATACAGTTCCCGCAATGCCGGGTTGGAGGATGGCAGCGGCGTGTCGCCGAGGCGACGATCAAAGCTGATGCGTTGGTGGCTGCAGTTGAAGCGCACCCAGTGGGGCCCGAAGAGCTCGCTATAGGCTGCGCGGTACGCTGGCTCGGGGTAGGGGAAGTCGACCTGTAGCGCGAGGTCGCTGCGATTTAGAAGACCGCGCAGGGTGTTGAGCATCGCTGCAGCCATGAGTTCTGCGCCAAATGTCTCGAGTGTCGGATCCGGGGCGGTGATGGTGGTCAGCCGGTAGACGCTTTCCGTGCGCTCCAGCGTCAGCTCGAGCCCCGGCGACAGCAGGTGGTAGTACTTCATGAACAGCTCCAGCACCTGGTGCAGGTCGTGGCAGGTCATGAAGGCCTGCCCGAGAATCGCATGTGCACTCAGGTTCAGGCGCTCTCCGAGGTGTAGCCCGAGCGCGGGATCGCGCGTAAGTGTCTGCGCGTTCGCGACCAGTTGCACGAAATCGGCCTGGGAGACGCGCGCCCCCACGTGGTGAATACCGCTGGCCGCCAGGCTGGTCCCGGCGAGTATTGGCGCCAGGCCATGTCCTTGACGCCTGACAAGGTCGATCAGTATGAGGGCATATTGTGCCGGAGTGCTGGCGCGACGCATGGGTTATTTGGCCATAAATGACTGCATTTTGACAAAACTTCACCTTGTTGCGGCGTCACGTCCGGCGCACAGTGAAGTGTAATCTGAACGATAACAGGAGACGATGCTATGAAAATTCAGTGGGAAGACCAGGCTCCAAGAAAGATACAGCATTTCCCCGGCGCGGATTATCCAAAGGAAAATCCCGATCTCGAGGATCTCTTGACCAGTGATCAGGTCGATTACATTGCGGAAATCTTCCAGACGCCGCTCACCGGTGCCTATAACTGGGATTACACGGTTCAGGACGATCGCATAAAAAAGCTGTATGACCTGGGCAAACAGCTGAACTGGGATCCGGAAATGGACATCGATTGGGATCGTCCCTGGCCTGAAGAATACCAGTCCCCGGAGCAGATGAACCTGCACGAGTACCAGCCCTATCTGGACATGGACCAGAGGACCCGGGACGAATTCTGGCTGCATATGAACGCCTGGAGCCTGTCACAATTCCTGCACGGTGAGCAGGGCGCGCTACTGGTGGCATCGCAGCTATGCTCCTGTGCTCCGACGCTCAACGCCAAGCTGTACGCCGCATCCCAGACTTTTGACGAGGCGCGCCATGTCGAGGTGTTCAACAAGTATCTGCAGCAGCGTATCGGCGTCATGTACCCGATCAATACCCACCTCAAGAGTATCATTGACAAGATCCTGACCGATCCGCGCTGGGACATGAAGTTCATCGGCATGCAGATTGTGATCGAGGGTCTGGCGCTGTCTGCATTCAATACCACGCGGGAAACCACCCCCGATCCGGTCCTCAAGGACGTGGTGTACCTGGTTACCCGCGATGAGGCCCGCCACGTCACGTTCGGCGTCAACTACCTCGAGGAGTTCGTGAAAACGCTGAGCGACGAGGAGCGCGAAGAGCGCGCCCAGTTCGCTTACGAGGCCTGCGTGGTGAGCCGCGAGCGGCTGGTGGCGACCGACGTGTTCCGGCACTTCGGCTGGGACGTGGAGGATGCGCGCAAACAGGTGCTCGAAGGATTTATCATGTCCACATTCCGCAATCTGCTGTTCCAGCGCGTAATTCCGAACCTCAACCGTATCGGTCTGCTGACCGATCGCATCCGCCCCAAGTTCGAAGAGCTGGGTATCCTGGAGTTTGAGAATCTGGCGACCGACGGCGATATTGACTGGTCCGCCCTGGAGCGACCGCTGGACACCGCCGAGGCGCAGTCGCATGAGCAGAGCATGCTGGCAGCATTTTCGGACGCACACGCGGCGGAGCAGGAAAGAAAGGCGTCGGCGCAATAAGCGCGGCCAACACTGAACGAAGGGATTATCCGGGGCTCAGTCCGAGCGACTCTATCCGAGCGACTCTATCCGAGCGACTCTGTCCGAGCGACTCGCTCTCAGTCTATCTGCTCTTCGCAGTAAGTGAAGCCGATGTCGTCGGGAATCTGTACAAACCTCCCCTCGGCGCGCGTGACCAGGCGTGGCAAGGCCGTGACAACGGGCGTAGCGCCAGCTTGGCGCAGGTGTGTTTCCGGAGGTTCGTCTTCGCTCAACCGATGCAGGATACTGCGTGTCGGGAACAGCAGTTTATAGCGGCCTTTCTGGGCAGCCTCCAGCGCGTCGCCAGGCCGTATCCATACGGATTCCACAGATTCCCGCCCATCGTGCGTATCTGCCTGCAGTTCCGGCGCGTGAGCCAGAAAGAATTGCGTGTCAAAACGGTGTGGCATGAACTCGGGAGTTACCCAGTGGGCAAAGTGAACCAGAGTATCGCAGGCCAGGCGCAGCGACTCGCGCTGCAGTAACTCCCCGAAACGCTGCTCGCCGTGGTTCAGGCGTTTGCGTTCTGCAGCGAGGAGGCGAGCGCGGTCGTTGCCGAGCAGTCGCTCGCTTCCCTGGGAACGCGCCAGCAGCATGCCGGATTCTTCGAAGGTTTCGCGAATGGCGGCAACTTTTGCCGGCGTCAGCGCACCGGGATGGCCCGCTTCATCGATGCAATCCGCAAGGTCGGGATCGGCATCCTGTGCTTCCAGCTTGCCGCCGGGAAACACCAGAGCGCCGCCTGCGAAGGCGATATCCCGGTGTCGCACCTGCATGAGAATTTCTGTGTGCCCGGCGGTGTACCGCAACAGAATAAGGGCGGCGGCGGGAAGGGCCTGTGGCACTAGGCAGAGAGCGTCTTTACCTGCGCGTTAAGGCGGCTCTTGTGCCTGGCCGCTTTGTTCTTATGAATAATGCCTTTGTCCGCCATGCGGTCAATGACTGGCACGGCTTTGTCGTAAGCGGCGCGCGCCTGCTCTGCGTTGCCTTCCTTGATAGCGGCAACGACGCGCTTGATCTGCGTTCGCACGAGGGATCGCAGACTCGCATTGTGCAGGCGGCGCTTGTCGTTCTGACGAGCGCGCTTTCTGGCCTGGGGGGAATTTGCCACGGAGAATCCTTGTCGTATTCAAAAAATGAAGGACGCGGAGTATTCACATAGCCGGTATCATTGTCAACAGTCGCAGCTATTTGCTTGCGCAACGAATGAAATATACTCCGGGCTGGCGAGCGCGGGACCGCAAAGCGTAGCCTCCAACTTCTTCCATCGAGTGAGCAACGGAGAGTACACATGCCACTGCTGACCCACACTGTACATGCCTGGCGAGGACCCGACGGCAAACATTTTCTGGGCTGGGAACAGGACGCATCAGGTGTGGCGGTCGATGTGGAAGTGTTGACATCATCAGAAACCGCGGCACTAACGTGGCATGCATCGGATGCAGGACCGGCTCGCGTCAGCATCCATGGACTGTGCCCGGAGACGCGCCATCGGTTTCGGGTGAGTGACGATCTCGGCAACGACATCACCGTCGCGGCCCGGGGTATGGGTCTCGAGGGCGCTCGAAATTTCCGCGACTTCGGTGGCTACCCAACCCGCTCCGGGCGCAAAGTAGGCTGGGGCCACTTTTATCGGTCGGGCAGTCTCTCTACGCTGTCGTCCGGGGACGTGAAAATGCTTGCGCGTCTCGACATCGAGCTGGTGTGCGATTTGCGACGTGAAGACGAGCAGACGCGAGACCCCAGTCGTCTACCCTGCCATGAGCGTCCTGCCCGCGTGCTCAGTCTGCCCATTACCCCCGGCAGCCAGGCGAGCGCCCTGTACGACGACGCGAGATCCCTGGACAGCCGCAACGCGATGTTTGCGTTTATGGTTCAGATCAACCGCGAGTTTGTTGATTCACAGAGCGAGCACTTTGCGCGGATGTTTGCGGCCATACTCGAGGAGCGGCCGCGCAGCCTTCTGGTGCACTGTGCAGCCGGCAAGGATCGCACCGGGTTTGCCGCCGCGCTGATTCTGGCGGCGCTGGGTGTCCCCGAGGATCTCATCCTGCGCGATTATCTGCTCACTCGGCATTACTTTGACCCGTGGCAAGAATTGCCGCGCGTGCGGGCAAACTACCGGGTCGATCATCTTGTAGACGAGTCCCTGCTGCCGATGCTGGCGGTGGACGAGGCCTACCTGCGCGCTGCGTTTGCCGCCATTGACGAGAGCCACGGCGGTATGCCGTATTATCTGCACAAATGCCTGGGTATCGGCGGCGCAGAGCGGCGGGCGCTGGCGGCGCTGTATCTCGAAGAGTGAGGTGAGAGCGGCAGCCGCCAAATCGGGCTGCGCTCAGTCGGG
>CAYFVJ010000071.1:3139-7452 GCA_964346555.1 uncultured Alteromonadaceae bacterium | reverse complement strand
CTCAGCCGGGCCTGCGCTCAGGCGGCCAAGATCATGATCAGGCCGATGGCCCCGACCAGCAGACTCTGGCCCGCCTTGTCCAGCCGGAACAACCCATAGATGTAGGCAATCGGCGGCAGCAGAAGCGCGAACAGTCCCCAGGTATAGTCCTCCTGCCAGGCGACGATCAGCAGTAGAATCCAGCTTACCAGCAGAGCTGCCAGGCCAAAGGTCAACAGTGCTGCACTCCCGGAATCCATCTGTGCTCCATAATTCAGTATCTGGACAAAAAAACGCCGCAAGGTTACCAGATTGGTGCTTCAAGACCAGCGTTTTCCGATCCTGCGCGCGAATGACGGATGACTGCCATGTTGATTTTCGGTAATGTGCAGTGCTTTTTTTCGGGGAGACGCGGGTGATTGATCCTTTTGCGGATATACGCCCCTATAGCGATGATGAAGTCGCTGTCGTTCTGCAGCGTTTGCTGTCGGATCGCGCCATGCTGGAGGCGGTCGCAGCGCTTCGATTCGGTGCGCTGGCACGGGCCCTGCCTTTCGCTTTGCGGCCAGCCGTTCGCTGGTATCTGGCGAGGCAGGTACGTGGCGTGGAGACGGTTGCTGAATTGCAAACAGTGATACGTAGCTACATGGAGCGCATGATCGAATCGACTACGGCGGGCTTCAGTGTTTCCGGCCTCACGGCACTGGACCCTGCAACGCCGTGGCTCTTCATCAGCAACCATCGCGACATCGCCATGGATCCCGCATTTACCAACTATGCGCTCCACTCGGCAGGACGCGATACGGTGCGCATCGCCATCGGTGACAACCTGTTGACGATGCCCTGGGTGGCGGACCTGATGCGGCTGAACAAGAGTTTTATCGTGCGTCGCTCTGCAAGCGGACCACGTGAACTGCTCGCACGTTCACGCCATCTTTCCAGCTACATTCGCCATTCTCTGCACGATGACCGTGCGCCTATCTGGATTGCCCAGCGCGAAGGCCGAGCCAAGGATGGGCTCGATCGCACGGAATCTGCGATCATCAAGATGCTGACGCTCGGCCGTGACAAGGCGACTGAGAGTTTTTCCGATTACGTCGCCGCGCTGAATATCGTGCCTGTCGCCATTTCCTACGAGCTCGACCCCTGTGATGCGCTGAAAGCGAGCGAACTCTGGCAGCGACGTGAGCACGGCGACTATGAAAAAGGCGCACAGGAAGATGTGGCCGCCATTGGCAAGGGTATTGCCGGCAGCAAGGGGCGCGTTCACGTCAGCTTCGGTACGCCGCTGGCGGCGGGCTTTAAATCCCCCGAAGAGGTAGCGCGGGAAATAAACCGGCAGATCATAGGCAATTACTGTCTGCATCCAACCAACATCCAGGCATTCCGAATGCTTGGCGGGGAAGTGACTGCCACTCAGGGTCTGCAGCAGGAGGCGGGTTCGGTGTCCGATGCGGTATTTGCCGGCCGTATCGAGGCAATCCCCCGGGAGCAGCGTGCCGATGCGCTCGCGATCTACGCCAACGCCGTAAACAGCAAGCTTTTGCTGCGCAAAGACGGTAGTAGCGACCTTGCTCACTGACGACCTCAAGCAAGCGATTCGCGAGGCTTACAACGCGGTGATCGCGGCGCGTTCTCTCGTGCCACGCTGGGGGCAGCGCCAGATGATTGCCGAGATTGCCCGAACCCTGGGGCGCATACCCGAGGCCGGGGAAACGTCGGACGAGGGGCCGGCAATCTGCGTCATCGAGGCCGGAACCGGCACGGGGAAAACAATTGCCTACGCGCTTGCCGCCATTCCTCTGGCCCGGGCACGCGGCAAGCGCCTCGTCGTCGCCACGGCGACCGTCGCGCTGCAGGAACAGTTTATCAACAAGGACCTGCCGGATATTCGCGCCAGCAGCGGACTGACGTTCAGCGTGGCCCTGGCCAAGGGGCGCAGGCGGTACGTCTGCCTGAGCAAGCTCGATCGATTGCTGGCGCAGCGGGAGGGCAAGCAGGACACTATTCCTCTGTACCCGGATGAGGTGCCGGCCGTTGACGTCGTGGATGCCATGCCGGTGTATGAGGCCATGGTCGAGGCGCTGGCGCGCGGTGAATGGGACGGCGACCGCGACAGCTGGTCGGGCCAGGCGGACGATGAACTCTGGCTCAGCGTCACGACGGATCACAGCCAGTGCACAGGCCGGCGCTGTCCCAATGTCGGGCAGTGCAGTTTTTTTCGCGCGCGGGACGAGCTCGAGAGCGCCGACGTTATCGTCAGCAATCACGATCTGGTTCTGTCGGACCTGGCGCTCGGTGGCGGCGCGATTCTGCCTCCGCCCGATGAAGTCATCTACATTTTCGACGAGGGTCATCATCTCCCGGACAAGGCACTGAACCACTTCTCGAGCTTCTGCCGATTGCACAGCACCCGCCAGTGGCTGCAGGACAGCAGCAAGAGCCTTGTGCAGGGCGCGGGGACATTGGCGCAAATGACGGGTCTGGACCGCACTGTCGCGGCGCTGCCCGACGACATGGCAGAGCTTGCGCGCTCACTGCAGGTGCTGGAAGAACAGCTTGCCGCGCTGTCCCCGGACGATACGCTGAGCGGTGGCCGCGACGGCGATCGCCTGCGTTTCCGCAACGGACACGTGCCGGCAGCACTGCAATCACTCGCAGCCGGACTGTCTGGCGGTTTTGGTCATCTAGCATCTGCCCTGACGCGCAGCGAGGCCCGGCTTGAGAGCGCGCTGGAGGAGGGTGACAGCGGATTTGATCGCAGTGAACTCGAGGATTGGCATCTTGTGCTCTCGGGCATGCGCGCGCGTTGTGAGTCGGCGCTGGCGCTGTGGCAGGACTTCGCCGTATCCGGACAGGATGAGGAGCCGCCCCGGGCGCGCTGGATGAATCGACTGGCGAGCCCCGGGCAGGCGAGCCCCGGGCAGGCGAGCCCCGGGCAGGAGGGGTACGAGCTCTGCTGTAGCCCGATACTGGCTGAAGGGATACTCGCCGAGCATCTGTGGTCGCGCGCGGCGGGTGTTGTCGTTACATCTGCGACGATCACCGCACTGAACCGTTTTGACCGTTTCGTGCAGCGCTCGGGTGTGCCTGCAGACGCGGTTTTCAAGGTGGTTGCGAGCCCGTTTGACTACGCCAACGCGACCTTTGCGGTACCCGCGATGCAGGCGGACGCCGGCAATGCCGAAGCTCACACGGATGAACTGGTTACCCTGTTGCCGGATTTGCTGGCGCGGGACGAGGCGGCGCTGGTGCTGTTCGGCTCGCGGCGTCAGATGCAGGCAGTGGTGGCAGGTATTGCCGGTGACCTGGAAGCGCGTTTGCTGGTGCAGGATAGCTACAGCAAGCAGGAGATCCTGCATCGTCACCGCGAGGCGGTGGATGCCGGTCGTGGCAGCGTGATTTTTGGTCTGGCGAGCTTTGCCGAGGGGGTGGATCTACCGGGGGATTATTGCCGCCATGTGGTCATTGCCAAAATTCCTTTCGCCGTACCCGACAGCCCGCTGGAGGCGGCCCTGGCTGAATGGATCGACAGCCGTGGCGGCAATGCCTTCATGGAAATCAGCGTGCCCGATGCCGCCCTGCGCCTGGTGCAGGCCAGCGGCCGGCTGCTGCGGACCGAGAATGACACTGGCCGGGTCACCCTGTGCGATCGGCGCATCGTCACCCGTCGCTACGGTCGCGACATACTGGAGTCATTACCGCCGTTCCGGCGCGAGATCATGGGGGCTGGTACCGAGGGAGGCGTGCATCGCTGATACCAGGCCGGTTACCCCGGCGGGGGCTGTCGAACACGCCGAAATCCCATCCATGGGGGCTCAGCGGCGGCATCCATGCCGCCGATGGTCTCGACAGCCCCCGCCGGGGTAACCGGTCGGGCTACGGAGTATTACCCCAAAAGGCCCTACCATAGTGCCTAGAAGTTATAGCTCACCGTACCGCCCACCATCCGCGGTGGCTCGATGAAGCCGCTGAATGAACCGGTCTGAGCCGGCGTATCAAAGCCGATATTGAGCACGGTTTCATCTGTCAGGTTCTTGCCCCAAAGCTCCAGGCGCCATTTGTCATCCATAGCGCCGATACCAACGGTGGCGTTCAGCGTCCAGAGGTCGTCCTGCTCTGCCAGGATGTCCGCATCCTGCGCGGTGTTGAAGCTGGAACGATAGCGCCAGCTCGCGGCCAGGTTAAAAGCCAGTCCATCGGCGACTGGTCGACTGTAGGCAATGCTGTTTGACCAGGTGACATCGGAGACAAAGTTCGGTGTTTCCCCGGTCAGGTCCTGGTCGGGCACGATCCCAAGGGCCCGCGCGCGCAGCCCCGCGGCTTCCTGCTGG
>CAYFVJ010000071.1:0-3039 GCA_964346555.1 uncultured Alteromonadaceae bacterium | reverse complement strand
CCCTGGGCAAAGCGCGCAAATACAGACACGTTCTCCGAGATCTCGAAATTGAGGTTAGTGGCGATCGAGAAGTCGTCGTCCTCGAAATCGTCTGATGCAGGATCTGAGGTCAGATGTACCTGTAGCGGGCGCAGCGCCCAGAACAGGCCATCGTTGCCGCTGAGTGACGCCGCGCGCAGGTCGCGGGCCGAGAACGGGTCATCGGCTTCGGTCAGGTAGGATGCCTCCTTTTCCTCGTCGGTAAAGCGCCCACCGATAGTCCAGCTCAGTCGCTCGCTAAAGTTGAACGTCACCTGCCCGAAGACGGCGATACTCTCCGAGTTGTAGTCGACGGTTTCACTGGCGCCCGTGCCGGCGATGGCTGCGCTGGGCGACCAGTTCAGAGGATTGGCGGGGCCGCCGGGTGCGGCATTGCCCACATCGACAAGACCAGTGCCGAGCATGTCTGCAACAGTGGCGCCAGCGCCTATCACCTCCGGGTCAGTCAGCAGGCGCGCGATACCCACCTGGGAGAGGTAGGCTGCGCCGTGCTCGCCCCATTCAAAGCGCCCTGTGCCCTTGATGTCCTGGTCAAAGTAGAAGCCACCGACAGTCCAGTCTGCGCTGCCTTGGGTGCCTGAGAAGCGTACCTCCAGGGAGATCTCGTCGATGTCCTGGCCGCGGCCGCCGCGCCAGATATCGGCGGTACGCATGTCGATATCGCCGAAGGGCTCGGTTTCGAAGAAGCGGTAGGCGCCTATTAAAGTCATGTCGATACTGTCGCCGATGGCGGTGTTGAGTTCGGCGGAGACGCCACCGTCTTCAAAGCTGTCGTCGGCACTGGCGGCCGTGGTCCGGGTGCCTTCGAAATCGTCCGGATCAGTAAACTGGCCGTCGAAAGTGACCTCCTGGGGGCTTGTGCTGCCGGGTACACCATCCTGCAGCGGGATGCCGATCTTGAAATTTCCGAATACCGGGCTCAGTGCGCCCAGGCCCCCGGGGCTGTCAATCAGGAGCAGGGCACTGCTGGCGTCAAATATCTGCACTGGAACGCAGCATCGCTCATCGGTTTCGGTGTAGTCCGCGATCAGGCGCAGGGACGTGGTTTCGTTGATATCCCACAGTAGTTGTCCGCGCGAGGTATAGCGGTCACGGTCGTTCCACTCCTCGCCGCTGAAGGTATCGTCGATGTAGCCATCGCGTTCCTGCCAGGTGCCGGCGAGGCGCCAGGCCAGGTTGTCGGTGATCGGCCCGGTGACGGCCCCACGGACCTGCCGGAAGCCGAAGTCGCCGACGCCCACAGAGACATGCCCGCCAAACTCCTGCTCGGGCTTCGCCGAGCGCACGCTGATAACGCCGGCGGAGGTATTGCGCCCGAACAGTGTGCCCTGGGGACCCCGCATCACCTCGATCGATTCGAGGTCGACGAAATCGCCGAGTGCGGCACCGGGTCGTCCGCGGTAGACATTGTCGATGAATACCCCCACGGATTGTTCAAGCCCGGAGTTCTGGCCCGCAGTTCCGATGCCGCGGATCGTTAGAATAGACTGCGTGGCACCGGTGGAACTGTTGAAGACCACGCTCGGCGCGACCTGCTGCAACTCACTCAGATCGCGTATCTGCGCGCGGTTCAGTGCCTCGTTACTGTAGGTGGCCACGGAAACCGGCACTTCCAGAATCGATTGTTCGCGCTTTTGCGCGTAAACAGTGACTTCCTCGAGAAGGCGTGAAGATCCCTCCTCCTGAGCCGCAGCACCGCTGGCGATGGCAACGGCCACCAGGAGAGACGACTGACGGGCATGGTTCTTTTGCATGGGAATGCTCCTGAGCAGGTTTTCTTATCGGTATGTTGTCTTGCACGATTATTGTTATGGGCTGTTGCTTAAGGTGCTCGTTGTGGGCGACTCCTGTATGCCGGTGTGCTGTGGGTTAATCGCGGCAGTGTCTGCGCACGCTACATTGCTATTGATTATTTTCCGCGTTTTGGCGCGGGATATGGTCGGAGTATTTCGCGCCAACGGTTATGAAGCAAGCATTCAAATGGATGCTTGTCGTCTTCATCGACGGGATGTGTGGAATGATGACAGTAATACTGCCAGGATCGGGGGGCAGAACGTGAATCTTTGCCGGGTGTGCGCCACAGCTTGGCAGCCTCCGGAACTATCGAGGCGGCAATTGAGGACACAAAAAAACCGGCAGTGAAAAGCCGGTTTCAGATTGGCATGGCGCGGGTCGGGTGCCCGCGCTGCATGACAGAGCTCAGAAGCTATACGTCACTTCTGCTCCGTACACTTCTCCCTTGGCCAGCGGTGCAAAAGTGCCGCCCAGGGGCAACGGACCAAGGGCCTGTGGAAGCTGCGTGGCGCCACCGTGTTTCACGGTGTCCAGAAGGTTGCGCCCGTACAGGGAAAACACCCAGGACTCGTCGTTACTATAGAAATCCACACCCGCGTCCAGGATATCCTGCTCGTTGATCAGGCCGCGATTGTCATCCGTGAAAAAGGTGTCATCCCGGTAGGCGTAGCTCACGCGCGCCGTAGCATAACCCCAGCTGCCGATATCCCAGTCGTAGTTGAGACCGACACTGTAGGTCAGCTCCGGTGCCCGCGGCAGATCCAGCTCCTCGTCCGCGGCGTTGATATCGCCATCACCATTCAAGTCAAAACGCACGGAGTCGTATTCGGCGTCGATATAGCCAAGAGACGCGAGCAACAGTAGGCTGTCGCTGAGTCTGAATGAAGCGTCGAGCTCCAGCCCCGTGAGCGTTGCGTCCGCGGTGTTGTCGATCACCTGCACGACGGCGGACTCCCCGCTGGCCGTGTTTACTTCGCGCTGCATGTCATCGACCTCGGTGTAGAACACCGCCGCGTTCAGGCGACCCCAGCTGTGAGTCGATTTATAGCCGATCTCGAAACTGTCCACCTGCTCCTCATCGAACGGGCCGGGGGTGGCGACAGGGCTGGTATTGCGCAGGTTGTAGCCGCCGGAGCGGAAACCGCGGGTCCAGTGGCCGTAGACGCGAGCCGTATCCGACAGCACATAGGTCAGGCCCAGCTTCGG
>CAYFVJ010000070.1:8829-12308 GCA_964346555.1 uncultured Alteromonadaceae bacterium | reverse complement strand
TCCTCGTCGCGAAAAGCATGGCAGATCTGGTAGATGGGGCCGCTGCCGGCGGCCAGCAGGCGCTTCATGGCGTATTCGGGGGAGGTCTGAAGGTAGCGGGGCTGCGTCGATGCAGCCGAGGTGGCAACGACCAGGGGCCGCAACGCGGGATCGCTTACCGTATGCGCGGCGAGCATCGGCGTATCGACTTCGAGCACACCGCGTCTGTGAAAAAAACTCCGTACCGCGGCCAGCAGCGCGGCGCGCTCGCGCAGGGTTCGCAGACTGGCCGAGGGTCGCCAGTCGTCCATGAATCAGGATTTGGAGGCGCGCGCCACGTATTCGCCGCTGCGGGTGTCGACGCGGATCACTTCACCCTGGGAAATGAACAGGGGCACCTTGACAACAGCGCCGGTGCTCAGTTTGGCCGGCTTGCTGCCGCCCTGGGCGGTATCGCCCTTGAGGCCAGGATCCGTCTCGATTATCTCCAGTTCAACGAAGTTCGGCGCTGTTACGGACAGAGGAGTACCATTATACAGAGTGACTTCCACCGGCTCCTGTTCCTTGAGCCACTGTCGGGCTTCACCCACGGCGGCCTCGTCTGCCTGGTGCTGCTCGAAGGTGTCAGGTTCCATGAAGAACCAGAACTCACCGTCGGTGTACAGATATTCCATCGTTACATCCATGACGTCGGCGCCCTCGAGGCTCTCGCCGGACTTGAAGGTACGCTCCCATACGCGGCCGGTCTTGAGATTGCGCAGGCGTACGCGGTTGAAGGCCTGGCCCTTTCCCGGCTTGACGAACTCGTTCTCGAGAATGCTGCAGGGATCGCCGTCCAGCATCACTTTGAGTCCGGAGCGGAATTCGTTGGTGGAGTAATTGGCCATGGATTACCTCTTGAGTCGTGCGCGCGCATCATAGCGTAACTGGTTCGCAAAAGTCAGGCGCCGACATTACCCCCACTGCCAAGAATGCGCTACTCTCGGCAAATCTGGCGTCTATTCGGCAGGAGATAGCTCACGCATGGTCGATTATTCCAACACAGGACTGAAGCTGCCGCAGCAGGATCTTGCGTCCTTCACTCAATTTGCCATGAACGCGGCGGCGGCCAGCGAGTGGGCGGCGGCGCTGCCTGTGGGAAATTCACTCAAAAGTGGCTCGGATCTGCGTGCCGCGCTGTCCGGGCTGAACAGGACTGCCATTCCGCCCGCGCGGCGATTCGCGCTGCTCGAGTCCCTGCGCCCCGCGCTGCAGCAGACCTGCACAAGCCTTACCCAGGCATTCCTCGGCCAGCCGCTGACCCTCTCCGAGGAAGCGCAGCAGCGGGCCGATCTTGTTGCGGATCTATACCAGCTCGGGGCAGCCGGTTACGCCCTGTGCGCGGTGCATACCATTGCCGATCAGAGTGCCGTTACCGATACCAATCCCGCCAGGCTCGCCTGCGAATCGCTGCAGCGCGCCGTGGCGCTGCAGGGTCGCGAGCTGCTGCGCGCACACTTGCTTTACCAGCCGGTGCCACTGGGCGGCTGGTCGACCCTGCACCAGCTCTATGCGCTGGCCGAACGCCAGCAACTGGCCCGGCTGCCGGTACACGACCCACTGCAGGACACCGACACATCCATTGCCGGCGAGTATCTTCCTGTACTGATGCTGGGTTGCGCGAAAACCAACCAGCTGCGGCAGCGTGACATCCTGGCGGTTTTCAGTGCACTGCTGCAGTGGCGCGAGCTGGTGCGCATGGAAGATCCTGACATCGGCAGCGGCCTGTTCACTGTGGATCTCGACAGCGACCGCCCGCCGGTCTACAGCAAACAGCTCAACGAACGCAGAAGTGCGACGTTCCGCTGCCTGAAAACAGATCCCCTGGTCGCCCAGCTGCAGCGACTGAAGCAGCGTCACAACAGCGAGAACATCACCAGCATCGCGCTGAACCGGGAAGCGCGACTCGACGCCAATCTTCTGGACCACCTGCGCCGCGCGCTCGGGGAGATAAGTCAGCGCAACTTCGCGCGTCAGCGCTCGCGCCATGAACTGTGGATAGCGACCGGGCTCACCAGCGTACATTTTTACATTGCCGGCGAAAAAAGCCTCGAGCAGGTTCTGTACGGTAACGATTTTGTTCCAGGCGAGGACGAGCGACAGCCGGACAACCCCTTCCTGCGGCAGCTATCCCGGGGCGATGCCTGGCAGCGCGCCAACCCGGAGGAGGACTTCATCGAGCACGAGGGGCCCGCGCGCAGCGATACCGACGCCGAGCACGAAGTAACCGTAGATGCCGCTACCCTGGCTCGGTTCAACCACGAAGAGCCGGTGCATGAACCGCGCAAACACACTGTCTATACGGTTGAGTCCGCGAACGTAAGCCCTGGCGGCTACTGCGTCGAGTGGAATGACCTGCCCGCGGGCATCCAGATTGGCGACGTCGTCTGCCTGCAGGAAAACGCGCACGCAGGCCTGGACTGGTCGATCGCGGTTATACGCTGGATCAGCCAGTTCAAGGAATCACCCACACTGCTCGGGCTGGAGCTCCTGAGTCCCCGGGGATCCGCCTATGCGGCTCAGGTGCGTATGCCCGACGGTGACTATTCACGCCCGATCCGCGTTATCCTGCTGCCGGAGATCACCCTGGTGGGCCAGCCTCACACACTGCTGGTGCCGCGCCTGGTGTTCCGGGAGAACCAGAAAATCATACTCGCACGCAAGGGCGAGTCATACCTGATCAAATTGCGGCGCCAGGTCGGCTCCACGGCGGCATTCAGCCAGTTTGCTTTCGACTACCTGCGCCAGCTCGATGAAGATGTAGAGACGAGTGGGCGCGATGCGCTGTCCGCCTCCAGTTTCGATTCCATCTGGTCAGATATCTGAGGAAGAGTCGGCCCCGATCCAGTGATGCTCGGGAATGCCGAGCAGGAAAAGAATACTGTCTAGCCCCGTGCAGTTGATGGTCTGGGCGGCTGCAGCGCGCACCACCGGCTTGGCGCGGTAGGCGACCCCGAGTCCGGCACAGCCGAGCATCGGCAGGTCGTTGGCGCCGTCACCCACGGCAATGACCTGCTCCCGTGCCAGGCCCGTTTCCGCGGCCAGCTGCTGCAGCAACTCCGCCTTGCGCTGTGCATCGATGATGTTCCCGCGCACCTCTCCGGTCACCGCCGCGTCCGCTATATCCAGCGTATTGGCGAACACCGCGTCGATACCCAGCTCCGTGGCCAGGCGACGCGCGAAGAATTCAAAGCCACCGGAGACAATAGCGCTGCGATAGCCCGCCGCCCTCAGCGTCGCCACGAGGACTGACGCTCCGGGGGCCACACGCAAACCCTCGGCGATACCCGCCAGGCAGCTTTCCGACAGGCCGCGAAGCGTCGCCAGGCGCTCGCGGAAACTTTCGGCAAACGCCAGCTCGCCGCGCATGGCGCGCTCGGTAATCCGGCTGACGCGCTCCCAGGTACCCGCCGCGCGCGCCAGCTCGTCGATCACTTCTGCCTCGACCAGGGTGGAATCCA
>CAYFVJ010000070.1:0-8729 GCA_964346555.1 uncultured Alteromonadaceae bacterium | reverse complement strand
CCCGCCGCGCGCGCCAGCTCGTCGATCACTTCTGCCTCGACCAGGGTGGAATCCATGTCGAATACAATCAGTCGCCGGTGACAGCGCAGGAGCTCATCGACCTGCAGGGCACTATCCAGCCCACGCTCGTCGCAGGCGTGGCGCAGGCGTTCGTGCAGCGCCAGTGCATCGGTGCCCCCGGCAATGCGCCACTCGACGCAGGCGCGCGCCGCCCCGGGCAGCGACAGCCAGCGCTCCTCTTGCCGCCGCCAGCCATCCATCTCCAGCATGCCGGCTACCGCGGCCAGATCAGCGTCACTCAACGGCGTGCCGATAAGCGTAAGGCAGAGGCTGTCTGCGGCCTGCAGCGGCGTAGCGGGAGGGACGGGCGAGGACACGGGCATTACCTGTCATGAATTCGGGGACGGCATGGTAGCGCGGCGTTGCGACCCTGGGAAATCGGCAGCAGGCGACACGGGAGCCGCTCACCTGTCCCTGCATGCGGGGTATACTGCTCTTTGCCACTCAGGTCCTGGTTTGTGCCGTGAAATACAGCTTTGCGCAATCGAGTCTCAGCCTGCAGCTGCCGCTGACCGCCGCCGCCTGCAGCCTCGCGGTGGGTCTTGCCCTGGTCGCTCTTGCCGCGCTTTCCAGCCGCCACCTGCAGGAGGCGCAGCAGGATGTCTACGGCAACGCACTGGCCGGTCACCTGTCCCGGCAGGTGAGTGGCGCGCTGGAGACCGGCGATCTGTTGAGTCTGGCGGCAACGCTACAGCAGTTCACCCGCAGCGCGGACGCGATCCGCGTGCGCGTCCTCGACGTCGAGGGCAACGTACTGGGCCAGGCCGGCGATGCGCTGCAACAGCCGCAGGCCTACCGCAGCGCCGTACGCGTCGGCGCCGATGTCGCTGGTGAGGCAGCGGTTTACATGGACATTGCACGCGCCAGTGAGAGCCGCCAGCGCTATATCCTGAGCCTGAGTGCGCTGGCGATCATACTCAGCGTGCTGGTCTTCCTGCTGGCACGCTACCCCGCACAGCGCCTGGTGCAGCGCCTGCGGGGTGCCGGCGACGACCTGGCCCTGAACGAGGCCGAGCCGCAGCCCTGCGCCGCCGGGCAAAACGAGCTTGCTCTCCTTGAGCAGCGCGTCTCCGCGCTGCCGATGGAGCTTCTGCGCGCGCAGACGGCAGCGGCGCCGGCTAGGGAAGACCACTACAGAAAAACGGCCGTGCTTTACCTGCACCTCGCAAGCCTCGCCGGCTACGTCGATACGCTCAACGAGCGCAATCTGCATCGCTACACCGACCGCCTGCAACGCATCGCGTACGCGGCAGCCACCTGCTACGCGGGTTCACTGCAGGTGGCCAGGCCATTCGGCCTGGTTATCTGTTTTGGCGATGCACAGACGCGCGGCAGCGCAACCGTGCGTGCGGCCTCCTGCGCCTGGCTGATTCGCCAGGTGTCGCAGGAGCTCGGGAACAGCATGTCGCTGTCTTTCACCAACGGCATGGCCATCGGTCTCAGTGAGCTCGGCCCGGGGGACAGCTCGGATATCTACCCGGGCCTGTACATGCAGTCGATCGTGGACGACCTTCGCGCCGCCTGTCGGCATGACTTCGAGCAGATTCTTCTCGCACCGGCGCTGGCAGCGGATCAGGAACTCGCGAACTGCGCGCAGCTGCGCGCGCGCGACTCAGACGGCTACAGCGAGCTGGGCCCCTTCGACAAGCCGCACGCGGCCCTGCTTGAACGCCAGCGCGAGCTGCTGCTCAACCGCCTGCGGCGGCGACCGTCGGACCAGTACCGCGACGCATGAATTCGCGGCTTTTCAGCGCGCCAGACAGGGCCTCTGGCACGGCTTGCAGACAGCGTGGCGCTACTTGCGCGGCGCCAGCTCGATACGGTCGGTGCGCTGAAAACCCCTTGGCAGCTTGTTACCGCGGCGGCCGCGCTCGCCGCGGTAGTGCGCCAGCTCTGAAACTTTCAGCGTCAGGTGACGCTTGCCGGCGTGAATGACCAGGGCGTCATCCTCCCGCATAGCCACTATACCAACCATAAATTCCTCGCGACTCTCGACGCGCGCGCCGGGGATGCTGATGATCTTGTTGCCCTTGCCGCGCGCCAGAACAGGCAGCTCCTGCAGCGGGAACACCAGCAGGCGGCCCTCGCTGGATACAGCCGCCACCCAGGCGGCGTCGGCGCCGATGCCGGCGGGTGGCAGAACCCGTGCACCGCGCGGCAGGGTCAGCACCGCTTTGCCGGCGCGGTTCTTCGCCTGCAGGTCCGCAAGCCGGGTGACGAAGCCGTAACCTGCGTCGCTGGCCAGCAGATAGTGGCCATCACCATCGCCCATCAGCAGACCGTTGAAGACCGCGCCAGAGGGCGGGCTGATGCGGCCAGTGAGCGGTTCGCCCTGGCCGCGCGCCGAGGCCAGGTTGTGCGTGGCGATCGTATAGGCGCGCCCGGTGGAATCGAGCAGGACCGCCGGCTGGTTGCTGCGTCCGCGCGCCTCGAGCTTGAAGGCATCACCGGACTTGTAGCTGAGCGCCGCCGGGTCGATGTCGTGGCCCTTGGCTGCGCGTATCCAGCCCTTGTCCGAGACCACCACGGTGATCGGATCAGCGCTCATGAGTTCGACTTCGCTGAATGCGCGCGCCTCGTCGCGCTCCACCAGGGGCGAGCGACGGTCATCCCCGTACTGGTCGGCGACCGCCTGCAGCTCCTTGCGGATCAGCGTCTTCAGGCGGGCGTCGCTGCCGAGCAGCTTATCCAGTTGCTCGCGCTCCGCCTCGAGTTCGCTCTGCTCGGTGCGGATCTTCATTTCCTCGAGCTTCGCCAGATTGCGCAGCTTGAGTTCGAGAATGGCCTCGGCCTGCACCTCGGTAATACCGAAGCGCTGCACCAGGGCGGGCTTCGGCTTGTCTTCGGTGCGGATAATGTGGATCACCTCGTCGATGTTCAGATAGGCGATCAGATACCCTTCGAGCAGGTGCAGGCGGTTGCGCACCCGCTCCAGGCGGTGCTGCAGCCGGCGACGCACCGTGTTGGTACGGAACACCAGCCACTCACGCAGTATGTCGTCCAGGGGCTTGACCGCCGGACGACCGTCGGCACCGATCATGTTCAGGTTGACCCGATAGCTGCGCTCCAGGTCCGTGGTGGCGAACAGATGGCTCATGAGGGCATCCCTGTCGGCCCGGTTCGAGCGCGGCACGATCACCAGCCGCGTGGGACTTTCGTGGTCCGACTCGTCGCGCAGATCGGCCACCATCGGCAGCTTGCGCGCCTGCATCTGCTGGGCTATCTGCTCCAGCACCCGCGCACCGGAGGCCTGGTAGGGCAGGGCGGTGACAATAATATCGCCGTTTTCCTGCTCCCACAGGGCGCGCTGGCGCAGACTGCCGCGGCCGGAAGTATAGATCTCGCGGATATCCGCCAGCGGCGTGATGATTTCCGCCTCGGTGGGGTAGTCCGGCGCCAGCACGTGTGCGCAGAGGTCCTCGACGCTGGCTTTCGGCGATTCCAGCAGATGCACCGCGGCGGCGATCACCTCGCGAAGGTTGTGCGGCGGGATATCGGTCGCCATGCCCACGGCGATGCCTGTAGTACCGTTGAGCAGCACGTTGGGGACCTGCGCCGGCAGAATCGCCGGCTCGTCCAGCGTGCCGTCGAAGTTCGGCACCCAGTCCACGGTACCCTGGCCGAGCTCACCGAGCAGGGTCTCCGCGTAAGCGGCAAGCCGCGACTCCGTGTAGCGCATCGCTGCGAATGACTTCGGATCGTCCGCCGAGCCCCAGTTGCCCTGACCATCCACGAGCGGGTAGCGGTAGCTGAAGCTCTGCGCCATCAGCACCATCGCCTCATAGGCGGCGTTGTCGCCGTGAGGGTGGAACTTGCCGATCACGTCGCCCACGGTGCGCGCAGATTTCTTGAACTTGGCCCCCGCTTTCAGGCCGAGTTCGCTCATGGCGTAAATAATGCGCCGCTGGACCGGCTTCAGGCCGTCACCGATGTGCGGCAGGGCCCGGTCCAGAATCACGTACATCGAATAGTCGAGGTAGGCTTTTTCCGCGTAGTCCCGCAGCGCTAACTGTTCGACGCCGTCGGGATCGGTCACTGGGGTTTCAGGCATTCAGTAAATCTCGTGGTGGAATGGTTGGCGTGGTATTGAACGCAGCCGTCGGCCGCCTGTTACTCGCCGTCGACGCCGCCCTGTAGCTGCACGATCTGCTCGTTCAGGCTGACGATGGAGTTAGCCATGTCCGAGAGCAGGCTCTGGATCGTACCGGGATTGCTGCGGATGAGCTCGGCAAACTGGTTGGTGGGCACTTTCACCACCGAGCAAGCGGTGCGCGCGCGTACGGTGGCGCTGCGATCAGCATGCGTGAGTGCCGCCATGGCACCGAAGATTTCACCGGCGCTGATGCGACCCACCTGCACGCCATCCACCAGAACGTCGGCAACGCCGGACGTCATGTTGAAGACAAAATATGCGCGCTCACCCTGGGCGATGATGATATCGCCGGACTCATACACCTCAAAACCCGGCGTGGTGACCACGTCCACTGCCGTCGCGGCCGCGGCGAGGCGCAGCATCATGCCGGAATAGGTCACCAGCAGGCGCGTCCACAGCTTGGTGGTCGCCGATTGCGCGAATACCTGCTGCATGAACTCGAGCGCGGGATAACTCGAGAGACTGGCGCCGGCCTCGCTGCCGTAGGTGACCGCCGCGTCCGGATCCGCCGACCCCGCGATATCGGGCAGCAGCATATCGCCCTCCTCGAGGAGGCAGACATTGCGCTGACGGTAGCGCACCGTAATGGTGCCGCTATCGACACGGAAGAACTTGCCGCCGTCAAAACTGCGGAAGTTGCCGGCCCGCGTGGGCGTGACCTCAACCCGGTCGGGGTCGAGTTCAATGTCGTCGAGTAAGGCCTGCACCAGATCCCTGAACTGACGGTTCAGTAACTTGAAGTCTGCCGGTAACTCTACGCTTGCCAACATATGGGGTTTATCCTGTCATCGCCAGTCCCTGCCCGAGCTTACTATCTCTATGCCTGGCGCAGCCGCGACGCGTCGCCGCGGACGACTGATGCGCGATCATAGCAAGTTCCGGAGAGCGCGAGAACTGAAACAGGGCGCGTTCACATGCGGCTTGCAACTGGCGAGCGTGCAAGCCTCGCTCAGCTGCGCGCAGCGCGCTTGCGCTCGTGCTCCAGCAGGAGCTTCTTGCGCAGGCGGATGCTCCGGGGCGTGACTTCCACCAGTTCGTCCTCCTCGATAAACTCCAGCGCCTGCTCCAGCGTGTGCTGCACCGGCGGCGTCAGCGTCAGCGCCTCGTCGGTGCCGGATGCGCGCACATTGGTGAGCTGTTTGGCCTTGGTGGGATTGACCACCAGGTCGTTGTTGCGACTGTGCAGGCCGATGATCTGACCCTCGTAGACATCCACGTTCGGCTGTACGAACAGGCGCCCGCGATCCTGCAGATTGAACAGCCCGTATGCCAGGGTCTTGCCCTTGACCATGGACACCAGCACGCCGTTGATGCGGTGATTCATGTCGCCGCCCTTGAGCGGGCCGTAATGGTCGAAGATGTGGTGCATGATGCCGCCGCCGGATGTCATGGTCAGGAACTGGGAGCGGAAGCCGATCAGGCCGCGCGCGGGAATGACGAATTCCAGGCGCACCCGGCCCTTGCCGTCGGGGACCATATTGCCCAGTTCTCCCCGACGCTGGCCGATTTCCTCCATGATCGCGCCCTGGTGCTGCTCTTCGACATCGATGATCAGCTGCTCGAAGGGCTCCTGCAGCACGCCGTCGATTTCGCGCTGTATCACTTCGGGCCGCGACACGCCGAGCTCGAAGCTTTCGCGGCGCATGGTTTCGATGAGTACCGACAGGTGCAGCTCACCGCGACCGGAAACCTTGAACTTGTCCGGGCTGTCGCCGGGCTCGACGCGCAGCGCCACGTTGTGGATCAGCTCGCGCTGCAGGCGCTCGGCGATGTTGCGCGAGGTGACGTACTTGCCTTCCTTCCCGGCAAACGGGGAATCGTTGACCTGGAAGGTCATGCTGACAGTGGGTTCATCCACGCTCAGCGGCGGCATCGCCTCCGGTGCCGCAGGATCACACAGCGTGTCGGAGATGTTCAGACCCTCGATACCGGTGACACACACAATGTCACCGGCTTCCGCCGCCGGCACATCGATTCGCTCGAGTCCGTGGTAGCCCATTACCTGCAGGACGCGGCCGTTGCGTCTGCTGCCGTCCCGGCTGAGCACGGCCACCTGGGTATTCGGTGCCAGTCTGCCGCGGGTAATGCGGCCGACGCCGATAACACCGACGTAGCTGTTGTAGTCCAGCGCGCTGATCTGCATCTGCAGCGGCCCTTCGGCGTTAACCGCCGGGGACGGCACGTGCTCGATGATCGTCTCGAACAGGGGCTGCATATCGGCTGCCATAGCGGCGTGGTCGAGTCCGGCAATACCCTCGATAGCGGCTGCGAAAATGACCGGGAAATCGAGTTGCTCTTCAGTCGCGCCCAGGGCGTCGAACAGGTCGAATACCTGATCCACCGCCCAGTCGGGGCGCGCGCCGGGACGGTCAACCTTATTGACGACGACGATCGGGCGCAGGCCCCGCTCGAAAGCCTTGGCGGTGACGAAGCGGGTCTGCGGCATGGGCCCGTCCACCGCGTCCACCAGCAGCAGCACGGAATCGACCATGGACAGTACGCGCTCGACCTCGCCACCGAAATCGGCGTGTCCGGGCGTATCCACAATATTGATACGGTAATCGCCATAGCGCAGAGCGGTGTTCTTGGCCAGGATGGTGATACCGCGCTCCTTCTCCTGATCAGTGGAGTCCATGATGCGCTCGACACCGGCACTGCGACGAGCGAGCGTTCCCGACTGCTGCAACAGGCCGTCTACCAGCGTCGTCTTGCCATGGTCGACGTGGGCGATGATGGCGATGTTGCGAAGATTATCTATCACGGGGGCACTCCGGGAGCCGGTCGCGAGCAAAATGGGCGCGGAGTATACCCCAAACCCGCGCAGCGCGAGGACTTTTTCTCTGCTGCCGACAATAGTCTGAAGTGGTGCAATGCGCGCTGCGCCGGAAATGCAATGCACCACAATATGACGTTTATGAGTTATTATGGTGCAGAGGGCAAACCAGCCACGCGCGCATTACGGCAATTGTGATGCGTTTCAGGGCCTTAGCGCAGGCACTCTTTTGGCACAGCTCTTGCAGAATTGTGCGCGATCAGGCGAAATGCCGTGACCCGACGGGCCGGCCACATACCATGACGGAGGATCAACGATGTCCGAAAAGACTCTGGGCCTTATAAAGGACAATGAAATCAGCTGGGTGGACCTGCGCTTCACCGACAGCCGCGGCAAGGAGCAACACGTCTCGATTCCCGCCGGCGAAGTCGACGAGGACTTTTTCGAGAAAGGCAAGATGTTCGATGGCTCCTCGATAAATGGCTGGAAGGGCATCAACGAATCGGACATGATTCTGATGCCGGACGATACCACCAGCGTTATCGACCCCTTCACTGACGACCCCACCGTCATCCTGCGCTGCGACATCGTCGAGCCGACCACCCTGCAGGGCTACGACCGCGACCCGCGCTCGGTAGCACGGCGCGCGGAAGAATACCTGGTGTCCACGGGCATCGGCGATACCGCCTTCTTCGGTCCCGAACCCGAATTTTTCGTCCTCGACGACGTCAAGTGGCACTCCGACATGAGCGGAGCGAGCTACAAGGTCCACTCGGATGAGGCCGCGTGGACGTCCGGCCAGGCCTATGACGACGGCAATATCGGGCACCGGCCGCGGGTCAAGGGCGGCTACTTCCCCGTGCCGCCGGTGGATTCACTGCACGATGTCCGCACCGCCATGTGTGGCGCCATGTCGGAAATGGGGCTCCCGGTGGAGGTTCACCACCACGAGGTGGGCACGGCGGGTCAGTGCGAGATCGGCATCAAGTTCAACACGCTGATCCAGAAGGCGGACGAAGTCCAGATCCTCAAATACTGCGTGCACAATGTCGCGCATGCCTACGGCAAGACCGCGACCTTCATGCCCAAACCCCTGGTCGGCGACAACGGCTCGGGCATGCACGTACACCAGTCGGTTTCCAAGGGCGGCGAGAATATTTTCGCCGGCGACGGCTACGCCGGGCTGTCTGAGACGGCGCTGTACTACATCGGCGGTATCATCAAACATGCGCGCGCCCTGAATGCCTTCACCAATGCGGCCACCAATTCCTACAAGCGACTCGTCCCCGGTTTCGAAGCACCGGTCATGCTGGCCTACTCGGCGCGCAACCGTTCGGCGTCAATCCGTATTCCCTACGAGCCCAGCCCCAAGGGCAAGCGCATCGAGATACGCTTCCCGGATCCGACCGCCAATCCCTACCTGGCTTTCTCGGCCATGCTGATGGCGGGCATCGACGGCATCCAGAACAAGATTCACCCCGGTGATGCCGCCGACAAGGACCTGTACGACCTGC
The DNA here is from genome assembly GCA_964346555.1 of uncultured Alteromonadaceae bacterium. Taxonomy (GTDB): domain Bacteria; phylum Pseudomonadota; class Gammaproteobacteria; order Pseudomonadales; family Halieaceae; genus Chromatocurvus. The sequence continues at coordinate 229 of CAYFVJ010000070.1, read as the reverse complement.
CGCCTGAAGAGGGCAAGGCCATCCCCACCGTGGCCTCGAGCCTCGACATGGCCCTGGAGGCCCTGGATGCAGACCGTGAATTCCTGACTGCTGGCGGCGTCTTCACCGATGACATGATCGATGCCTATATCGAACTCAAGGAAGAGGACGTCGAGCGTCTACGTATGACGACCCACCCGGTAGAGTTCGACCTGTACTACTCGGTCTAGCGCGACAGATAAAGTCGCGA
>CAYFVJ010000069.1:10624-12382 GCA_964346555.1 uncultured Alteromonadaceae bacterium | reverse complement strand
TCGCCATGCCGAGAAGCGCGGCAAACAGTACCAGTGCGGCGATTGCCATCAAAGTCTTCTCGACCGTACCCATCAACCGCCATAGTTGGGAAAGCGCAACCCCAGGCAGAATCGCCTGCAGGGGCTCAGCGGTGTATTCGTTGATCATGCGCTGTACCCGGAAGGTCTGCAGCCGCGACTCAAGGCCGAGGATCGCAGCCGTAATGCTGCTTGATGCCGCGTCACCGGGCGCTCGCCAGCCGGCATGGATCGCTTCGATGGCGTCCAGACCCACGTATACACCCTCGTCCACCGGGGTACCAGTGGGTTCCAGCACGCCGACGATTGTGAATGGGTGATTCTCGTGCTTCGCGAAAGCGGTACCGCCCGTGCCGTGTGCAAGAATAATTTCGCGGCCTGTCTCGTAACTAAGCACATCGGCGACGCGGCTGCCGACAACCGCTTCCTGCTGCGACTCGAACGCGTGCCCCTGTCTGAAGCTGAGACTGTAATCCTGCCCGTAGCGGTAGTGGCGGAAATAATTGTCGTTGGTGCCGACCACGCGAAAGCCGCGATGGCTGTCGCCGAGTGACATTGGTATGGCCCATTTCACCTCCGGGTTCGCAGCGATCTCCCTGTAGGATGACCAGGCCATGTTGTTGGTCGGATCCCCCATGCGAAAAACGCTGTAAAGCAATAGATTGAGTTGCCCGCTGCGGGCACCGACGATCAGGTCGGCGCCGGAGATAGTGCGGCCGAAGCTGGCGCGGGCTTCTTCACGCAGGAAATTGATGCCCAGCAGAACCGCGACGCTGATGGCGATTGACAGAATACACAGGCCGGCCGTAACCCTGCGACTCCACAGACTTTTGCCGGCGACTTTAAGCAGCATTGTGCGTGGCGCAGGCCCGGTTCAGGTCGCGCATATCGACGCGCTCCGCGAAGCGCCCGGCCAGCGACAAATCGTGGCTCGCGAACACGGTTGTGGTTCCCTGCTCTGCGGTAAGCGTGTCGAGCAGATCCATGAAGCGTTCGCCTGCCTCCGGGTCCAGCGCCGACGTCGGTTCATCGATGATCAACAGTGACGGCGTATTGATCAGTGCCCGGGCGATTGCCACGCGCTGTTGCTGACCTACGCTGAGTCTGTCGGTCCGCTGGCCAAGACAGTCGTCCGGCAACCGCAGCGCCCGGATCAACTCGAGTGTCTTGTCGCTGGCGGCGCGCTGGCGAGCAAAGCCCTGCGCCAGGCGCAGGTTGTCACCCACGCTAAGGTAGGGGATCAGGCTGAACTGCTGGAAAACGACGCCGATGTGCCTGGCACGGAAGTGATCGCGTCGCCTCCCACTGAGATCACTGATGCAGGTGTCGTCAACCCGGATGTCGCCCGCGTTTGGCACGAGCATGCCGCACAGAAGGTTGAGCAGTGTGGATTTACCCGATCCCGAAGGTCCATGCAGGAACACGCGGCTGCCCGATGCCAGCTCCCAGTGAGATATGGAGAGAACGGGTGCCCCGCCACTGTACTTGAATCTTATGCCTGACACCTGAATTCCCAATGTAAAGCCCCCACATTACTGCTACACTCAACAACAGTGTAACATATCATCAAAAGGAGTATGTCATGATGAAGCAAAGCAGCCACTCTTTGCAGGCACGCCTGCTTATGCTCCTGGGACTGGTCCCGTTTCTCGCCAGCCCAGTCACGCAGGCCTGCGCGATGCACGGCATGAATTTCAGTGCTTTCGGTGGCGGTGATCACCTGTCCAAGCCGAAACCACC
>CAYFVJ010000069.1:6106-10524 GCA_964346555.1 uncultured Alteromonadaceae bacterium | reverse complement strand
GCCCGACGATGATGACAGCGCGCGTTGCTTGCAGCCGTGCCGGGCGATTGCTTGCGGTTCTCGCGGCTGCCGTTTTGACGGGTGGCGTCACTTTGGCGGCGGATTATCGGGAGATCGAGTGGGTGGAGCTCATGCCCGAGGAAGATCTTCAGGCCCTGCTCAATCCACCTGATTACCTGGCCGACATTCCCGACGGTTCACCGCAAGATGAGATCGATAGTCGCCTGGCTAGTGGCCCGAGCGAAGAAGCCGACAATCCCTACGAGAAGGCATTGCGCTCCACTCGCGTGCGCGGGGAATTCGATGGTCAGCGCGTGCGTATTCCCGGGTTCGTCGTACCGTTGGACTTTGACGCCGAGCGGAATATTACGGCGTTTTTCCTGGTGCCTTACTTCGGCGCCTGCCTGCACACCCCGCCGCCGCCGCCGAACCAGATCATTTACGCCGAGTTCAGCAGCGGCGTGCGTATGGATGATATTTACTATCCTTACTGGTTGGAGGGCACTCTCAACGTTGCGCTCGAGGAGACCGAGCTGGGGACGTCGGCTTACACCATGGCAGTGGACAACGTAACGCCGTACGAGGAATAGGAGCGGTTTACTTCAAGACCTGCTGAGGCATATCCGGAACCAACTCGCTGCTTCCCGAGCTTTCGGGGAGGAGCCATTCCAGCGTTACACGCTCGAGTCGAGGAAAATGCTCGAACAGCACGATCCCGACGCTGCCCGGTCCTTTGCTGCCTTCACACTCAAGCCGATACTCGGCGACGAAGTCGGTGTGCGTGGCTGTTGTTTCATGATCGTCTTGATCATGTTCATGGTCACGTTCATGGTCATCGTCATGGTCATGGTCATGGTCATGGTCGTCATCGTGGCCTGCGTCGCGGTGAGCTTCTTCTGCGTGATCACTGTGTCCCGACCCGTGCGTGATGCCGTGTTCATCTCCGGCATCGGCAAACGGGTTCTCGAGTTGCAACTCATCCAGCTTGCAAACGGCTCCCTCGAGCCGGAAGACTCGGGCCGGGTCGCGTAATATGGCTTCGGCTCCGGCAACAGCCGACGCCTCTTCAGCATTGCCGGGCGGATGCTCAAAGCCCACCAGACTCTCGGCAGGCGAGGTTAACTGTAGCTCCAGCGTTCCCTCCTCGTAGGCCAGCAGCAGGCGCGCAAGGCCGTGCACATGCGGGCCTGCACCTTGTGCATCGCCAATACAGGCGCCCGCCAAGGCGAGAGTCAGCGCCCAGGGCAGGGCGGCGGCGGGCATGTCTGGTTTGCTTGGTCGTGTGAGCATAATCAATTCACTCCAGTTGCATCTTGGTGGATCGGGGTGATCGACGGTACTCGAATGGCAACGACCCGGCGCCGATTGTCTATATGGGCGGTGATCATCAACAGTCCGCCGAGTACGGTCAATGGGACCTCGATACTGCCACCAATGACAACCGCACTCACCAGCAGTGGAAGAGCGACACTCATGAACAGCAGAGGACGTCTGGACCGATGACAGCGAAAACCCGGTAAAAAACTCCAAAGTGCGATCAGGGGAACCAGGAACAGAAAGGCCAGGTGGAGTTGCTCGCCAACAGTGGATAACCAGGCTACACGATAGCCGACAAGAAGCAGCAGCAGCGGCGCAAGACACTGCACCAGGCACAGACCCGAGCAGGCCGCACCGAGCAGATCGCGTTTCGTCTGGCCGATCATGCCGCGTCCAGCGACAATAAAAGCCGGGGTGTCTCGCCGGGCGACGGTGAGCGATGGACAAGCCCATACCCTTCATTCCCCGGCCACTGTGATCCCTTGCACAGGGCAACGTCGCCGCAGGCGAGTTCACTGACGGGGAGACGCATCGCCTGACCGCTGGCCTCGTCGCTGCTGCGGCAGCGTTCGAGGATGCTCGCCGTGGGCTCGCCGGTACTGATGTACTCGGTGCCGGTGCCGGTGTATGTCGTGAGCAGGCGACACAGAACCCGATCCGCGTGAAAACGCGGGCACATGGTTCTGTCGAGCACACTCAGGCGCACGCCGACCTGCTGCAGGTCAAACAGGCAGGCATACATATCCGCGAGCAGGGCGATATCCTCGGCAAGCTGCTCCCGCGCAGCGCACTTGGGCAGCGTGCGCTGGAAATAACCTGCGACCTCCTGTGGCTTCAGCAGCACCCGCCATTCCACGGGCGTGGCGAGCAGGGGCTCCAGGCCACCCTTATCGACCGGGGCAGGCCGCCGCCAGATTACCAGCTGTGTCTCGCTGCGATAGACGTCCGTCAGTACCTCGCACCCATCGGCAAGGGCAATATGCGCAGGGGGATTCGCTTCTATCGCCTGGAACTGCTGTAGTTGACCCATCAGGCGACCTCCCGCCATGCGGCAAAGGGGTCCGGTAGCGCCAGCCAGGCGGACTTGCCTGCCAACAGCTCGTCGTCGTTCAGCAGGCAGCCATCGAGCGCATTATTTATTTCCTCGCGGTCGAGACCCTGGCCTATGAAGACCAGTTCCTGCCGCATGTCGCCGAAGGGCTCTTCCCACTCGCGCATGAGGGATTCCCTGAAGCCGGGCTCGTCCGGCCACTGGGACTCGGGCAGTGCCTTCCAGAACGTGCCGGCGTAGCTGTAGCGGGCAATTCCCCCCGCTTGATTCCATTGGCCTGCCTCAAGCGGACGCGATGCCAGCCAGAAAAAGCCTTTGGATCGCAGGAGCCGACCCTTGAACGTGGCACCTTCCAGCCGGCCGTGCAGAAAATCGTGGAAGCGCTGGGGATGAAACGGACGGCGTGCGCGATAGACAAAGCTGCCGATGCCGTATTCCTCGGTCTCTGGCTGGTGCTCCCCGCGCAGCTCCCGGAGCCAGCCCGGCGCACGCTGGGCTCGCGCGAAATCAAAGCGGTCGGTGCCGAGAACGCGATCGATAGCGACTGCACCGTTGACGATGGGCAGGATTTCTGCCGCCGGATTCAGCGCCGACAATATGCGTCGCAATTCACGGATGGCTTTAGCATCCACGAGGTCGGTCTTGCTCAGCAGAATGACATCACAGAACTCGACCTGGTCGATCAGCAGATCAGCGACGCTGCGGTTATCGTCATCGCCCAGGCTCTCGCCGGTCTCTGCCAGGTCGCGGGCTTCCTCATAATCCTGCAGGAAATTGACCGCATCAACGACGGTGACCATGGTATCCAGGCGTGCAACATCAGAAAGACTGGCGCCTTGCTCGTCGGCAAAGGTAAAAGTTTCCGCTACCGGCATGGGTTCGGATATGCCGGTCGACTCGATAACGATATGATCGAAGCGGTCCTCCCGGGCGAGATTGCGTATCTCGATCAGCAGATCTTCGCGCAGTGTGCAGCAGATGCAGCCGTTGGACATCTCGACCAGCTTTTCCTCGCCGCGGTTCAGGCTGACCTCACCGTTGACCATGGCGGCATCGATATTCACCTCGCTCATGTCGTTGACAATCACCGCGACCCGGCGTTGGTCCCTGTTGTGCAGAATGTGATTGAGTACGGTCGTTTTTCCGGCGCCCAGAAAGCCAGACAGTACGGTGACGGGTATGGGCGTGTCTTGCATGGTGGCTCCTACGGGCGCATCGCATATGTTGGTGTCGATGTTATTACGTAACATGTAGATGTCAAGGAGAATTTTAATGCCCATCAAAGCCATGTTGTCCTATTGCGGGTAGGTTTCTCTCTTTGTAAGGTCTGCTGCAGGCTCCGCGCCAGGTGAATCTGTCATTGAGGAAAAGAGATTTTGGTCGTATGCTGCAATATCACAGCACAACACAAATTAGCTCAGCTATTTGACCTGCCTGCTTTAGCGTCCAGATCAGATTATGCTGTGGTTTCGTACTTAACCTGTCGTGGTAGAGGGTATTGTCATATGACTAGATCGGTATCCAACCTGAATCGTAATATTCAACTTTCCATTGCCTGCGCGCTTGCTGTTAGCAGTGCATCTTCTGCCGTTGGCGAAGAGCGAGCAATGCCAAGCCCACTGTTCAATAACGACTATGTCTCGGTGAGCCGCGTTACGCTGGCGCCCGGGGAGGAACTGCCGATGCATAGCGGCAATGCACGCATCGTTTATTCTTTATCTGATTACACGATCCTCTGGACAGAAGGTGGCGAGACGGAAGAGAAAAGCTGGCGCGAAGGCGACGTGCACGCCCACGAGCCGCTTGAGCATGCGATGAAAAACACAGGCAATACCATCGCAGACCTTCTGATCGTGGCAAGGTCCGACGCAGCGTTGCCTGCCAATGAAAACGCCGCTGATGCTGCGACTGTGCCGGGTGGATATGCAGCTGTCATTGCCGAACTGGAGGATGCCCGCGTACTACGCGTAGCGTTGCCTTCCGGTGCCGAACAGCCGCTGCATGCGGGTGCGCCAAGAATTGTCTACTCGCTGAACGACTACAGCGTCGT
>CAYFVJ010000069.1:0-6006 GCA_964346555.1 uncultured Alteromonadaceae bacterium | reverse complement strand
TTATAAGTATTCAGGAAGTCGCGATAGGTCTCATCCATCGCATTGCGCACCTCGACGTTGACCCGGATATCTTTTCCGGCAGGCCCCGGCAAAAGCGCCCCAGCTGCCAGGTTCAGCAGCCAGTAACTGTCTGTTGACGCACTGCCGAATACGGGATTGTTATCTAAGCCCTGGAAAGGCTCACCCGGCGCCGCATTCTTCGAACCGGCGTACCTCAAGCTCGCGCGCGCGTACGGACTCTTCAGGCCGAACAGCGTCGACGGCTTCCAGGTGAGTTCCGTCAGAATCTCATTGGCCGGGGTAAGCGGTAAATCCTCGCCCGTTTCATCGTTTTCAGTGTCGATAAGATCCAGTACGAGACGCAGCGACCAGTCTGTCGCCAGGGCGACGTCCATTTCGGCTTCCACGCCCTGCAAAATTGCGTCTGTCTGTTCATGCAGGAAAATGGGCAGATTACTCGGCGGCGGCGCCCGCCGACCACTATCAGTCAGGTAGATATAATCGTCTATCCGATTCTGGTAGACAGTCACGGACCCCGTGACGCGCTCAAAGCCCCAGCGCAGGGACACATCCAGGTTGAGTGACTTTTCCGGATCCAGATCAATGTTACCAAGCTGCACCGCTGCCACACCGCCGTGTACACCTTGAGCGAACTGCTCGAACAGTGACGGCGCGCGAAATCCGCGAGCGGCATTCGCCGCCAGGGTGAAATGCTCGCTTATGGGATAGGAGCCACCCAGGGCGCCGCTTACTACGTCGTAGCTATTGGTCACTTTTCCGGTAAAGCTCGGCTGTGTGGTGGTTTTGCCCGCATCCCCGACGGTCTCAATATAGTCGTAGCGTAATCCGGCCTGCAGCAGCAAAAGGCGAAATCTTCGCTCCTCATAAGCAAACACACCGGCAGAGGTCACTTCGCCCCCGGGGTTGAGCACGGTCCGTCCGCGGGAATCCTGATCCCTTTGGCGCACTTCAAAGCCCAGGGTACCGCGGTCAAATAAGCCCTCACCCTCATGCAGTGCCTCGAAGCGGGCGACGTATTGATCAAACTCAATGTCGATGTTGCCATCGAACAGACCGCTGCGCGGATTGCCCGGCCTGTTGGCCAGGCGCAGATTGTTCTGCCAGGATAGCGTCGGACGCAGCGTCCACTGGGTATTCCCGGTGTCCAGGAGATAGTCGGTGCGTAGTTGAACTTCCGTATTTTCAAGCGCAATGCCGATACCACGTCCATCCGGTGGCGGTGGAAGAAGAAAATTCTGCTCAGTATCCCACCGCGTGACGCGCAGTGAGGTTGTCGCGTTGGTGCCGCGCCAGGCAGCGGCGAGCTGGGCATTCTGCTGCTTGAAGTCGGTGAACGGCAGTGTGCCGGTAAATGCGGGACCGTCCCGATCGCCACTCTCAAGCGCAGTTGCGCTATCCGGTGCCTCAATATCGTCACCCTCACGGTATGCAAAACCCGCAGTCACGCTGAAGCGCTCACCGGCACTCGAACCTCGGAGCGCGATATCTCGCTGATCATTGTTAGATGCATAGTCAATTCGCGCATCCAGGCTGTTGCGGCGCACGCCATCGTCCGTGTGTTCCACCGGCAGGCCGTGCACGTCGATAACGCCGCCAATAGCATCTGAACCATAGAGAAGACTCGCGGCGCCTCGAGCGATTTCGATGCGATCACTGAGAAAGGGATCGATATTGACGTTGTGGCGAATCCCGTACTGTTGATGATCGACGCCAATCCCGTTCGAGAGGATGCGAATACGATTGCCGGTAAGACCCCGAATCACTGGAATCCCGGTGTTGTTGCCTGTGTCAAGCATCCGCACACCCGCGAGATGTTCCAGGGTCTGACCGAGACTCGCGCCCTGGCGGAGATCCTTTTCAAGACCCCCCAATACATCAATGCGTGCTGCCTGCACCATGCGATCACCCGGTGCGGGTGCCCCCGCGGTGACGTAAACATGCTCGATGATGAGTCTTTCCTCTTCTTTACTCGTACTTGTCTCTTCTTCTGCCGCGACAGCCAGGCTGCCAAGATTCGACAGCATAAACAACGCGCATAGCGGTTTGAGTTTCATTTTTTCTCCTGAAATAGCCAATAAATGTTCGCAGGGGTGATAGTATTCAATGTTACAACACATCTATGGAAAACGACAGTGTGAGTGGCTTACAGCAGCCAGTAAAGGCTGCGCAGGGATGGAGGGATTATGAAATAAACAAATGCTTCCAGACTACCTGGGGCATTCATTCGTCGATCCGGGGCGTTTCGCTCTTGAGGGTTTTCAACCGCTGCAGTTCGCTCTCCACGAAACTAAGCCACTGGCTGGCTTGCTCTCTGCTATCCGGAAATTTCATGGCACGGGTAATCAGCGCGCTGGCGTCCTCGAACTGCTCCAGGTTGGCGAGGGCCATACCACGTATCAGCAAGGCCTCGCCCTCTTGACGCAGACTGCCTGTCTTCAGGGCAAGTTCAGCAGCGCGGTCGGCAGACCGCCAGTCCCGGGTGTCCATATGCAGATGCGCAACGCGCAGGTAGAGTTTGCCATCATCCGAAAGCTCGGCTGCACGCCGTAACGGTTCGATTGCCCGCTGGGTATCTGCGGCCAGGAACCATGCCTGCGACAGCAACTCGAGCATCCGACCATTGGGTTCAAGCCTGCCGTCCTCGAGGGCAGTCTCAAGCAGTACAGCAGCCTTGTAGGGCAGCGCCTGCTCAAGAAAGAGGTTTGCCAGCAGCTTTACGTGTCCGGGATTCTGCAGGCGGGCGTCGTCCGAGAGGGATTCAACCAGCGCCAGCTGTCGATCGCGCTGTCCCAGTTCACCGGTGAGCGCTGCCAGATTCATGACGTACTGTTCACGTGGGTAGTGGATGGTGAGTTCAGCGAGTGTGTCGCGCATTGCGCTGTAGTCCCTCAGTTCGTAATAGACCGATGACAGCATGATCAGCCAGTCTTCCTTTGGTCGGTTCCCTGAAGCACGTTCCCGGGCGAGGGCATCTTCAAGCAATACCTTTGCTTCTGAATAACGCGCCTGCCCGAGTACTGCAGCGGCCAGCAATACCTGATTCGCTGCGCTGTCATGCTCAGGGAGAGCCAGCAGGCGGCGCAGGTAGGTTTCAGCATCGGCGTGGCTATCGGTAAACAGGCAGATCTGTCCGAGGGTGATCAGGAGGTTTGCCCGCATGGAGCTCGGTATCTTCTCCAGCTTGACGGCCTGTTCGTAGGATGCACGGGCGTTGCCGAGGTTGTCCTCCTGGTACCAGGCATAGCCAAGGAGAGTGAGGCCGTGTGCCTGTTCATAGTCACTCAGACGCCCGCTCAGCATTTCCTCAATCAGGCCCCGCGCAGCAGACAGTTTTCCCTGGTCTATTTCCACCTGCGCGGCCTCTATCGTATTAAAGACCCTTTCACTCATGCTCATTACCGCCTGCTTTCTAATCTGTGCGTCCAGCGGCATTGTGTGCAGTAAAAAAACCACCAGCGCTGGCAATGCCAGTATCCGGAGGCGCCCGATACGCCAGCGCGTCATTGTTCGGCCCCAGACGTTGGCGTTATTTTAAAGTGGAACATGTTGTAGACGTTCAGGACCTCCACCGGGGTGCCATCAATCACACGTGGTTTGTACTTGAAACGTCGTGCGGCCTCTATGGAGGGCCGCGCAAAAAGTGGGTCAGAGCAGCCATCCGGCACAACCTCGACATCGCGTACTGTGCCGCTGGTTGTCACGGTAAATCGCACCAGGCACTCACCGGTAATGCCAAGCTGCTGCGCCCGCCGCGGATACATCGGTGCGACTTTGACGATAGGAAGATAATCACCATCCCCCGTACCGAGACCCAGTCCAGTCCGCCCGATTTCCAGATCCCGACCCGGCCTGACGGGCGCGGTCACTGCCAGTGCCAGTTCCTGACCGGTAAGGCTGCTGGCCTGGCTGATGGGCTGGCTGATGCGGGGAGCTTTTGGCAGGTCACTTACTTCAGGGCGGTCTGGCTTGCGATCCTTACGCTCGATGCTTTCATTGCGTTTCAGTCGTACAAAGTCCAGCATCTGGACGCGCTGTCTTTCCGAGAGCCTCATCTCGGTGCTATGCGTCAGAAAGTACATGAACCAGGCCAGTAGCAGGGCGCTGGCGCCGGCCGTTATTGGCACAGCGATAAGCAGCACGGGGCCTCTTATCCAGCGTTGATGACCGGTCAGTCGCATCTCAGATGGCGTCGGTGGCTAACGCGATGTCGTAAACACCGGCCCGCCGCGATGCGTCCATGACCTGTACAAGCACGTCGTTCCGCGATTCGCGATCAGCTTGGATCACCAGGGAGCCCTTCGGGTTTTCCGCATGCAGTCGCTCGATAAGCGAGCGTACCGAGCGTATATCAACCTGCCTGCGATTGATCCAGACCTGATCGTTCGCGTCTATTGCAACGAGAATGCTCGCTTTTTCCTGTACTTCCGCAGTGGCGGCGACTGGCTTATCGACATCGATACCCGATTCCTTGATAAAGGTAGCGGTGACGATAAAGAAGATCAGCATAATGAATACCACGTCTAGCATTGGTGTGATATCCACACCGGTTTCGTCGTATTCCTCAGGAAGGGAAGTAAGAATGTCACGCATGGGTATTATCCTGCACCTGTGTGAAATGTGTAAGCAGACGCTCGCGCGCCGCCGTGGCCCGCCGCTCAAAGACACTGATCGCCAGAAGCCCGAAGATGGCGACGACCATGCCGCCCAGCGTGGATACCGTGGCTTTGGATACCCCTGCCGCCATGGAGCGCGGGTTGTTTGAACCTGTGGCTGCCAGGGCATCGAAAACTTCGAGCATGCCGAGCACCGTTCCGAGTAAACCGAGCAACGGGCAGATTTTGATCAGCGTGCTGATGAGGCTGAAATTACGGCTGAGTTTTGAAGACAGTGCACCGCTCAGGGCCTTGCGTCTTTGCTGTGCATACCAGGAGGTCTTGTCGCGATACTGCTGCCAGCGCTGCGTCGCCAGACGTAGATCTTGGGGAAACTCGGCGTACACGTAGAACAGACGCTCGAAAAGCAGAACCCACATGGTGAAAGCGATAAATAGAATAATGCCAAGCACTGGACCACCCAGTTCAAGCAGATCAGCGAGCCACGGTAGCCACAGGTCTATGGCGCGCATCATGGGTTGCCGCCTGTGCCGGTGTGTCTTGCTTCGGCCCTCGCTGCGACCAGCGCGACGGCTCTCTGCTGCAGCAGATCGATGATTCCTCGTGCGCGACCCTGGACGAGGTTATGCAGCAACAGCATCGGGATGGCAACGCAAAGCCCCAGCACGGTGGTAATAAGCGCCTGTGAGATCCCGCCGGCCATCAGCCGCGGGTCGCCTGCACCGAACAAGGTAATGGCCTGAAAAGTCACAATCATGCCGGTCACAGTGCCGAGCAGACCCATCAGTGGCGCCACTGCTGCAATGATTTTCAGCAGTGGCAGAAAGCGGTTGATGCGTGGGATTTCCTTGAGCACGGCCTCGCCGAGCCGCAATTCGAGCATTTCCGCATCCGGCGAATCCTCCTCACGCGCGGCGAGCATGATGCGCCCTACGGCGTTATCTGTACTTGGGCTGTCGGTATGCTGTAGCTGGCGGTGAACCACGCGAGTCTCGTTATAAAGCATCAGCAATCGGACTACTGCCATGAGAACGCCTGCCACGCCGAGGGCGATGATGCTGTAGCCGATCGCTCCTCCCTGATTGATTCGTTCACGTAGATTTGGGGCCTGTGTCAATATTTGCAGCAGTTGCCCGCGGACGGGATCAATGGCGACAGGTACCAGGTCGTTAACACCCTCCGCCATTGCCTGTGCGCCTGATAGATAGCGGCTTGCCGGCTGCCTCGAGAACGCCACCAGACGTCCGGTTTCTGGAATATGCTGCAAATATTCGCCGTCTGCAATTGCGTTGAATAGACCGATCCTGGTTACATCCAGCGTGTTCTCTCTACCCTCGCGATCGACCACAGGCATTGGTTGGGTGATGACCCT
>CAYFVJ010000068.1:7865-12498 GCA_964346555.1 uncultured Alteromonadaceae bacterium | reverse complement strand
CTACCGACATCACCAGTGCCTACCGACATCACCAGTGCCTACCGACATCACCAGTATCCGACTCCAACAAGGCCCGAGCTCAGGCGGCTACATTTTGTGCGCGTCGGGCCAACGCCGCTTGAGGCAGATCCACTGCCCGGGCGCTGCGCGGATCCAGGCCTCGAACTGCCGGTTGATCTGGCGGCTGAGCGTCAGGGCCAGATCCTCGGAGGCCTCGGGTCCGCTTGCGGAGTCAGTTTCCCCTCGGGAATGGACTCCGGTTGTGGCGTCAGGTTCCCCGGTGGCGTCGGGTCCGGACTGGACCTGGTCCCACAAGGGTGCCAGCACCCGCACGTGAAACCGCGAAGCGCCCAACCGTTCGCAGTGGATCGGTATCAGCGCTTCGTGAAACCGCGAAGCGCCCAACCGTTCGCAGTGGATGGGTATCAGCGCGGCGCCGGTGCGCAGCGCCAGGCGTGCCGCGGTGGTGTTGGTCAGGGCGTCGCGGCCGAAGAAGGGCAGCGGTGTACCGGTCCGTAGCCGGGTATCGGTAGCCAGCCCGACGCAATGACCTGCACTGAGTTCGCGCATCAGGGGCCGCACGCCGGCTTCCTTTGGAATCAGTCCGACGCCGAAGGCACTGCGCAGGCGCTGCATAGAGTGCTGCATCATGGGGTTGGATTCCCGGGCGATGACGGTGGAAACTGTCAGCCCGGTGTGACGGGCGATCAGGTTGGTGAGCTGCCAGGCGCCGACGTGTGCGCAAACGAAGACAATAGGCTGTCGCCGGTCGATTATCACCTGCGACTGCGGGTCGATGCTGAAGCGGATGCGCTCATCGCGCTCACGCCAGATCTGCTCCAGCTTGATCAGCTCGGCGGCGGACTCGCCCAGGGAGCGGAAAATTTCCCGCACCGTGTCGCGGCGCCAGTCGGCATCGCGCTCCGGGAATGCCACGGCGAGATTGCGCTCGGCCTTGCGGGCTCTCTCCGAGAGGGGGCCGAAAAGCCCGAACAGGGCACGTGACACGCGTGTCGCGCGCTCTGGAGACAGGCGCTGCATACACCAGAAAAGGAACCGGACTGACCGTGCCTCGATGCTCTGGGCTACGCGCGCGAGCCGTGGAAAACGCGTCGCCAGAGACCTGGGAAGCAGGTAGAATTTCGCCATACCCGCTTAACGGCCGTCGCGGCTTATCTCGGCGGGACGCGTACCGAACACCATGTCCCACAAGGGGCTGCTGACGCCAAAGCGGCCGCCCTGTCCGGAAAAATGGTGTTTGAGGTGATAGTGCTTGAGGAACCGGGCAATCCGGTTGTTCATCGGAAAATGATGCACTGCGTAGTGGATGTAGTCATACACCAGGTAGCCGGCGATGAAGAACGCGGTAAAAACGTGCAGCCATGCTGCGGGCAGCAGAGCGTTAAACATCAGGTAGAGCACGGCCATGATGGGAATGGCCCCGGCCGGCGGCATGACCAGGCGGGTCTTGTCTTTCGGGTCGTCGTGGTGGTTGCCGTGAAAGAGAAACACCAGCCACTTGCCGATGCGACTGCGCGCGGGGAAATGGAACAGAAAGCGGTGCAGCAGGTACTCGGTGAATGTCCAGGTCAAGAGACCGGCAACCGCCAGTGCCGCCACCATAGCGGCGCCGAGGTCGTGAGCCGTGACGCCGTGCCACAGCAACCAGCAGGCCACCGGGCCCCAGAACAGCAGAGGCGTGATCGGGTGCACGTGCGACAGCCGCTCGAGGAGGTCATTCTCGAACAGGCGGATGGAATCGTGCCGTGTCTCGGTCGCCATGGTGTATTTGCCGATCGGGTATCAAGTGTGCGTATTGTAGCTTCTTGTGCCGGGGCTTTGCACCGCGGCTGCAGCGGCATTAGTACCACGCGGCCAGAGCCGCTTGGAGCATAGCCACTCCGCCGGCTGTTCGCGAATCCAGGACTCGAACTGCCGGTGCAGCTGCTGCATCATGTCGATGGCGCGCTCATGTTCGTCCGCCGTGGCCTCTGGCGGTTCGATGGGCGGATAGAACGTGACGCGAAAGCGGGCATCGCGCAGGCGCTGTACCCGGGATGGGATCAGCGCGCAGCCCTGTTTCAACGCGAGTCGCGCCGGCAATAGTGTGCTGGCTTTCGGGTGCCCGAAAAAATCGATGTCTGCGCCGTCGTCGACCCGGCGATCGACCGCCATGGCTGCCGAGTGTCTGTCCTTCAGGAGGCGCAGCAGCAGCCTGGCACTGTTGTCGCGCGCCAGCAACTCGCAGCCCATGACGGCCCGGGACTCCTGCAGCAGGCGATCGAGGTGGGGATTGCTCGGCGGTGTATACAGTGCCGCGATCGGTATGCCCAGGCGACTCATGCCGATGCCAATGACCTCCCAGTTACTGAGGTGGGCCGATACCACGATGCAAGGCTGGGTCGCGGCCGGGTCAAAACGGCTGGTGTCGACTTCTACGCGGCTAGGGTCAGCCCCGAGTCGATCCAGGTGCGGGAATTCCGCCAGAATACGCCCGCTCTGTCGCCAGCAGCCGAGCACCAGCGCGTCCAGTGACTTCGGGGAGCTATCCGGAAAGGCGATGGCCAGGTTTTCCCTGAGCAGGCGGCTTTTCTTCTGCAGGCGCGGCCCGATCAGGCCGCCGACGCGGGCGCCCAGGCGCGATGCAGCGTCCAGCGGCAACCTGCGGAAGAGCGCCAGCAGGGCCCGCACAAAGCCCTCGTCCAGACGCCAGAGCGCTCGCCGCAGCCGCGGAAAGCGCCTTGCCAGCGGCTTCAGCGGGCTGCCCAGTATGAACTCGGCCATGCTGTCAGGCGACCGCGTCGCCGAGAGATTTAAGGCCCGCCGCGAGCGGGATCTCCGGCTGCCATGCACAGGCGCGTTGAATCTCGTCGTTGTCACAGACCCAGTCTGGATGCCGCAGCTCGCGCAGCTTGGACGGCGTCAGCATGGGGGCGCGGCGCGCCAGGCGCGACAGGTATAGATTGCTGCTGGCTATGGCGTTCAGCAGCGGGCGTGGCACGGGGCGCAGACTCACGGGTCGACCCCAGGTCTGTGCCGCGATGTCGGCAATCTCGCGCCAGCTGTAGCCGCCCGGCTGGCCGTCGTGCAAGGCCAGCGTCTGGCCGCTGGCCCGGTCGCTGTCCAGGACTGCCAGCGTCGCCGCCACCAGATCGTCAATATGCAACAGCGACACGCGAGACTCGGGTCGACCCGGTAGCAGGGCGATGCCGCGTCGCGCCATGAGACGCAACACTGGCAGCATTTCCCGATCACCGGGGCCGTAGACTGCCGGCGGGCGCAGGATGGTCCAGTCGAATGGCACGCCGGCAGGTGCGGTATTCAACAGTGCCTGCTCGGCGCCGGACTTGCTGCGCGCATACCAGGAAAGCCCGGGTTCCCTGGCGGCGAGTGAGCTGAACAGCACGACGCGCGCGGGATGCGCTGTGGCGGTGTTGGCCTCGAACAGGTTGAGGCTGCCCGTGACATTGCCCCGATGGAAATCGGCGTAGCGCCCGCCGCGGACAGTGCCGGCGCAATGCACGATGGCATCGACGCCCTCAACCAGTGCAGCCAGTGCGGAGGCGTGTTCAAGGTGGCCGTGAACGATTTCACAGCCGAGACTTTCGAGGGCGCCGGCAGTGGCCGGCTGGCGCACCAGTGCGCGGACGTGACAGCCGCGACTGCGCAGCGCGTCGGCCATGGCGTGGCCGATGAATCCGGTGCCCCCGGTCAGGGCAATACGGGTGCCCCGGGCCGGGGAACTGCCGATGCTCAGGCCGACGCCACTCGCAGGCGCATCTCTTCCGCCACGGCGCCGAGTTCGTCGTCGTTGTGTTCGGCGATGAAGTCGAGACGCGCCTTGGCGCGGGACAGCTTGCCCGAAGAGGTGCGCGGGAGAGAGTGCAACGGCACCAGCCTGACGTAGCAGTCGAGCCCGAGCTCCTGACGCATGATGGCGGTCAGCCTGCGCACCAGGGCATGGCGTCGGTTGGGGTCGCTCTCGCGGCACTGCGCGAAGAGTACACACATCTCCTCGCCCTCGTGGTCCGGTGCTGAAAAAGCCAGGGCGTCGCCCACCCTCACTTCCGGCAGTGTCTCTGCGAGGTGTTCGAGGTCCTGGGGCCAGATGTTGCGCCCGTGGATAATGATGAGGTCTTTCTTGCGGCCGGTGATCGTCAGTATGCCATCGGCGAGATAGCCGATATCGCCGGTGTTCAGCCAGCCTTCGCTACACAGGGCCTCGGCGGTTTCCTCCGGCCGGTTATAGTAGCCGGACATTACGCTCGGTCCACGCACATGAACGACGCCGGTCTTCCAGTCGGGCAGGGCCCTGCCATCTTCATCGCGGATCTCGATGTCAAAACTCGGCAGTGGTCTGCCACAGTTGACGAACTCGCGACCACGGCCATCGCTCTCCTCGCTGTCCATCGGCACGGCTTCGTGTTGTTCCGAAAGATGGTCACTGTCGATAAGGTGTGAACTGTAGCCCGACCACAGGGGCGAGAAGCTCACGCCCAGGGTGCATTCGGCCATGGCGTAGCAGGCGACGAAGGCGCGGCGATCAAACCCGCAGGGCTCGAGAATCTCGGCGAAGTGCTCCAGGGTCCGGGGCCGGATCATCTCCGCACCGATGCCCGCGGCGCGCCAGTGG
>CAYFVJ010000068.1:0-7765 GCA_964346555.1 uncultured Alteromonadaceae bacterium | reverse complement strand
CTCCAGGGTCCGGGGCCGGATCATCTCCGCACCGATGCCCGCGGCGCGCCAGTGGCTGAGGTCGTAGGTGGCGCGATCGCTTGCGCGTAAACGCCGGGCACACAGATCGTAGCCGAAGCTGGGGGCGAAGGAGATCGTGGCCCTGGACTCGCTCATCATCTTCAGCCATTGCCGCGGCCGCAGGGCAAACTCGCGGGTATCCAGGTAATCGACGGATATCTGTGCGGCAACCGGCGTCAGTACAAAGCCCACCAGCCCCATGTCGTGGTAGAACGGAAGCCAGGACATGAGGCGGTCGCGACCGTTGATCTCGAGCCCGTGCTGGATAATACCCTGCAGATTGGCCATTGCCGCCTGGTGGCGGATGATAACGCCCCGCGGGAATCGCGTGCTGCCGGAGGTGTACTGCAGGTAGGCGATATCCCCGGGTGAAATGTCGGGCAGCGGGGCGGAGGCAACCGGCAGCGTGCCGAAGGCGTCCGGTGTATCCACCATGCGCAGGGCATGACCTTGCGCGGCTTCCGTCAAAAAGCCGAGGTATCCGTCTGAAGCGACCGCGATACTGGCGTCGCTGGCCTCCAGCAGCCGCCGCAGCTGCAGGACATAGGTCTCGTGACCGCCGAGCGTGACCGAGGCGGGCAGTGCGACGGGAACCAGCCCCGCGTATTGACAGGCGTAGAAAAAGCGCACGAAGTGCGGGTCGGTTTCCGCCACCAGGGCGACCCGCTCACCCGGAGATAATCCGAGCCCGAGCAGCTGTTTCGCCAGCGTCCGGGCTTCATCGCGCAAACAGGCGTAGGTCAGCCTTGCATAAATATGTCCGCGACCCGTATAAAAATTGAAGCCCGTATCACCACCGGCAGCATAATCCAGGGCCGCGGTCAGTGTGGAGAAATCCCCCGCCCGGAATGGCAGTTCGTGTTCGGTCGGTGTGGCGGAAATGTACAAAGATCCCTCTCCCATGGTGGTCCCGTGTGGCCGACCACTCTCCTTAACGGTGACGTGTGCGGCCGGTCACAAACCGGCCGCCGTGCGCGTGCCGTGCTTTTTTCTCCGTTAATCGCGCGCTGGCAACCATTCGTCTCTCGGGTCGCGGCACTGTCGCCGACCGCTGACTCGAATTTGTGCAGATACTAACATTTTGCTCAGGCAGGTAAAAAGGTAAAAATACCAAGCCACTCAATAACCTATCGGCGACCAATCAAGCGCCGCCTGAAGGGGCGTAGCCGCCTCTGTGACCACGTGGAACAGCCATTGGTTCCCCGGGGCGAAAAACCCCGGACGCAGCGGTATACTGCGGCGGCGCGAGAGTCATTGCGGGCGCCGCGCCTTGCGGACGAGGGTCACGAACAAGCGGGGAACGCGTGAGAGACGACAAGCATTCAGCGCTGGACATCGTGTGCGTGACTACAAGTGCGGATCTCGATCGATTCATCGACTTTCCCAACGCGCTGTACCATGACGATCCGGCGTGGATTGCGCCACTGGCGATAGAGCAGCGTTCACGCTTTGCGCCGGATTCCAGCTACTCGGACCACGCGCGCTGGCGGGCCTGGCTGGCGGTCGAGGAGGGGCGCGTGGTCGGGCGCATTACGGCCCAGATCGACCGCCTGGAGCCGCAGCCGGGCCTGGGCTACTTCGGACTGCTGGAAGCAGCGACCGAGCCTGTTCTGCAGCGCCTCCTGGCGACGGCCGCGGACTGGCTGCGCGACAATGGTATGCAGCGTGTCCGCGGCCCGCTCAATCTGCATATCAATGAAGAGGTCGGCCTGCTGGTGGCGGGGTTCGAGACGCCGCCCAGTGTCATGATGGGTCACGCCAGGCCGTGGTACGGCGCTGCGCTGGAGGCGGCGGGATTCGTGGGCGTGCGCGACCTGCTGGCCTATCGCGTGCGCCCCGACTTCGCCGCGCCCCGGGTCATGACCCGACTCGCGCACCATGCCGCATCGCGCGTCACGGTGCGCCGTTTGCGGCGCCGGCAGTTGATGCGCGAGGCCGACACCCTGCTCGCCATTTTCAACGATGCCTGGGCGGATAACTGGGGCTTTGTGCCCCTGGACCCGGTGGAATGGCGGCACACGGTGCGCTCTCTCTCCAGGCTGCTGCCGGCCGACTACATTCAGATTGCCGAGGTGGACGGCGAGCCCGCGGCGTTTATCGTCGCGCTCCCCAACATCAATGAAGCCGCGCGTGATCTCCGCGGGCGTCTGCTGCCGGTCGGCTGGGCCAAACTGCTGTGGCGGCTCAAGGTGCGGCATCCGCGCTCGGCGCGTGTGCCGCTCATGGGCGTCACGCGGGCGTATCAGCATTCGCGCCTGGGTCCTGCGCTGGCGTTCATGGTCATTGACGCGGTGCGTCATCCGCTGCACGCCCGTGGCGTCACCGAGGTGGAAATGAGCTGGATCCTCGAGGACAACGACGGTATGCGCAACATCATCGAAACCATCGGCGGTGAAGCGTACAAGCGCTACCGCGTCTACGAAAAAGACCTGTAGGTCCGTATGCAGCTCGATATCGATACCCACCACATGACTGCCGTTGTCCTCGCGGGTGACCGCCGCAAGCGTGACGCGCTCGCGCAGCGCTCGACCGCCGGCTGCAAGGCGCTGATCGAGATCGCCGGCGAGCCCATGGTCTATCGGGTGCTGCGCGCGCTGCGTCAGTCGCGGATCGTCGATCGCATATTTCTGGCCGGACCCGAGCAATCCGCCGTGGAGGGCGCAACGGATCTGCGTGGCTGGATCAATGACGCCAGCCTGGATTGGCAGCCGCCCGGCGCCTCACCGAGCACCAGCGCGAGCAATGTGATGCACGCTATCGAGAGTCATCGACCGGTCCTTCTGACCACCGCGGACCATCCGCTGCTGACCCCGGAGATGGTGGATGCCTTCGGGCGTCAAAGCCTGGCCGGCGATGTCGATGTCACGGTGGGCCTGGCGCCCTTTGCACTGGTGCGGGAGGCCTACCCGAACATGCGCAAGACCGTGCTGCGCTTCAGTGACGGTGAATTCTGCGGCTGCAACCTGTTTGCCTTCCTGACGCCCGAAGGGCGCGGCGCCGCGGACTTCTGGCGCCGGATCGAGCAACAGCGGAAAAAACCGCTGCGCGTGATCGGGATGCTCGGGTGGCGGGCCATGATCCGCTATCGCCTGGGCCTGCTGCCCCTGGACGAAGCCCTGGCCAAGCTCGGCAAGCGCCTGGGCCTGCGCATCCGCGCGGTGATACTGCCCTACGCGGATGCCGCGATCGATGTCGACTCCATTGCCGACCTGGATCAAGTGCGGGATTCATTGCGCGATTAATTGCGCGAGGATCAGTAGTGCCAGCGGGCCTCGGCCAGCACGGTCAGTCCGGTTGCCGCCGCATTCAGCCGCCAGCGCATCAACGCCAGTTCTCTGGCGCCGTCGGCGTGCGTGCGCAGCGCGAATGCGTTGTAAGCCGCGGTATCCTTGCCATACAGGCCCCTGGCCGAGGCAGAGGGCGCTGCGATGACCGTCGCCCTGCCGGTGCGGGTGGTCAGGTCATGCTGATGGTAGCGGTGCCCGTGGCCGTGCAGCACCAGCTCGACGCCGGCATCGACCAGGGTCTGCTTCAGCGCCGCAGCGTCGACCAGGCGCTTGCGCCATTTATCCACGCCGGGCAGCGGGCAGTGGTGGAGGTAGACGACCCGGAACAAGCGTCGTTCGTGGCAGTCGCGCAATAGCTGGTCGAGACGCTGGCGCTGGGCCTCGCCGATTTTCCCGGTGGCCAGCAGCGCCGGCGTCACCACCGCGGAGTCCAGTCCGATAAAGGCGATGCCGCCGCGCACGCGCAGCGAGGGCCAGTCGTCGCTGCCATCGTCGCCGCGCAGGTAATCGGCCCAGTGGTCGCGCTGGAATCGCCGGCTGTCCCGGGCGGTGGCATCGTGATTGCCCGGCACCAGGGCGAGATCCCGCGGCGAGGCAAGCGCGCGCAGCCACTCTGCCGCCTCGCTGAATTCCTGCTCCAGACCGATGTGGGTCAGATCGCCGCTGAGTATGATCTGTTCCGGCGGCGTCTTGCGGATGCGCGTTATCAGCACATCCAGCACGTCGCGGCGGTGCTCGAACCGGCGTTTGCGCTGCCAGGACAGGTGGCTCAGGCGGCGTTTGAGCTTGTTGGGATCAGGCACTTTTGCAAGGTCAGGTCCTGACTGGATCTGATCCCACGACAGAGGCAGCTGCGTCAGATGCGGGTCACTCAGGTGAACGAAGTGCAGCTCGCCGGTAGTTGTTGGCATCACTCGCGTCGGATAATGCCGCCGAGGCGGGCCAGCTTGTTGTCGATGCCGGCGTAGCCGCGGTCCAGGTGATAGATACGGTCGATAGTGGTGTCGCCGTCCGCCGCCAGCGCCGCGATCACCAGGCAGGCCGAGGCGCGCAGGTCGGTGGCCATGACCGGCGCGCCCTGCAGGCGCTCGCGGCCGCGGACGATGGCGGTATTGCCCTGCAGTTCGATATCCGCACCCATGCGGCGCAACTCTGCCACGTGCATGAAGCGGTTTTCGAAGATGGTTTCAACCACGGTTGCCACGCCATCGGCCAGTGCATTCAGCGCCATGAACTGGGCCTGAAGATCGGTGGGGAACGCGGGCCAGGGCGCGGTGGAGATATTCATGGATTTACAGCGTGTGTTCTCGCTGTCAATGTCTATCCAGTCATCGCCCCAGGTAAGCCGGACGCCCGCCGCCTGCATCTTGGTTAGAACGTGCATAATAAACGAAGGGTCGGTTCGCCGCAGAGTGACCTTGCCCCGCGTGGCAGCAGTGGCGGCGAGGAAAGTTCCGGTCTCGATGCGGTCCGGTGGCACGGCGTGGCTGGTGCCGCGCAGGGCCTCGACGCCACGGATACGGATGATGCTTGAGCCGGCACCCTCGATGCGGGCGCCCATGGCATTCAACAGCCGCGCCAGATCGGCCACTTCCGGCTCCATGGCGGCGTTTTCCAGCTCGCTGTCGCCATCCGCGAGTGTCGCGGCCATCATGAGGTTTTCCGTGCCGGTAACGGAGGGAACGTCGAATGCATAGCGACAGCCCGTCAGGCGTGTTGCCCTGGCCTTGATGTAGCCGCTGTCGATATGGATTTCCGCGCCCATGGCGCGCAGGCCCTCGATGTGCTCATTCACCGGGCGCTCGCCGATGGCGCAGCCGCCGGGCAGAGAGACGTCGGCCTCGCCAAAGCGCGCGAGCAGGGGGCCGAGCAGAAGCACGGCACCGCGCATGGTCTTAACCAGTTCGTAGGGTGCACGCACGTTATCGACATGGCTGCTGTCGATCTGCAGCTCGCCGACACCGCGCTCAATCCGGCAGCCGAGCAGCTCCAACAGACGGATGGCCGTGTCGATATCGCGGACGCCGGGCACGTTGCTGACCTGCAGCGGTTCGGCGCTGAGCAGTCCCGCCGCGAGCACGGGCAGAGCCGCGTTTTTCGCCCCGGCAATCGTGACCTCGCCGCGCAGCGGTCCGTTGCCGGTGATGACCAGGCGGGCCATCAGGCGGCGTGCTTCGAAACCGCGAGTCCGGTATCCAGAAGGCCCCTATAGGCCGCGATGATCGTGTCTATCTGCTCAGGTGTGTGCGCCGCACTCATGCTGTTGCGCAGCAGGAAATTGCTGGACGGCGAGGCCGGTGGCACCACCAGATTGACGTAGATGCCCTGCTCGAACAGCTGGTACCAGGCGGCGATGGCCAGTTCGCGGTCGGTGAACTCCACCGCCACTACCGGGCTCGCGACCGGCCCCACGGGGAGGCCCAGGCTGCGCAGGCCCGTGTGCAGACGTTCGGCGTTTTCCCACAGGCGTTCACGCAGAGCGGGCTCAGCGCGCACGATCTGCAGAGCGCGACGCACGGAGGCGACCACGGAGGGCGACGACGACGCGGTGAAGATATAGGCGCGAATGCAGTAGCGGATCGTGTCGAGAATGGCGTGCTGGCTGGTGGCAAAGCCGCCGACGGCGCCCAGGCTCTTGCTGAAGGTGCCGACGATGAAATCCACCTCGTCCTCGATCCCCGCCGCCTGTGCCGCGCCGCGTCCGCCGGCGCCGAGCACGCCCATGGAATGCGCCTCGTCCACCAGCAGCGTCGCTCCGTACTCGCGCTTGATGGCGGCGATCTCCTGCAGCGGCGCGACATCCCCGAGCATGCTGTAGATGCCCTCGGCGATGACGAGGGCGCGGTTGGCGCGGTCACCCAGGCGGCGCAGACGTTTTGCCAGGTCGTCCGGATTGCTGTGACGATAGCGGATGATTTCGGCGCCGCTGAGCTTGACGCCGGAGTAGATACTGGAGTGGCTGTCGGCATCCATCAGAATGACATCGTCGGGACCGGCGACGGTGGCGCACATGCCCATGGTGGCGGCATAACCGGTGGAAAAGACGATCGCGTTGTCGACGCCGTAGAAGTCGGCCATCTCGGCTTCCAGGGCCACGTGCTCGGCGAAGCTGCCATTGGCCAGCCGCGACCCCGTCGTGCCGGTTCCCCAGCGCGCGGCGGCGGCCCGGGACGCCTCGATACAGCGTGGATCAAAAGATAGCCCGAGATAATTGTTGGTGCCGGCGAGTATGACGCGGCGACCCTGCACCACGCCCTCGGTGGCGGAGAGGATCTCGTCGGTGATTGCACCGAAAGGCTTTACGTCGCGGCTGGAAAGCTCGGCCTGAAAATCGGCCATCGCCTGGAATTTGTCAAACAGCATGGCAGTCACCGGGTTGTGTCAATGTGTCAGAGTTGTGTGGTCAACGCGCCGGGCGCGTTCAGTCCCGGAGCTGCTGGATCTTCTGCGCGAGGTCGGCGACGGTGTTGACGTCTGGAAGGATATTCAGGGGAATCGACATGTCAAAGTGGTCTTCAGTCTGCTCGATGAGCTCCATGACTTCCAGCGAACTCAGGCCGAGGTCGGTGACCAGCCCGGTCGATTCGCTTATCGCGACCTGCTTGCGATTGTGCTTCTGCAGCAAATCGCACAAAAAGTCGAGGTAGGCCCGATACCCTGCATCGCCCTGTGTTCCGCTATGCTCTGTGAACGTCGCCACCGCGACCCTCCTTGCGCCAGCGCCGGCCAGGCGCTAGATTCCCAGCCCGGAACTATACCCACGGACTCTCCAGAATGCCAGCTATCTGGTTGATCGACGCTTACCGCGCGGGTGAGCGGCGGCAGGTGCATGCCCTCGCGACAGCGGCGTCGAACACCCTTGGCTGGCCATGTGCAACCCTACAGCTGGGATACCGCCGGGGCGTGTTCTGGCCCCATTTACTGCGCCGGGCGACGCTGGACGGTGTGAAGCGTGGCGATCGCGACAAACTGGTGCCGCCCTGGCCCGACCTCGCAATCACTGCGGGCGTGCGCAACGAGCCCGTGGGTCGCTGGCTGCGCCGTGCCTCCGGCGGTCACACACGGTACGTGCATATAGGCCGGCCCTGGGGCCACCTCGATGACTTCGATCTCCTGGTGACCACGCCGCAATATCGTGTACCCGCGCATCGCAACGTGCTGCAGAATGACCTGACGCTGCACGATCTCACCGCGGAGGCGCTCGCGCGCAATGGCGCTGCCTGGCAGGCTCGATTCAGCGATTTGCCGCGACCGTGGATCGGTGTGCTCGTGGGTGGCAACAGTGGTCCGTACACCCTCGGCCCAAAGGCGGCAGAGCGGCTGCTGGACCAGGCGGTGGCTGTGGCGCAACGCAGCGGCGGTTCGCTGCTGGGGGGGACCCGTGCGCGCACGGGCCCCCCCGGGGATACCCGGCTGCA
>CAYFVJ010000067.1:8742-12559 GCA_964346555.1 uncultured Alteromonadaceae bacterium | reverse complement strand
GGGAAAACTTTCGCGAAACTCAGCGGTGTAGCGCGAGCCGTAATTGGGCGGAATCTCCATGGGCAGGATAAGTACACGGGCGCCGCTTTCCGCTGCCGCAGTGGCCATAGCGACGAGATTGCTGCGCATGCGGTCAACCGGATAGCCGCGCAGGCCGTCATTGCCGCCGAGTTCGATGACCAGCGCATCCGGCTGGTGCTCCTCGAGCAGCGACGGCAGCCGCCGGCGGCCGCCGGCCGTCGTCTCGCCGCTGATGCTGGCATTGATGATGTCGGCATCCACGCCCTCGCTCGCGAGGCGCTCCTCGAGCAGCGTCACCCAGCCCTGCTGCAGGGACATACCGTAGGCGGCGCTGATACTATCGCCGAGCACCAGAAGGGTCGGCGAAGACAGTGCGGCCGGCGACAGCAGGGCGAGTAGCAGGAATCCAGCGACCGCGAGAGCGCGTAACGACAAGGGTCGACGTTCAGATCGCAAAGGAATCGGAAGCATGATCAAGGCGAGCAATCTCCGCAAGAGCGTCCCCGTCGCGGGTGACGTGCTGGAGATACTGAAAGGGATCGACCTTGAAATCAAGTCGGGGCAGAGCGTCGCGATCATCGGTGTTTCCGGTTCGGGAAAGTCTACGCTGCTCGGGCTCCTCGCGGGCCTGGACGATGTCAGTGGGGGCACGATTCACATCGGCGAGACCGAGCTTAGCGCGCTGGACGAGGACGCACGCGCGCAATTGCGGGCGCGCGACGTGGGCTTTGTGTTCCAGTCATTCCAGCTGCTGCCGGCGCTTACCGCACTGGAAAATGTCATGCTGCCGCTGGAGCTGCGCGGACAACGCGATGCGCGTGAACAGGCGGCGCGTTTTCTCGATCGCGTGGGGCTGTCGGCGCGCATCGATCACTACCCGCTGCAGCTGTCGGGCGGTGAGCAGCAGCGGGTGGCGATCGCCCGGGCCTTTGCGGCGCAGCCGCACATCCTGTTTGCCGATGAACCCACCGGCAACCTGGATACCGCCACCGGCGAGCGCGTCATTGATCTGTTATTCGAGCTCAACCGGGAAGAGGGCACAACCCTCGTGCTGGTGACCCACGACTTCGGTCTGGCGGCGCGCTGTGACAGGCGCCTGGAAATGACTTCCGGCGAGCTGGCCGAAGCGTGAAAGGCTGGGCGCTCACCGCCTCGCGCATGCTGGCGCGGGACTGGCGCGGCGGCGAGCTGGGTGTTCTGATCTCCGCCCTGGTTCTCGCTGTCGCGGTGGTCGCCGGAATCAGCGCGTTCACTACCCGCCTGCAGGTCGCCCTGGAACAGGAAAGCAACCGCTTTCTCGCCGCTGACCAGGTCGTGCGCAGCCGCCAGGCCCTGCCGGATGACTGGCTGGACGAGGCGCGACGGCGCGGCCTGGAAACGGCGCGGACCCTGAGTTTCACTTCCATGGTCTACAGCGATGCCGACGCCTCGTCCCTCGCGTCCATCAAGGCGGTGAGCCCCGGCTATCCCCTGCGCGGTGAACTTAAAATGAGCCCCGCGGCTTTCGGAGAGGCGCGGGTGGTTACCTCCGGGCCGCCGCCGGGCGAGGTCTGGATAGATTCGCGCCTGTTTCCGTTGCTTGAAATTGAACCCGGGGCGACGGTAAACGTCGGCGATGCCATGCTGCGAGTGTCCGGCGCCGTGCGCGCCGAGCCCGATCGCTCGGTGTCCTTCGTCGATGTCGGTCCGCGCGTTTTGATGCACGTCGATGATATTGAAGCCACCGCGGTGGTGCAGCCGGGCAGTCGCGTAACCTACCGCCAGCTGGTCGCCGGCGATTCTGACGCAGTGGCGGCGTATGCCGACTGGCTCAAGCCGCGGCTCGAGGGTGGGCAGCGCCTGATCGATGTCAGCGAGGGTCAGCCGGGCGTCGGCGCGGCACTCGCACGCGCCGAGAGTTTTCTGCTGCTCGCAGGCAGCCTGGGTGTCGTACTTGCCGGCGTCGCGATAGCCCTCGCCGCTCGCCGTTTCAGCGAGCGACACGCCAACTATGTGGCGATCATGAAAAGCCTTGGCGCGACATCGCGGGATATAAACTGGTTGTACGGTTGCAGTCTCGTGGCGCTGGGTGTTCTCGCCACCGTGGCCGGCTGCCTGCTCGGCGCCGTTCTGCAGGCGATGGCTTTCCGCATTTTCGCCGACAGCCTGCCCCTGCAGCCGGGCGCGGCGGGAATTCGTCCCTACGCGATGGGTGCGGCAACCGCGCTGGTGTGCCTGCTGTCTTTTGCGTGGCCTCCCCTGCGACGACTCGGGCAGGCCAGCCCCCTGCGCGTGCTGCGCCGCGACATGCCGGAAGAGGGCCGCCGCGGACTCGTCGATTACGCCATCGGACTGGCAGCGGTCAGCGGCCTGATGTGGTGGTACAGCGGTGACATCCGGCTGACGCTCGCCGTGCTGGCCGGGCTGGCCGCCAGCGTTGTCATGGGACTCCTGCTGGCGTTGACGCTGCTGCGCGGCGGTCGCCTCGTGGGCATGCGCGCCGGGAGCATCTGGCGGCTGGCGCTCGCCAGCCTGCAGCGCCGCGGAAGTGCCAATGCCCTGCAGGTGGTGATTTTTTCTATGGCGATCATGCTGCTGCTGGTGCTGACGATCATCCGCACGAGCTTGATAGACAGCTGGCAGACCCAGGTACCGGCGGAGGCGCCGGATCACTTTGTGATTAATATCGCACCCGGGGAGGTGCAGCGCGTAGAGCAGACCCTGCGCCAGGCGGGCGTGGACAGTGAGCCACTCTATCCGATGATCCGCGGGCGCATCATGCGCGTCAACGGTGAAGAGCTGCCAGCGCGCGGCGATCAGGAAGCAGAAGGCCGGCGCCAGCGCGAGGCAAATTTCACCTGGTCGCGCGAGATACCGCCCGGCAACAAGCTGGTCGCCGGCAGCTGGTGGTCGGCTGACAGCGACGCGGCGTTGGTTTCGCTCGAAGAAGACTTCGCCGAGCGCCTGCAGGTCGGTGTCGGCGATCGCCTCGGCCTGGTGATCGGCTCGCAACCCCTCGAAGTCACCGTATCCAGCATTCGCGACGTCGACTGGCAATCCATGCAGCCAAACTTCTTCATGGTGTTTCCGCCTGCCGTGCTGGCCGATTTTTCCGCGACTTTCATGACAAGCTTTCACCTCGGCGAGCGCAAGAAGACCTTCCTCAATCCATTCATCCGTGAATTTCCCACGGTCTCGGTGTTTGAAATGGATGTGGTGGTCGCGCAGCTGCGCCGCATTGTCAATCAGGTTTCTGCGGCGGTGGAGCTGGTCCTGGCGATCATCCTGCTCGCCGGCGCCCTGGTGTTGATCGCCGGGGTACAGGCCAGTGTTGACAACAGGCGGCGCGAAAGTGCCTTGTTGCGCGCACTCGGCGCACGCAAAAGCCTGGTGCTCGGAGCCCTGGCGATCGAATTTGCCAGCCTGGGCTTATTTGCCGGCATATTAGCGCTGCTGGGCGCCGAGCTTTCCGCGCTGGCGCTGCAGGTCTGGGTACTCGAGCTCGCCTACCACCCCAGCTTATGGCTCTGGCCCCTGGGAACGCTGGGCGCGGTGGTATTGATCGGTGCGCTCGGTGTGTTCAGTTGCCGTTCTTCGGTCAACACGCCGCCGCTGCAGGTTCTGCGTGAAGCGGATTGATAGGTCAATAGTCAGCCAATGCGGACTCACCGCGTGGCCCGCTAAGTGTCGATACTCTCTATGGAGGCCTGTGTGCTATGGAGGCCTGTGTGCTATGGAGGCCTGTGTGCTATGGAGACCTGTGTGCCGCTCAGATTCCTCGCGGGCCTCAGGGCAGAAGATGCGCGACGGCATCGCG
>CAYFVJ010000067.1:0-8642 GCA_964346555.1 uncultured Alteromonadaceae bacterium | reverse complement strand
GTGCCGCTCAGATTCCTCGCGGGCCTCAGGGCAGAAGATGCGCGACGGCATCGCGCTCTTCCGACAGTTCTTTCTCGGTGGCGTTCATGCGCTCGCGGCTGAATTCGCCGACCTCCAGCCCCTGCACAATTTCCCAGTCGCCATTACTGCAGCGACAGGGGAAGGAGTAGATCAGACCTTCGGCAATACCGTAGGAACCGTCTGAAAAAACGCCCATCGATACCCACTCATCACCCGGCGTTCCGAGCGCCCAGTTGCGCAGGTGATCGATAGCGGCGTTTGCCGCAGAGGCGGCAGACGAGGCGCCGCGGGCCTTGATAATGGCGGCGCCCCGCTGCTGAACCGTGGGAATGAACGTGTTCTGGTACCAGTCATGATCGATTTGCTCTATCGCGGGCTTGCCGGTGACCCGTGCGTTGAACAGGTCGGGAAACTGGGTCGCCGAATGGTTGCCCCACACCGTCATGCCAGTGACGTCGTTGATGGATACGCCGGTTTTCTGCGCCAGCTGTGTCATGGCCCGGTTGTGATCCAGGCGCATCATCGCGGTGAAGTTGCGCGGGTCGATGTCTGGCGCGTTGCGCTGCGTGATGAGCGCGTTGGTGTTGGCGGGGTTGCCGACCACCAGCACCTTGACGCCGCGGCTGGCGTGGTCGTTGATCGCCTTGCCCTGCACCGAGAATATCTGCGCATTCGCCTCCAGCAGGTCCTTGCGCTCCATGCCCGGGCCACGGGGACGCGCGCCGACCAGCAGGGCGTAGTCCGCGTCCTTGAAACCGACGTCGGGATCGTCCGTGCAGGTAACGCCGGCGAGCAGGGGAAAAGCGCAGTCATCGAGCTCCATGCGCACGCCTTCAAGCGCGTCCATGGCGGGGGTGATGTCCAGCAGCTGAAGTATCACCGGCTGGTCACTGCCGAGCATGTCGCCAGAGGCAATCCGGAACAGCAGTGAGTAGCTGATCTGGCCGGCGGCGCCGGTGACGGTGACTTTGACAGGTGCTTGCATGGGCTTTATTCCTTGTATCTGGGTACCGAATCCGTCGTTCTTCACCGAGCATTTTCCGGTGAATGGGTTGAAAACACAAGGCGCGCCCGGTGGACGCTGCGCGTAGGGTAACGGTAGAATCCTCGCGCCAAACGCAAGGATGACGTCCTACCGTGCAGGATCTGTCCCGCAAGTCACGCAAGTCCCGCCACAAAGAGTGCCTGGAGTTCAACACGCTGCAGAAGCGGCGGCGTCGCCCGCTCTCCGATGCCATCCTCGGTTACGGGGTGATCGCTGAGGGCAAACGGGCCATGCTGTATGTTTCCGGTGGCAAGGATTCCTGCGGCAAGCTGGGGACCCCTCCACGTCCGCGGAGAAGCGCACCGGTACATTTCGAGCCGGTCGCGGTGTAAGTGGCCGCCGCGGGCGAGGGGGATGCCAGGCTGCTCCTGCAGTGCACGGGGCTGGGCCTGATCCGGGGGGAGCGCGAACTCTTCTGCGGTCTCGAGCTTTCACTTCACGCTGGCGACGTGCTGCAGATTGAGGGCGAGAACGGGGCCGGCAAGACCAGCCTGTTGCGCGTGCTGGCGGGTCTGGCGCGCTACGGATATGAAGGCGCGGTAGAACGTCTCGCGCCGCTGTTGTTCATCGGGCACCTGAGTGCCGTGAAGGGGCTCCTGACGCCGCGTGAAAACCTGCTCTGGCATGTCGATGGCGCGGGTGTTTACAGCGATGCGGCTGTTTGTGCCGCACTGGCGGCCGTCGGGCTCGCGGGGTACGAGGATGTGCCCGCGCACCAGCTTTCTGCGGGCCAGCACCGACGGGTCAATCTGGCACGGCTGCATTTGTCACAGCAGCCTCTCTGGCTACTGGACGAGCCGTTCACGGCCATTGACCGCGATGGCATCGCCTCACTGCAGCGACTTTTTGTCAGTCATGCCTCCAGTGGCGGCGCGGTTGTGCTGACCTCGCACCAGGCGCTGGATATCGAGTACCCGCTGCAGCGACTTCGCCTGCGAGCCGGTGATAACGCGTGAGCGTCGGCACATCTCAGCCCGGCGCACTGGTTTTTTGCCGGCGCCTGTTGCGCCGGCAGCTTGTCCTTTCGCTGCGCCGCCCGGTGGCCGTGGGCAACCCGCTGCTGTTCTTTGCCATGGTGGTCGCATTGTTTCCTCTGGGGATCGGGCCGGCGCCGGATACCCTCGCCGCTTTCGCCCCCGGCATTCTCTGGATTGTGGCGCTGCTGGCCAGCCTGCTGTCCGCAGACGGGATCTTTCGGAGCGATTTTGACGATGGCAGCCTGGAGCAGCTGTTGCTGTCCCCCCAGCCGCTGTACCTGTCGGCGCTGTCGTATGTGATGGCCCACTGGCTGGTGACAGGTGTCCTGTTGGCGCTGACGTCGCCACTGTTTGCGGCGATGCTCAATCTGCCGCTAGCCGCCTTGCCAGCACTTGCAGCCAGCCTGCTGTTGGGGTCCGGGATCATGAGCCTGGTGGGCAGCATCGGGGCGGCGCTCACGGTGGGCCTGCGACGCGGTGGGATGTTGATTTCACTGCTGATTCTTCCGTTCTACATGCCCGTGCTGATTTTCGGCACGGCGGCGGTAGAGGCAGCGCTGGAAGGCGCAGCGGCGCTGCCGTACCTGTCGCTACTTGGGTCGATGCTGTGTCTTGCCATCGCTCTGGCGCCGCTGGCCATCAGCGCCGGGCTGCGAATCAGTGTCGATGCCTGAACTCCTCCTTGCGACTGTCGCGGATCAATTTGTTCGGCGCACACCTCACTGTATAATTCAGGGATGACGTGGACCTTTTTTCACAAGTTCGGTTCGCCGCCCTGGCTGTACCAGCTGTCCGGTAGCATTCTGCGCTGGTTGCTGCCGTTAGCGATTCTGACATTGGCTGTCGGTGTCGCGTGGGGTCTTCTGTTTACCGCACCGGATTTTCGCCAGGGCAACAGCTACAGGATTATCTATATTCACGTGCCGGCGGCAGTGGTTGCCCTCGCAGGGTACTACGTGATGGCGATTGCCGGCGCAGTCAGCCTTATCTGGAAAATGAAAATGGCAGATGTCGCCATGCAGGCGGCGGCACCGGTGGGCGCTGCCCTGACGTTCATTGCATTGCTCACGGGCGCGATCTGGGGCAAGCCGACCTGGGGGACCTGGTGGGTGTGGGACGCCCGCATCACCTCCATGCTCATACTGCTGTTCCTCTATCTCGGCGTGATTGCCCTGTACGAGGCGTATGACAACAAGGCGGCCGCGGCCCGTGCCTGTGCGATACTCAGCCTGGTCGGCACGGTCAATATACCGATTATCTACAAGTCGGTGGATTGGTGGTACAGCCTGCATCAACCGGCCTCGATCAAATTCACCGGCGAGAGCACTATCGACCCCAGCATGCTGTACCCCTTGCTACTGTGCATCGTCGCCTTCTATGCCCTGTTCATCTGCTGCCTGCTGGCGAACATGCGCGCCGAGATACTGCAGCGCGAGCGCCGTACCGCCTGGGTACAACGCCTTGCCAGCGAGGAGGCCTGATGTACTTTGACAGCCTTCGCGCCGTTTTCGAGATGGACGGGCATGGGGCTTTTGTGTGGTCGGCGTACATCATTTCGCTTACTGTGATAGCCCTGTTGGTAATAGCACCCTACCGCCGCCGCCGCAGGCTGATCGAGGCCATCAAGCGCGGCCAGCGACGAGAGGAGGCGGCGGCTACGACCCGTCTTGGGTCGCAGGCCGCTCAGGAGGCGCTTGGTAATGAGGAGTCAATGAATGCACCCGGCGCGTAAGCAACGTCTCATTATTGTCTGCAGTGTCGTGCTGTTTTCTTCGCTTGCAGTGGGTCTCGCGGCCTACGCTCTGCGCGGCAACATCAATTTATTCTATCCGCCCGTGGATGTCGCCGCCGGTCTGGCGCCGGTTGATCGCCCCATTCGCGTCGGCGGCATGGTCGTGGACGGCAGCGTACAGCGCAGCAGTGAAACGCTGGAGTCGCGTTTTCTGGTGACCGACTACGAGGCTACGGTGCCGGTGATGTATGTCGGTATCCTGCCTGACCTTTTCGCGGAGGGCGAGGGCGCGGTGGCCTCGGGTTCCCTGAATTCAGAGGGTGTGCTGGTGGCCACGGAAGTGCTTGCCAAGCACGATGAAAATTACATGCCACCGGAAGTCGCCGAGGCCCTGGAGGCCTCAGCGCGCCGACAACAGGAGGCTTCACTGTGATACCCGAACTCGGTCACGTCTCACTTATCCTGGCGCTGTGCCTGGCCGCGATGCTCAGCGTCATCCCCATGTGGGGTGCTCAGCGGGGCCACACGCCGTCCATGGCGTTGGCGCCTTCCCTGGCCATGGGAGTCCTGGTCTTTAGCGCAATCAGCTTTGCCTGTCTCGCAATAGCCTTCCTGCAGGACGACTTTTCAGTCAAGGTGGTGGCGTCCAACAGCAACAGCCTGCTACCCCCGGTCTACAAGTTCTCCGCCGTGTGGGGTAATCACGAGGGCTCACTGCTGCTCTGGGTGCTTATACTCAGCGGCTGGATGGCCGCGGTGGCGATTTTCAGTGCGCAATTGCCCACCGTCGTCCTGGCACGGGTGCTCGCGGTCATGGGGCTGATTGCGGTAGGTTTCCTGTCCTTCTCCCTGTTCACGTCAAACCCGTTTGAGCGACTGCTGCCGGGGATTCCCGCCGACGGCAACGACCTGAACCCGCTCTTGCAGGATCCGGGCCTGATCATTCATCCGCCGTTGCTTTACATGGGCTACGTGGGCTTCAGCGTGGCCTTTGCCTTCGCCATCGCCGCGCTGCTGGGCGGGCGTCTCGACGCCGCCTGGGCGCGGTGGTCACGGCCCTGGACCAATGTCGCCTGGGCATTCCTGTCGCTGGGTATCATGCTGGGCAGCTGGTGGGCCTACTACGAGCTCGGCTGGGGTGGCTGGTGGTTCTGGGATCCGGTGGAAAACGCCTCCTTCCTGCCCTGGCTGGCGGGCACGGCACTCATTCACTCTCTGGCGGTGACAGAGAAGCGCGGCCTGTTCAAGAGCTGGACCGTATTGCTCGCCATATTCGCTTTCTCCCTGAGCCTGTTGGGGACATTCCTGGTGCGCTCCGGGGTGTTGACATCGGTGCATGCCTTTGCCACTGACCCCGCGCGTGGTCTGTTCATTCTGATTTTCCTGGCACTTGTGGTCGGCGGCTCGCTCACCCTGTATGCGCTGCGCGCGCCGGCGGTGGCCAGCCGCATCAGTTTTGCCTGGCTGTCCCGGGAGACACTGCTGCTCGTCAACAATGTCGTGTTCGTGGTGGCGACCCTGTCGGTGCTGTTCGGTACGCTGTTCCCCTTGATCATGGACGCGCTCGGGCAGGGCAAGTACTCCGTGGGGCCGCCCTACTTCAATGCCATATTCGTTCCGCTCATGGCGGTGCTGATCCCCTTTATGGGGATCGGGCCGCTGTCGCGCTGGAAAAAGGACAGCGCGGCGCGCTGGCGCGCAGAGCTGCTGGTACCGGCCGTTGCCGCGGTAACGCTCGGCGCGGTGCTGCCGTTGTTCGCCGGCGGCCAGTACAACATCTGGGTCGCACTGGCCATCGTGTTGGCCGCCTGGATTGTCCTTGGCATGCTGCGCGACCTGTACAACCGGCTGCGCACCGCCGCAAGTCTCGGCCGCGGCCTGCGGCGGCTGGCTCCGAGTTACTGGGGCATGTTTCTGGCGCATCTGGGCTTCGCGGCCACTGTGGTCGGGGCGGTGGCCACTACGCAGTACACGATTGAGCGCGACCTGCGGATGCAGCCTGGCGACAGCCAGACACTGGCGGGTTATACATTCCGCTTCGAGGAGATGGCACGTGTGCGCGGCCCGAACTACGTCGCCGATGAGGCGCGTTTCAGCGTGCTTGAAAACGCCGGGCTGATCGCCAGCCTGACGCCGCAGAAGCGTCGCTACCTGGCCAGTGGTAGTATCATGACGGAAGCGGCGATTGATGCCGGCCTGTTCCGGGACCTGTACGTCGCCATGGGCGAGCCCGTGGGCGATGGCGGCGGCTGGGCCATCCGCCTGCACTACAAGCCAATGGTGCGCTGGATCTGGCTCGGCCCCATTTTCATGGCGGTGGGCGCGTTTACCACACTGGTGGATCGTCGCTATCGGCGCGAGCGTGTCGCCGCCGCTCAGGCTGTGGCAGGGGCCGGGTATGCCGCGTAGGCTCAAGCTGTTTCTGCCTCTCGCACTGTTTGCTCTTCTGGCACTTTTCCTGCTGCGCGGTCTTTCGTTGGACCCGCAGGAACTGCCGTCGGCATTGATTGATCGACCATTGCCCGCATTCTCACTGCCCTCGCTCGGCGACGACCGCAAGCTGGAACCCGCGGACGTTACCGGTGAGCCGGCGCTGTTCAATGTCTGGGCGACCTGGTGTGTCTCCTGCCGGGTCGAGCACCCGTATCTGCAGCAGCTGGCACAGGAGGGTGTGCCCATCTACGGCATCAATTACAAGGATGATCCAGCTGCGGCACGTGAATGGTTGCGCGAACTCGGCGACCCGTATCGTGCGAATATCGTCGATCGAGAGGGAACGCTGGGCCTTGACCTCGGCGTCTACGGAGCACCGGAAACCTATTTCGTCGACGCCGGCGGTGTTGTGCGTTACCGCCACGTCGGCGTGATAGACGAGCGTCTATGGAGCAGCCGCCTCGAGCCTATCTATCGCGAGATGCGCGGGGAGACGCTGCCATGAATGCGCTGTGTCGCCTGGCATGGGTTTGTCTGTTGCTCGCGGGCCCCGCACTCGCCGTGATCGAAACCTACGAATTCAGTGATCCCGCACTCGAGGAGCGTTATCACGCGCTCAGCCAGGAACTGCGCTGCCCCAAGTGCCAGAACCAGAACATCGCGGATTCGAATGCGCCGATTTCCGAGGATCTGCGCCGGCTGCTGTATCGACAGCTTGAGGCGGGTGCGACGGATGAAGAGATTCTCGACGACATGGTGGATCGCTACGGAGAATTCGTGCGTTATCGCCCCTCGTTTGACACCAAGACGGCGGTGCTCTGGCTGGCGCCCCTGGGTTTTCTCATCATCGGTGGATTGTTCGCTTTCCTGGCGCTGCGCAATCGCGACCGTGGCCAGAATGACGCACTGGATTCCGCCGAGCAGGCGCGTCTCAACGGGCTGCTGGGTTCCCGCACGGACCGCCCGGAATGACGCTGTTTATTGTCGGTTGCGCCGTTCTGCTGGCGCTGGCGGCGCTGTTCGTCCTGCGCCCGGGTCGACGCGGCCGCGTGCGCGCGGTGTCCGAGGCCAATCTCGACTGGTATGCGCTGCGCACGCGTGAGCTCGAATCGGAGGGCGATGAGGCGCTGCTCGAGGACGCGCGGCTGCGCATGCTCGAGGATATGCCGGCGGAGGACAGCGCTTCGGGGCAAACGCCAGGACCATCGACCGCGGGTCGGCGACTGCCGGTGCTCTGGCTCTGGCTCCCTGTCGCGCTTGTCGCCGCCGTGACTTACTGGCAGTTGGGCGCCGCGGGAGACGTTGCCATCAGCCAGCGCCTGTCGGCGCTCGACGAGAATACCGCCGATGCCGAGGTCGACGCGCTTATGGCAACCATTGAGTCGCGCCTCGCTGCGCGTCCCGACAATCAGGGTTATCTGGCGCTCCTCGGCCGCTACCAGATGTCCCGCGAGGATTATGCGGCGGCATCGCGCACTTACGGGAAGCTGGCCGAAAAGGCGCCCGGCGATGCGCGGGCGGCGGCCATGGCCGCACAGGCAAGCTTCCTCGCCTCGGGGCGCGAGCTGGACAGGGACGCGCAGCGGCTGGCAGAGCGCGCCCTGTCTATCGATCCCACGCAGCGCACCGCGCTTGGACTGCTCGGGATGGCGGCCTTCGAACAGGCCCAGTACCGCGCCGCCATCAACTACTGGCAACGCCTGCGCGATAGCGAGAGTCCGGGCTCCCAGGGCGCGGCCATGCTCGATGATGTGATCGCCACGGCGCGCAGCCGTCTCGGCGAGGATGCACCTGCGCCCGCACCGCCCGCCTCTGCGGATGATGAGGCCGCGGAGGCCGCGGGCGGTGCTGCCGCCCTGACTGTGCGTATCGGGCGACCGGATAGCGGCAAGCTGCGGGATGGCGATGCGGTGTTTGTGCTGGCGCGCGGTGCACAGTCGCAGTCACGCATGCCGATCGCCGTGAAACGCCTGCGCGGTGCTGACCTGCCCGCCAACGTGCGACTCGACGACAGCAACTCCATGGCGGGTCAGACCCTCAGCGACGCCGGCCCCGTGCGGGTTTTTGTTCAGGTCTCGCCGAGTGGATCGCCGGGCGCGGAGAACGCCAGTTTCACAGGTGCCTCCGAAGCCGTGACGGCGTCCACTGACGGCACTGCGGTCGCCATCGAGCTTGCGCCGACCGGGCGCTGACCGTCGCGGCCTCCGGCCGACGTTTCTTGCCCACTGGCGTAGTGCTTCCTGTAGAAACGGGATACACTATGCCACTACTCGCCGCGCCTCCATCGTCCTCGGTATTCTGCGCAAATGCCCTTAAAAAACAATCAGTTGGGAAGCCAAGCCAAGGTCCTATGCGATTGAAGATCCGCATCGCCGCCTCGATGCGCGACGTCCACTGCGTGCTCCATGCCCCTCAGGGCGACAGCTACGCCGAT
>CAYFVJ010000066.1:0-12568 GCA_964346555.1 uncultured Alteromonadaceae bacterium | reverse complement strand
AGTCGAGGGACGACCTGGATGGCAGCAAAACCGTCTGGGAGGAAATATCCGATGGACAGGACGTTATCCGCATCGGCAACTACGAGGTGAACTCCCGGTCCTACGTCGGGCGCTTCAACTTCAAGGGCTCCGACCAGCAGAAATACGTCAAGGACCTCTCGGGTGGGGAGCGCAACCGCCTGCACCTGGCCAAACTGCTCAAACAGGGCGCCAACGTGCTGCTTCTCGACGAGCCGACCAATGATCTCGACGTGGAGACCCTGCGCGCCCTGGAAGAGGCCCTGCTCACCTTCCCCGGCGCTGCCATGGTGATTTCGCACGACCGCTGGTTCCTCGACCGCATTGCCACCCACATCCTCGCCTATGAGGACGACGGTGGCGTGATCTTCCACGAGGGCAACTTCAGCGACTACGAGGAGGATCGCAAGGCGCGCCTGGGCTCCGCCGCAGAACAACCGCACCGGGTGAAGTACCGCAAGCTGAAGTGAGCTGACGGCCACATGCCCGGTGGTGTCGATTTAGCCCGGCAGCCCGGGTATAGTCCCGGCATCGTCAGCCAGGAATGCGAACGCCATGAGCGACTACCAGAACGATCGTCGGACTTTCTTGCGCACCTGCCCTGACCTGCCGGTGGCTATCCAACAGGGCGGCAGCGTGTGGCACCAGCGCCTCGTCGATATATCACTCGCCGGCATTGCCACGGATCAACCAGGCGTCTGGGACGCCCAGTACAACGAGCCGTTCAGCCTGATCATACAGCTGGACGAGGGGGATCAGCTGGAGCTGCACGCCTACCTGCAGCACGTTGAAGGCGACCGGCTCGGATTCTCTGTCCAGCATGTGGATCGGGAAAATATCGAACCCCTGCGGGCGCTGCTGGCCACCCAGGTCGAGGACCCGACGCTGCTGGATGCGGAGATACGGCGCCTCGGGGATTGAACACGGCAACCGCAGGCAGGCTTATTCCAGGGCCTCGAGCGCCTCGCCGAGCCTGCTGACTGCAATCACCTGCATGCCCGCTACCGGGCTTTTCGGCGCGTTGGCCCGGGGCACCAGGGCGCGCTTGAAGCCGTGCTTGGCCGCCTCCGACAAACGCTCCTGGCCGCTGGGCACCGGGCGAATCTCCCCGGACAGACCCACTTCCCCGAAAATTACCATGTCCCTCGGCAGCACACGATCCCGGAAACTGGAAACAATCGCCATAAGCAGGGCGAGATCGGCGCTGGTCTCCAGCACCTTGACTCCACCGACGACGTTGGCGAACACGTCCTGATCACCCACCTGCAGCCCGCCGTGGCGGTGCAGCACCGCCAGCAGCATGGCGAGCCGGTTCTGCTCCAGCCCGACGGCGACGCGCCGGGGATTGGCGAGCTGCATGTCATCCACCAGCGCCTGAATCTCCACCAGCAGCGGGCGCGTGCCTTCCCAGACGACCATGACCGCACTGCCCGCCGAGGCCGCGTCGCTGCGGTCGAGGAAGATCGCCGAGGGATTGCGCACCTCGCGCAGTCCGCCGTCTGTCATGGCAAAGATACCCAGCTCGTTGACCGCGCCGAAGCGGTTCTTCTGACCGCGCAGTGTACGGAAGCGCGAGTCGTCGCTGCCCTCCAGCAGGATGGAACAGTCGATCATGTGTTCGAGGACTTTCGGCCCGGCCAGCGATCCATCCTTGGTCACGTGGCCGACCAGAAGCAGTACCGTGCCCGACTGTTTGGCAAAACGCGTGAGCGCCGCCGCACATTCACGCACCTGGGACACACTGCCCGGAGCAGAGGCAATATCATCGCTGTGCACTACCTGGATGGAGTCGATCACCACCACCCGGGGTTGATGCGCATCCAGGGCTGCGAGTATGGACTCGAGATGGGTCTCGGACATCAGGCGCAGCTGATCCGTGGGCAGAGCGAGCCTGCGCGCGCGCATCGCCACCTGCTGCAGGCTCTCTTCACCGGTGATATACAGGCAGGGCATGTCGCGTGCCAGATGACACAGCGTCTGCAGCAGCAGGGTACTCTTCCCGGCGCCGGGACTGCCGCCGACGAGAATCGCCGACCCCGGCACGAGGCCTCCCCCGAGCACACGGTCAAACTCGCCGGCCCCGCTGGTAAACCGGGCCACCTCCTGGCAGTCGATATCATCGAGCAGACGCGACTCCACAGCAGCGCCGGCAAAACCGCCACGGCGCCCCGCCGTTGTACCCGTGCGGCCGGCAGACGCGCCGCCCGCGGTGCCCAGTCGGACTTCGCCTAGCGTATTCCAGGCGCCGCAATCGCTGCACTGCCCCTGCCACTTGTGATAGTCAGAGCCGCATTCCGTGCACACAAACGCCGTTTTCTGTTTGGCCATGTCGCTCCCGCAATAAAAACCGGCGATACCTTCAACTGCGGCCAGTGGCCAGTTATCCTAGCCGGCCTTCAGCCGCGATCAGATGTCACCATGGTCGAATCGTCGCTCGTACCCGAGCAACAGATTGTCTTTTCTCCCGGCCTGGCCGCCACACTCGGGCTGGAAGAGGCGGTTCTGCTGCAATTTTTGCACAATCTGCTCAACTACCTACCGGCGCGGCGTCGCGACAGCCGCGATTGGGTGCGCGTCGAGCGTGCGCAATTACTCAGGCAGCTGCCGTTCTGGACACATGACGACCTGCAGCGCATCTGCGCCAGCCTTGCGGCCAAGGGCGTCCTGCTCATCGACCCGACAGCGGACGGCGACAGCCTGAGTTTCGCGCTAAACGAGGCGCCCGCAGACGCGCCATCGCCGGCACAGACCCTCGCGCGCTCGGCGGGCGCCGCAGCCGGCCCTGCACCAGCATCGTCAACACCGGCGCAGCCCCGGGCCAATCCGCATACCCGCGCCGGATTGCTGCCGTCGGGCTGGGGGCCGAGCGAAGACCTGCTGCAGCTGCTCGCCCTGAACCACAACATACCGCGGAGCTTTGCGCTGGATCAATTGGAAGATTTCGTCTTCTACTGGCGCGAACGCGGGGAGACCAGCCACGCCTGGGAAAACAAGTTCCGCCAACACGTACTCAGCAGCTGGCGCCGACAGCAACAGAACGCCAGTGCCGCCTTTCAGGCGACAGAGCGACCGCTGGATAACCAATGGCGCCCCAACGCCGACGCCATGGAAATCATGCTGCGCGCGGGAATTCAGCGCCAATTCATCGAGGACGCCCTGCCGGAGTTCATCCTCTACTGGCGCGAGCGCGGCGGCGCACCAAAAGAGCTCAACTCACGTTTCATCCAGCATATTCGCCGGCAGTGGACAAAATACTCCTCCAGCTTGCGGCATAGTACCGAGCCCCGGCGAATTCCCGAGGACTGGCGCCCCAGCGACGACGTGATGGAGGTTCTGCGCCTGTCGCACATAGACCCCGAGTTCGCCATGACGCTGGTACCGGAATTCATTCTGTTCTGGCGCGACAGCAACCAGCTGCACACGTCCTGGAACACCAAATTTCTGCAGCATGTAAAATACCACTGGGCAAAACAGAACCAGTTCAGCAACAGGAGCGCAGGCCATGCGGGACACCAAGTCACTGGTGGAACAGGCCGCACACGGGATCGCAGCCTCGAACAGGACCTCTCAGACACCTCCTGGGCGGAATAGCGAGCAAGCGGCGGACAGCCATCAGGCGCGGGTCGAGGCGATAAACCAGGTATTCGCCCTGTTTCGCCTCAACTACCACAATCAGTATTACGCCGCGTTCCCCGATGCCTCACAGCTGAGCCAGATAAAGAAACTCTGGCTGGAATCCCTCGCGGACTATTCGGTCGATCAGATACTGCTGGGTGCCCGGCACGCGCTCGAAACCAGCGAATACCTGCCAACCCTGAACCGCATGCACCGCTGCTGCCAGGACAGCACATCGGCCCACGGCCTGCCGCCCGCACGAGATGCCTATCGCGAGGCCTGCACTGCCGCGTCGCCGCGACGCGCGCAGGAGTGGACTCACCCGGCGGTATACCTGGCGGGCGCCGACAGCGACTGGTATTTCCTCGCGACGCACAGTGAGCGCGAAACCTGGCCGGTTTTCCGCGACCACTATCAGCGCTACTGCGCCCGCGCGATGCGCGGGGAAACCCTGGAGATACCGGCGCTGCAGACACTGCCGCAAGACCCGCCGCGGCCCCTGGCGCCGGAAGACCAGCGGGCGGCGATGGCACGACTGCGCCGGGAGACAGGTCTCTGAAACTTGCGACTCCGTGTGTTGCGGTGCTTGCTACGGGATCTGCTGCGACCCGCGGGCAAGGTTCTCAAACCGCGTGAATTCGTCGATAAAGGCCAGACGACAGGTACCAATCGGCCCATTTCGCTGTTTGCCGATAATGATTTCCGCCACGCCCTTATCCGGGGATTCCTCGTTGTAGACTTCATCCCGGTAGATGAACATGATCACGTCCGCGTCCTGTTCGATGGCGCCGGACTCGCGTAGATCGGAGTTCACCGGACGCTTGTTCGGGCGCTGTTCCAGTGAGCGATTCAGCTGTGACAGTGCCACCATCGGGCATTTGAATTCCTTGGCAATGGCCTTGAGGTTACGCGAGATTTCCGAGATTTCGGCGGTGCGCCCCTCGGACGACCCGGCGACCTGCATCAGCTGCAGATAATCCACCACGATCACGCCGATACTGCCATGCTCCCGCGCTACCCGGCGGGCGCGGCTGCGCAGTTCCGTGGGCGTCAGCGCCGGCGTATCGTCAATCAGCACATTTGCGTCTTTCAACTTGCCCACCGCCGTGGACAGTTTGGGCCAGTCTTCCTGCTCCAGCTTGCCGTTGCGTATACGCGTCTGGTTGATGCGTCCAATTGACGCGAGCATACGGACCACCAGCTGATCTGCCGGCATCTCCATACTGAAAACCAGCACGGGCTTTTCCTGATTCATCGTTGCATGCTCGACCAGATTCATCGCAAAGCTGGTCTTGCCCATCGATGGTCGGCCAGCGACGATAATCAGGTCTGAAGCCTGCAGACCGGAGGTCATGCGGTCGAGATCGAGGTAGCCGGTACTCACACCCGTTATTTCGCCGTCGGACTGAAACAGCTCCTCAATGCGCGTCAGCGCCGTCTGCAGCAGAGGCTTGAGCGTCTGGGGCCCGCCGGCTTTAGGGCCCTGCTCGCCGATTTGCATGATGCGTCTCTCGGCTTCATCCAGGAGCTCATCTGCCGTGCGTCCTTCGGGGTGAAAACCGCTCTCGGCGATTTCCTGCGCAACCGCAATAAGACGCCGCAGGTTGGCGCGCTCACCGACGACCTGGGCGTAGGCGCGAATATTCGAGGCACTGGGTGTACTCTGGGCGAGTTCCGTCAGATACGGCAGACCGCCAGCCCGCTCGAGCTCTTCACTGGCCTGCAGTTTGTCGGCAACAGTGATGACGTCGACGGGCTCCGCGGCTTCGGCAAGACGCGAGATCTGGCGGAAGATCAGGCGGTGATCGGGTCGGTAGAAGTCTTCCGCGGTAACGGTCTCGGC
This sequence comes from uncultured Alteromonadaceae bacterium, assembly GCA_964346555.1. Classification (GTDB taxonomy): domain Bacteria; phylum Pseudomonadota; class Gammaproteobacteria; order Pseudomonadales; family Halieaceae; genus Chromatocurvus. The sequence continues at coordinate 7,092 of CAYFVJ010000066.1, read as the reverse complement.
AACGGCGTCCCAGCTATCGGCCGACAGCAGCAGGCCGCCGAGCACCGACTGCTCCGCCTCAACGGAGTGCGGCTGCATCTTGATGCGGGCAATATCGCGATCATCCGGCGACGTAGACAGCGTAGCATCGGGGTAATCGGGCTCGATCATGAGTGCCTTGACTGCCGCATGGATGAAATCACAGTCTGGCGGAATACAGCGTCAGACTACAGCCGGGGCACTGCAGTCGGCCCCGGTAACAACGCTTACTCAGGCACAACCGCGAGAGTCAATTCAAATGCAACATCCGGGTGCAGCTGGATGGCGACCGCGTATTCACCGGTCTCGCGCAGCGCGCCCTCAGGCAGGCGGACTTCTCCCTTGTCGAGGTCACAGCCGGCCGCTGTCACGGCATCGGCGATGTCGCGCGTGCCGACGGAACCAAACAGCTTGCCTCCCTCACCGACATTCGCCCCGATGGTGATAGTGCCGAGCGCCTGCAGCGCCTCTGCCCGCTTCCGGGCTGCAGTGAGAGCTTCGGCCGCCGCTCGCTCAAGCTCTGCCCGACGCGCTTCGAAAGCGGCCACGTTCTCCCTGGTGGCGGGCACAGCCTTGCCCTTGGGGATCAGAAAGTTGCGTCCATAACCGGCCTTGACGTCCACTGTGTCACCCAGACCACCCAGGTTGCCGATGTTCTCCAGAAGAATGACTTCCATCCTGCTATCCTCTTCGTACCGGGGCTCACCCCTGTAATTTACTAAGGTGGCACCCTAAGAACCACCGCGACTGTTGCTTAATCCTCCCGCTCTGACGACGACCCGTTACCGCCATCGTCGCCACCGCTGGACCAGCGGCGGCGAAAATCCGCCCAGGCATCGACCACGGCGAGTCCCACCAGCATGAGCTTGGCCGCATCGAACAGCACCCAGGCTATGTACATCGCGCTCAACCAGAGCGGGCCGCGACCGCGACTATCGGCCCAGGAATGTAGCAGCGCAAAGCCGACCACGGTCACGGGAATCAACAGGTTGATTGCCCAACTCCGGTATACCAGCCCCATGCTTGCCAGCGCTATGGACGCCAGTACCAGGCTCGCTGTCAAACCCACCGGATAGCGCAGCGCGCGAAACTCACCGGCGAAACCGCCCGGATTGTACAACGCCGCCTGCCAATAACGCGCCAGAACCAGGCAGAGTACCGATAGCACGGCATTCGCGGCGCCGATCATACCCGCCAGCTGTGCCTGCCCAGGCGCGACAAACCTGACCTGTGCACCGCCACTACCCGATTCCTGCAACGCTTGCGCAAAGTCGGCGAACACGCCCGCCAGCTGTTCCAGCATGGCCCCGCCGAAAGCCAGTGTCAGCAGGCCGGTAGCGACACCCACCGCGGCACTGGCCAGTATTGCGAGCGCCAGGCTGACCGACAGGCGCAGAACCAGGGCCAGGGCAAAGGTGCCAATCAGCAGGCCCAGGGGCGTCGTGTCACCGGACAGGCGTGTTACCACAAGCGCCGGCAGAGACGCCCACATCAATATCCACAAGCCCTGCGCAGGACCCTTGCGCAGCGTTACCAGCGCCGCTACCGCTGCACCGATCCAGCAAAACAACAGACTGCCGGAACTCGCAACCGCTACCAGCAACGCGCGATAGCGACCGCCCATGACAAAACTGGCCAGGCCTTTCATCGGCTCGCCACGACCGGCACTACTTCGCGCCGGCGAGCAGCGCTATTACTGGTGGGAATCTGTATACGGTAGCAGCGCCAGGAATCGCGCACGCTTGACCGCGGTCGACAGCTGACGCTGGTACCGGGCCTTGGTGCCGGTAATACGGCTGGGTACGATCTTTCCGGTTTCGGAAATATAGGCCTTCAGCGTCTCCAGATCCTTGTAATCAATTTCTTTCACGCCTTCGGCGGTGAAGCGACAGAACTTGCGACGACGAAAAAAACGCGCCATGTCTTACTCTCCTGCGTTGTGGTAGGGCGGACTCAGGCGTCAGCGGATTCTTCAGAACGGGCCGGGCGATCGTCAGACTTCCCGGACTTGCTGTCGCCCTCGCTGGACTGACGCTCTTCGTAGCGCGTCTTGCGTTCCCGGCTTTCCTTTTCCGCCTTCATGATGGGCGACTCTGCGGTGTCTGCCTGATCGCGCCGGATGATCATGTGCCGGATGACCGCATCGTTGAAGCGGAAGGTCGAAGTGAGCTCTTCCATCGCCTCATTGCTGGCCTCGACGTTCATCAGGACGTAGTGCGCCTTGTGAATCTTGTTGATCGGGAAGGCCAGCTGACGGCGACCCCAGTCCTCTAGACGATGCACAGCGCCACCGTCCTTGGTAATAGTGCCGCTGTAGCGCTCGATCATCGAGGGCACCTGTTCTGACTGGTCCGGATGGACCATGAATACGATTTCGTAATGACGCATTGAGGAGCTCCTTACGGGTAAATGCTGCCCGACCTGCGGTGCAACAAGGAGTAGTGCCTAGATTGCAGGCACACATTTTCAGGGAGGCGGAGTGTATAGACTGAGTCAGTGCATAGCAAGCACGGCATCATTCATTGTGCGCGCCGATTCCGCCTGAAAACGACGAGCCCGCCGCTAATGGCGCGCCGGGCTACGCTGATCCCTTACGCCGGCGGGTCTTCCCGTGCCCGACGCTGGCGCAGCGCCTCGAACAGGCAGACCCCCGCCGCCACGGACACGTTCAGGCTGCCCACCGTCCCCGGCATGGGCAGTTGCACCAGGGCATCACAGCTCTCCCGGGTGAGCCGCCGCAGACCCTTGCCTTCACTGCCGAGGACCAGTGCTACCGGGGCGCGCAGGTCCTGGTCGTACAGGCTTTGCGTTGCCTCACCCGCGGCACCGTAGACCCAGACTCCGCGCTCACGCAGAGCTTTCAGGGTACGTGCGAGATTGGTGACCTGTACCAGCGGCAGCATTTCCGCGGCGCCGCAGGCCACTTTCTGTACCGTCGGCGTCATGCTGGCGGACTTGTCCCGGGGAACAACGAGCGCCAGGGCGCCTGCAGCCTCGGCGCTGCGCAGACAGGCACCCAGGTTGTGGGGATCGGTAACGCCATCGAGCACCAGCAGCAGGCACGGTGCCCGCGCGGTGTCCACAGCCTGAAGCAGGTCGGGTTCCTGCCACGCCCGGCCCGAGGGCCCGGGGGCATCGTCCGGGGCAGACAATCCGGCGGCGACTCCCTGGTGTCGCCCTGGCGCCATGGCCTCGAGTGCGCGCCTGTCCAGCCGCTCGATGCGCACTCCCTGATTGGCGGCCAGCGTCAGCAGTGCCTGCACACGCTTGTCTTCCCGGCCCTTGAGCACGTACAGGCAAGCAACTTCACCCGGGCGACGACGCAGCAGGCCATCCACCGCATGAATGCCGTAGGCGACCCGGGGCATCGCCGTCAGCTGTCGGCGGGCCGGCGGCGCCGGCCACCGCGACGACGCGATTTTTTCTTCGCTGCGGCGGCACCATCAGTTTCCTTGTCCGCGGCCTTTGCCTTCTGTGGTGTGCTGCTCTGGTTATCTGCGCCGGCCTTGGTGGACTTGCTGCGCGAGCGTGAACGGCCACTGCTTTTCTTGCCCTCGCCACCCTTGCTGCCGTCGCCGTCTTTACTGTCGTCGCCCGCCTTCTTGCCGCCAGCGGTTTTTGCAGCTTTTTTTGCTGGCGCCTTGCGCTTGCGGCTACCCCCCTCGCCGCCGCGCTCCTTGCGCCGCGCCGGGGCCTCGACCAGTTCCAGGTCGATCTTCTTGTCGTCCAGATCAACCCGGGCAACCTGCACCTGAACCTTGTCGCCAAGCTGGAAAGTCCGGCCGCTGCGCTCGCCGACCAGACGCTGGTGGGCGGGATCGAAGCGGTAGTAGTCGCCGGGGAGCGCGGTAATGTGCACCAGGCCCTCGATATACAGATCCTCGAGCTCGACGAACAACCCGAAACTGGTGACCGCGGCCACCACGCCACCGAACTCTGCGCCGACGTGATCCTGCAGGTATTCGCACTTGAGCCAGGACTGCACCTCGCGGGTGGCCTCATCCGCCCGGCGCTCAGTGACCGAAAAATGCTCACCCAGCGCCGCCACGGTTTTCTCGTCGTAGGGATAGCTGCGCTCCATCGGCAGGAGCTCGGCGCCATCGGCGCGGCGCACCAGCTTGCTGCGCGTCTTCGAGCGGATCACGGCGCGGATGCCGCGATGAATCAGCAGGTCAGGGTAGCGCCGGATCGGTGACGTAAAGTGGGCGTAGCCGTCGTAATTGAGGCCGAAGTGACCCTTGTTCTCGGGCTGGTATACCGCCTGGCGCAGGGAACGCAGCATCATGGTCTGGATGACATTGGCGTCATCGCGATCGGCGACCTGCTCCATCAACGCCTGGTAATCTTTCGGTGACGGATTGGCTCCGCCGCGCAGGCCCAGGCCGAGCTCACCGAGAAACTCGCGCAGATTCTCCAGCCGCTCCTCGCCCGGGCCCTCGTGCACGCGGTACAGGGTTGGCAACTTGTGCTTTTCGAAGAAGCGCGCCGTCGCCACGTTGGCGCACAGCATGCATTCCTCGATCAGCTTGTGCGCATCGTTGCGGTGCACTGGCACGATCGCGTCGATCTTGCGCTGCTCGTTGAAGACGATGCGCGTCTCGACTGTCTCGAAATCGATTGCACCGCGTTCCTCGCGCGCTGCTCGCAACACCTTGTACAGAGCCTGCAGTCGCTGCAGGTCGGGGACGCGCTCAGCTGGCACTCCGTCCGCGGAACCGTGCTCCAGTGCCTCGCCCACCTGGGTGTAGGTCAATCTGGCATGCGAGTGTATGACTGCCTCAAAAAAACAGAACTTCTTGATTGTGCCATCGCTGGCCAGGTCCATCTCCACCACCTGGGACAGACGGTCGACGCCGGGCTTCAGCGAACACAGGCCGTTGGACAGCACCTCCGGGAACATCGGCACGACACGCTCGGGAAAGTAGACCGAGTTACCGCGTGTCTGCGCTTCCACGTCGAGCGCCGAACCGGGCTGCACGTAATGCGAGACATCGGCAACCGCGACCCACAGGCGCCAGCCGCCAAAGCGTCTCTTTTTACAGTACACGGCATCGTCAAAATCCCGCGCATCCTCGCCGTCGATGGTGACAAACGGCGTATCGCGCATGTCGATGCGGTTAAGTTTGTCATTTTCTTCCGGCTCGTCCTTGAGGAAGGAGGCCTCCTCGAGCACTGGCTCGGGCCACTCGAAGGGAATACCGTGAGCACGGATGGCAACTTCTATTTCCAGCCCCGGGTCGAGGTGATCGCCGAGCACTTCGACGATCTCGCCCTTGGCACCCATGCGCCCTTTCGGGTAGTCCGTGATCAGGGCCGTGACAATCTGGCCGGACAGCGCGTTGCCCTTGGCCGCGGGCGGGATCAGCACTTGCTGGGTGATGCGCGCATTGTCGGGTATGACGACCCCGATGCCGCTTTCCTCCTCGTAACGGCCCACTACCTTGTGCACGCCGCGCTCGAGGACTTCAACGATATTGCCCTCCTGGCGACCGCGACGGTCGATGCCGGAGACCGCCACCAGCACGATATCGCCGTCGAACACCTGGCCCATCTGGCGCGCACTGAGGTAGACGTCCTCTCCACCCGTCTGGGGTATGGCGAAGCCAAAGCCATCGCGGTGTCCCTGCACGCGGCAGCGCAGGAGATTCATCTTGTCCACCACCCCGAAGGCACCGCGGCGATCCACCAGCAACTGACCATCGCGCTGCATGGCGCGCAGGCGATTGCGCAGGGCGTCGATATCCTGCTGCTCGGTCAGGCCCAGCAGATCCGCGATCTGCTGCGTGTTGACCGGGCGGTCAGTCTCGCGCAGCTGTTCGAGAATGAACTCCCGTGACGGGATCGGGTTGTCGTAATTCGCGGCCTCGCGGGCGGCGTGCGGGTCGGCTTTCCTGCCTCGTCGCGACATGGGGGCGTTCCTCAAAAAGCGCGAAGTGTAGCATAGGGCGCATCTCGCTCGCCCCTCGGCACGCGTCAGCACAGGGTGGGTAAACGCGAGACTGCAGCTTGACAAGTATTGCCCGCGGCTTTAACTTTGCCAGCCTTCACCCGATGCCCAGGTGGTGAAATTGGTAGACACGCTAGCTTCAGGTGCTAGTGCTCGAAAGGGCGTGGAGGTTCAAGTCCTCTCCTGGGCACCACTCTCGATTAACCGGCTCTACTCCGATACCCGCAGGTCTATACCCAGCTCTCAAACTTCAGGCCATTGATCTTTGAAAAGTGACGTTCATTGTTTGTCACCACAACCAGGTTTGCCGCTGCCGCATGGGCAGCGATCATCAAATCCATGTTGCCTATAGGCGTTCCGGTGACTTCCAGTTTCGTTCGAAACTTCGCATACATCCTCACCGCCGTGCGGTTCCAGTTCAGCACTGTCAAGCGCATCAGGAATTGATCTACAGCTTCAGCAATCGCTTTTGATGATTTCTTTTCTACCCCATAGAGCAGTTCAGCTTCTGTTATCACGGAGATGCAGAGCTCATCCGCATGGTCGGCAAATCTTGAGAGGAGTGATTCAGGCCGCCTGCGAATGACATAGCTGGCGATGTCGGTATCCAGCATGTAACGCATCAGAGCAGCCGGGGCCTTTTTTGTGGCAATTCATCGCGTCGATCCGCGAGGAAGTCATCCGGCACATCGGGTGCATCCTTGGCAAACGTGGACCACTGCGGTCGATGCGGCCTCAGTATGATCATATCGCCCTTGCGTACGATATCCACTTCCTTTACGTCATCGCTGAAGACGACCGATTTTGGGAGGCGCACCGCTTTACTACGACCGTTGATGAAAATTTTTGCTCTTTCCATTTGATTGCTCCATACCTTCGTCTTAACTCAAGCATATGCCTGGGATATGTCTTGGTCAAGGAGGACGAAAAATCTATGTCAGCCCAAAGCAGTAATGTCCCCTTTGTCCAATTGTAAAATGTCCCCTTTGAAGGCTTGGAGGTTCAAGTCCCTCCTGGCACCATTCTCCAGTAACCGGCTCCACCCCGATACCCGTAGATCTATACCCAGCTATCAAACTTCAGGCCATTGATCTTTGAAAAGTGACGTTCATTGTTTGTCACCACAA
>CAYFVJ010000065.1:5411-12654 GCA_964346555.1 uncultured Alteromonadaceae bacterium | reverse complement strand
CGGGAGGAGCGGATACTCTCGTTATACTGCGGCGCGGACCCCCACAGACTGCCCGCCAGAAAGCACAGGATGGCCAGAGAATAAACCAGGAAACCCTGCATCGACAGCGCCTGGATGTAGCCATCCAGCGCCCACACACCGAGTGCAAACCCGGCGAAGGGCAGCAGGCCGGAGTAACCCAGGGCTTGGGCAAGCCGCGGCGGCAGATTCATTTGCTCTTGCCGTCCGTACCGACGTCATCGCCCAGTCGGCGAATAACCAGTACGATTTCCCCGACACGAAAGCCGAACTTGCGCATCACCGATTCGTTCAGCAGCGTGCTGTCGTCGATAAGATACATGCGGTCGTCGATCTGAACATCGAGAGTACCGTCCCCGAACGGTACCCGCAGCGTGTAGTCGAGAAACATGGCGTTGCCCGCCACGCGGACCGGCGACTCACCCACCACGTCGCCGGCGGTGCCGATATAAGCGCCTTCTCCGTCGGGCCTCAGTGTCCACACCCGGCGGTCTTCCTCACCATCGGCGAACACGAAACGCTCGTCGAGAGTGCCCACGCCGTCCTCCCAGGACGCCTCGATATCGGCGATAAAGCGCCTGGTGACGCGACCGGCGCGATCCTTGAGCATGCCATGAGCGACCAGCTGGCCGTCAAAGAATGTCTCCGGTTCCAGGCGCGGCGACCCGCCGCGGTAATCGTCCACGCTGACCCCGGCGCAGCCGGCGATGGCGACCAGCAGCGCGACCACCAATCCGCCCCGGCCAAGCGCTGCCCGAAAGCGCCGGCAGGCGGCCCAAGAAGTCTCCACCTTGTATGTCATGCAATACACCTTCCGCTGAGACTGCCACATTCCGCCAGCTTTACACAAAAAAAAGCCCGGACAAATACATGGCCGGGCAAGAGACCATCAGGGGGAAGAGATGGTCCAGGGAAACGAATCGGGCAAAAAGCCTAATTCGACTTAGGTTACGGGGACGGCCCGTGAACGGATCAGCAGTTCCGGGGATCCTTCGCTATCGGGCGTTGTCGTCATTGCAGATACCGTCCTCGTTACAGATGTAAAGCGCTGCTCACCAGGCGCGTACAGGCGCGGCTGGCATTGAATTCGCGCAGACGCTGCTGCACCAGACGCTGATTCGACTCGGGGATGCCGAACATCAGCCCGTCGAAATAGCCGACCGCCTTGGCGTAGACAACGTTGCCGGTTGCCACTTCAAAATCCGATAGGGCCTGGTCTATCAAATCATTGTAGTCATTTTCCGACAGGTAACCGAGGGCATCCTGCGCCATGACACAGGCCACCTCCTCCGCCGCGGCGAACTCCTTCGGGCCCAGAGCAAGGGCCTGGGCAAGAGAGGAAGTGAAAAAGGTCAGCAGCAGGGCGACGAGAGTCATCGGTGCGCGCATGGGATCGATCTCCTTGACGATGGCGCGACGTTAACTGAACAACGTGACAGTTTTATGACAAAAAAATGATGGTGCGCTGCAATCACGCCTGCTCGTAGAAGAGAAACCAAAAAAACCCGCCGTGCATTATTGCGCGGCGGGCAAAGGGGGACTCTCGTTACTTCTGCAGGAAGTTGGGCGCCTCCACACACTCAACAATCGAGTTCTTGAAGGAGAAGTGCGGACCCGGCGCGGTCGGCGCGGAGCCACCGGCCTCGTTAGCGCGCAGGAAGGTGTCGTCATCATCGATGTTTATACAGGCGGCGTACTCACCGCTCACTATCGTGTTGTTCACGGCAGCGCGCTTGCCTTCGCGGAAGCGAATGCCCTCATCACCGCTCTTTTCATTGCTCGCACCGCGCGATTCCGGTCCAATGATCGTCAAATTGCTCAGCAGTTCGAAGGTGATCGGCTCCTGGGCGAATTTTGAGTCGGACTCGATGCCGTGGTTCGAGCGCGGCGCTGACTCTTGAATGATTAGCACGTTCTGCGCGCCGCCGGTCCAGCCGCTGTCGTAATCCAGACTGTCGTCGCCGTTGCCGGTGAGCACCAGGTAGCGAATGAAGGCATTACCACCGAAAAACTCGACACCATCGTCAAATCCGCGGTGAACCTGCACGTGCTGGAGTTCGGTATTGCGTCCGACGCCGAACAGGGTGAAGCCGTTGAGCTCGTTGCCCTGACCGTCGAGGTCGTTACCGGCATGGCGTATCACGAGGAAGTTGACACTGCCGGAATCATCCTCGTCGTTATCACCACCGTAGTTGCCAATGCCGCCCTCGGCCAGCACGTTGCAGGCCGCAAAACTACCGCCACACTGGTTCTCGCGAGCAAAACCCATCAGCGCAAAACCAGCCCATTCGCCCGTCTGACCGCCATCGACAGTGTTTGGGTCACCATCGAAGCGGATCTCCAGCTGTCGGCGGGACGTCATGATGACAGGCGCGCTGCGCGTCCCGTTGACAAACGCTCTGGAACCGCGCGTAACGATCAACGCTTCCTGGGGTTCGCCGAAGATCAGCGTGCCCGCCTCTATCTCCAGATCGACGTTTACGACGGCGTTCGGATCGTTGCCTGACTCCTCATCACCGTTACCCACCTTGGAGCCCGGAAAGCTGTCGGCAATGTTGTATACCTTGTCATTGGTCAGTGTAATCGTCGTACCGTCGATGTCATAACGAGCGTCCAGCGTGCACACGTCATAGTCGCCCTGGGCTGCGGCGCCGCTGAACAGGCCGGCACTGTCGTTCACCAGTGGGCCGATAAGCTCCGAGAATAGCCCGGCGAACGTCGTGCCCTCGGGACAGGCACCAGTCGATGCAGGCGCACTGCCCGCGTTCGCCAGCGCGGTTCCCGGCTCGCCACCGTGATATTTCCACACCGCTTTGTTGCCATTGACGGCAATCGTCCAGTCGCGTGTCCATTGCTGCGCCCGCGGTACGCCGGGCTCGTAGGCACCGATATAGTCGGTACTCGTAATATAATCCGGGACGGGCAGCTCGCTGGCATCCGATGCCGAGCTCGGCGGCCAGGTAGACGGTGCCTCGAAGTCCGCCTGCAGCGCCGAGGGAGAGCCGATCGGCATGCCGGAGCTGTCGATCAGTCCGCGCAGACTGGTCGCGTTGTTCAAGTCGGGACTGGCGTCGATCGCTGCCCAAAGGTCGGCAATTGCGTACGGGTCTTCGCTCACTGGAGCCGGATCCGGAACCGGCCCCGTGTCACTGGCGCCATCACCGGACGCGACGCGACCGATAATCGCGCCTGCAGGAATCGGGTCCGCCGGATTATCGACCAGGCCCGACGCAACCGGGCGACCGGCAACTGTGCCCTGATCACCGCCCCCATCATCACCGCCACCGCCACTGCCAGGTGGAACGGTTACATTGGTGTCGCCTAGCTCGATATTGATTTCGGGTGAACCCGGCCCGAAATCGCTGCCGTCTCCGCAGCCAACGAGCGTGGCAACCGCCCAAGCTGTAGCAATAGCGCCAGTTTTCCGTTTCATCATCATTTTGCGTCCTCTCTCCGTGATTTAGAAGTACTACTTCCTTTTTTTAAAAGGCGAACGATCGTCGCAATCGCAGCAGTCAGCATTGGCGTCAATCAGAACTCGTATGACAGGCTGATCTCAAACTCCCTGCCACTTTCGAAGCTGCGCTGTATCTCCGAGCCCTGCTGGACCTCGAACTCGGCGTCGAGGAGGTTTCTGGCTTTGAGGCTCAGCGTCCAGTCATCGAAGAAGACCTTGCGAAAATTGAAATCCAGCAGGAGCCGTGTTTGTTCCTCGGAGTCGGGCACAAAGTTAGTGCCCACCTCATTGATGCGCTCGCCAAAGGCATTGAGTAGCAATATCGCGTCAACGCCCTGGGAAATACTGGTATAGCCAAGACCAAAATTGGCCACCCAGGGCGATTGGCCCTGCAGTTCGCGGGTGAGATTGGTGACGATCCCGGCATCCTCTGGTCGGACCGTGACTTCAGATTCGATGTAGGCGATGTTGCCGGTGACGTAGGTATTGGCGAGGAAAGGCAGGAAATCGGCGAACTCATCGAGAATGAGGCTGCCATCGAGCTCCAGGCCGTAAATTTCTCCCTCGTCGGCATTGGCAAAGCTGCGCACGCCACGATCATCGGAGCCGCCGCCGATAATCACCACTTCGAGAGGGTCTTTCAGTTCTTTGTAGAAGGCGGCAATCGAGAAACCCTCCTCACTGGAAAAATAACGCTCGTAGCGCAGATCAAAGCTGGTAATCTCCGACTGATCTAGGTCCGGATTACCCACGGCCTCGAAGCGCGTCAGGGGGTCGCGGAACGGGTTCGGCGACAACTCACGGAACTGCGGTCGGTTGACCGTCTGGCTGGCGCCAAAGCGGACCTGGCTTTCATCGTTGAGGTACCAGGTGAGATTGAGTGATGGCAGTACATCGGTTTCGTCGATGTTGCCGATCTGCGGCTCGCCGCCGGCGATAGCCCCGGTACTGACCAGCAGGTCTGAAGTTTCGACTCGCACGCCCGCCTGCAGGCGCCAGCGATCACCCAGGTCAAAATCACCCATAATGTAGCCGGCATAGATGTCCTGCTCGCCAGTGTAGTTATCCGCGTTGCTGCCCCCTGCAAGCGCAGAGCTGGCGTTGACCAGCCGGAAGCCGTTTTCACCGACACGACTTGGTGTCAGAATCATTTCGACCGAGGGCAACGCCAGCGAGGGAAAGAAAAAAGGGTCATTGTTTCCGGCACCGGGACCCAGGCTGTAGCGCCAGCGCACAGACTCGAAGTCGCGGTCACGCTGTGTAATGCGGGCGCCGATTTTCCATAGGCCGTCTATGCGACCATCGGCATAGCGGGCAGGAAGGCTGGCATCCAGCGCGACATCCAGCGTGTCCTCGTCCAGGAACTCCCAGCTCAGCAACGGCGGCAGGCCGGCCTCGCCAGGCCCCGACGCCAGCCTGAACGGCTGATCAAGCGCCGTCTCCGGGCGTGAGTAAGTGTACTCGCGCGTGCCGGGCTCATCACGCTTGGCCTTGGAATAGGCAACCTGCCAATCGATTTGCAGCTCGCTGGCAGCGGGAAATATGTGCTGCCCACTGAGTTGATTGGTAAACAGCTGCGACTCCGTGAACTCCAGTGTCACACTGCGGAAAGTGCGATCATCTGAACGATTGAATCCTTCTTCGAAAAAGGTGCCTTTCAAGGAGTCACGGGACAACATGGACGCAAAGTTCAAGGTGTGGTTTACGCCAAATTCCCCGACTATATTCAGCGCGGATGCGGCCCTGACCGTGTTCTCGCTGCGCTCGAGCTCACTGCCCTCGCCGACGAACTGGCCACCAGTGGCATCCGCCAGGATTTCGTTACGTTGCTCCTTGACGTAGCGCCACTCTGAGTCGTAAAGGGCGGTTAGGTTGACTCCGATACTGGCGTCTCCGACATCAAAGCGCTGACCTATGTAGGCATCCCCGGAAAAATCGGCAGGGAGCTCCAAACCGCGCAAATTGAAACGGAAATTGTTCAGGAGCTCTTCACCTATAAGATCAACATCTTCGGCGCTGAGCTGATTAAGCGGATCCGCGCCACCATTGGTCAGCTGTCCCGCCAGCGACGGTATATCTCTATCACCGTCGTCGTAGCCAAGAAAATCGTAGTCACCACCCTTGTGGGTGAAGCCATCGCCAAACGTTGACTCGCTGTTCGTGCCCGTAGACAGCGATATGCGCCCTTCAAAACCATCGGGCACACCCTTGCTCACCAGTTTTACGGCGCCACCGGAAAAGTCACCGGGAAGATCCGCCGAGTAGGTCTTCTGCACGGTGATGCCACCGATCAGCTGCGTGGGGAAAATACCCAGACCAATGGCGCGTCGGGTGGGATCAGTACTCGGCAGCTCGGAATTGTTGAACAAAGTAGCCGAATAACGTTCGTTCAGGCCGCGAACAACTACGACATCATCCTTTACCGTAATCCCCGTAACACGCGAGACGGCATCTGCTGCGGTGGAATCACCGGCGATGGCTATCTGCTCCTCGCTGATAACGTCGAGAATGGAGTCGGACATGCGCTCGAGGGCAACCGCAGTCTGTGGGACAAACCGGCCCACAACCATCACCTCTTCAATCATCCCCGGCGCCGATGGCGTGTCATCGGTCTTTGTGCTGCGCAGGACGAGATCAAAGCCGCCGGTGATGGAGCTCAAGGCCCGGGCCTCGCGCAGGCGGCTGCTGGCGTAGGACGGGTGCGATACAGTCAGTGCGTAGTTGCCGCGTGGGACCTGCAAAGAAAAGCTGCCATCCGCATCGGTAGTCGCTTGCCTATCGAGCTCGGCAATCGCGACCTGCGCCCCTGGAACGGGCTCTCCGGCTTCACTACGCACCACGCCGGATAGCGTGCCTGCATCACCTTCACCTGAAAAGGTTCTAACCTCCTGCGAAGTCGGCCTGCCGAGTCCGACCAGATTGATAGACACCTCTGCGCTGTCGCCAGTGTCCAGATTGATTGGAACCGTTGTCCTTACCGTATCTTCCTTGCGGATGGTGATCTTGTGGCGGCCGGGATCGATGCGCAGTTCGGCGAGCCCGAATTCATCAGTGGTTGCCGCTTCCTCACCGTCGACGAGAATGTCGATGCCATCTGCCGGGACGCCGCGTTCCAGCACCGACACCACGATATCCCCAGTTTCGTAAGGAGCCGCAGCCAGTGCCCCCATGTACAGCCCGGCCAAAGCCGCTACCAGTTTCTTTTTACGCATGCACCCCTCCTGACTCGACATTCTGTTATTCGCCGCCGCAGCGCGACCGGATAAACTGAAAGTAATAGGAAGAACCCTAGCGGTGATTTATGACACGAATATGACAATTGGAGATTTTTTGAACTTGACGCGGCGCGGGCGCGAGGAACTCTTTCGATTTCGATTCCGGCCGATGGCGCAGCGAGGGAGAACCCCGACCAGCGTCATGAAAACTTCAACAAAGTGTTTTCTTTCTGCAATAAAGCGGTCGCATCCTGAACGTGTTCAACGCATAGAACAGGAGGGCCGCACCATGAACCGACCATCCGCTACTCCCTGTCCGGCAGAAAAGCAGCGTCTGCGCGATGCCATCAGCCGGCACATCAATCACTACCTCGCGCGCGGCGGCAAGATCCAGCGCATCGACGCGCCGCAGCAGCAACGCAGCACAGAGCGTTTTATGAGCCCCTGGCGTAAAGGTCAGGATCCCGATGACTTTTTGCTCGACTGATAGAGGCTCCTCGGGGCACGCCAGCCCGGGGCACGCCAGCCCGGGGCACGCCAGCCGGGAGCACGC
>CAYFVJ010000065.1:0-5311 GCA_964346555.1 uncultured Alteromonadaceae bacterium | reverse complement strand
ACACTGTGGCTGGTGCGGGAAATGTTCAAGCAGAGCCACAACACCGTGGATGCGCGCATCGGGCGACCGATAACCCACGAGATCTACAGCGCTAGTGGCTTTGCGCCAGTGCAGCTTGCCCGCATGTTCCGCAAGCACGTGTACCGGCTCGGCAGTGGCGGTAAGCCTGTATTCCGCTCTGTCGATAGCGTGGCACCGCCTGAGAACCGCCAGCTTCTGCAGCAGGAGCTCGGCGCTAGTGACTATCTGGGCGAGACCCCCGACCACAAAGCGCTCTACCTGTGTCGCTATCGGGACTCACCCTGCGTGATGCGCGAGCTCGGTCGCCTGCGCGAGTACACTTTCCGCAGCGTCGGCGAGGGCACCGGGCAACCGCGGGACATCGACCGCCACGACCCCGATTATGTGCACCTGGTGCTGTGGGACCCACAGGACCGCGAGATCGCCGGCGCCTACCGGCTCGGCGCTGCCGGCCGGCTGATTGACAGTCGCGGCGTCGAAGCACTTTACTCAGGCACCCTGTTTCACTTCCCCGACAGCATCGTACCGCAGCTGCGCGAGGGCCTGGAAATGGGCCGCAGCTTCGTGCAGCCGCGCTACCAGACCCGGCACAGCCTGGATTACCTGTGGTGGGGCATCGGGGCGTTCCTCAAGCGCAACCCCGGCTACCGCTATCTGTTCGGCCCCGCCTCCATCAGCCGGCATTACGGCAGTGAAGGCACCGCCCTGCTCACCGGCTACTACGGCCACTATTTTGCCGCGCCTGAACTGGGCGTGCGTGCACGCAATCCGCTGCGCCTCGCGGACGAGTTGATCGCCACAGCCGTGGAAGACTTCCGTGGCGATGACCCCGAGGGGGACTTTCGAATCCTGCGCACAAAGCTTTCGGCGAAGGGCCTGCCCGTGCCTACACTGTACAAGCACTATTCACAGTCTGTGCGCCCCGGTGGCGTGTCCTTCAGCGCCTTCAATGTCGATACCGCCTTCGGCGACTGCGTGGACAGTTTTGTTCTTGCCGACCTGGAGCAGCTGACCCCGCGCAAGCGCCAGCGCTACCTGAGCTGAAGGCCTGGTACCGCGAAACATAAATTCGCCACGCTTCAGAGCCCGTTAATAGGACCGCGACAAGCCCGATCCACAGGCAATATGGAGAGTATTGCCACGTAGCGCAGCGCCCTGGCGGACCCAAGAGAGTATCCGGGAGGACGCACCAGACAGTACAGAAACGGTCTGTCACTGAGCAGGGAGGTGAAGTACCATTCCTGCGTGAGCAAAGAGTCCGGACATATCGGCGAGGCTGCGGTACCTGCGGCGGGCAGTATGCCGCCCGTGGACTCGGCTGCGCTGCTGGCGGGGCTGCGCGAGCTGCTGCCGGCGCATGCGGTGGTCAGTGACCGGGAGTCGCTGCGCGCTTGGGAATGCGACGGGCTCACGCTTTACTGCGAGCGCCCGCTGGCGGTGGTCATGCCGCGGGATGCCGATGAGGTCGCCGCGGTCGTCGCGCTGTGCCATGACTTCGGTGTGCCGGTGGTGGCGCGCGGTTCGGGAACGGGGCTGTCTGCCGGCGCCACACCACATCCCGAGGGGGTGCTGCTCAGCCTCGCGGGACTCGACGGCATTGTCGATATCGACGCGCGCAACCGCACGGCGCGGGTGCAACCGGGCGTTACCAATCTGTCGATATCCGAGGCGGCGGCAGCGCACGGCCTGTTCTACGCCCCGGACCCCTCCTCGCAGATTGCCTGCTCCATCGGTGGCAACGTGGCGGAGAATTCGGGCGGTGTGCATTGCCTCAAGTACGGGCTTACGGTGCACAACGTCATCGCGCTGGAAGTCGTCACTGCGAGCGGAGACAGGATCACTCTAGGCGGCAGCGGGCTGGATACCCCCGGGGCCGACCTGCTGGCGCTGATGATCGGCTCCGAAGGCCTGCTCGGCATCGTGGTCGAGATCACCGTGCGACTGCTGCCGCTGCCGGGAGCGGTGGCCGTGCTCATGGCCGGCTTTGACTCGGTGACAGCGGCGGGCAACGCCGTCGGCGCCGTGATTGCCGCGGGCATCCTGCCCGCCGGGCTGGAGATGATGGATGCGCTTGCCATCCAGGCGGCGGAGGATTTCGCGGCGGCGGGCTATCCCCGGGATGCGGCCGCCCTGCTCCTGTGTGAGCTGGATGGCAGCAAGGCGGCGGTTGCGCAACAGAGCACCGAGGTGAGCGCGCTGCTGCGCGACGCCGGCGCAACCACTATCGAAACGGCATCGGACCCCGCCATGTGCCAGCGCCTGTGGCGCGGCCGCAAGTCCGCTTTTCCCGCCGTCGGCCGCCTGTCGCCGGACTACTATTGCATGGACGGCACCATCCCGCGACGTCACGTGGCGCAGATGCTCGAGGAGATCAGCGCCATGGCGGCAGACGCAGGCCTGCGCGTTGCGAACGTCTTTCACGCCGGCGACGGCAACCTGCACCCCTTGATCCTGTTCGACGCCAGCGACCCGGATGAGGTGCGCCGCGCCGAGACCCTGGGCGCGCGCATACTCGAGCGCAGCGTGGCACTGGGCGGCAGCATTACCGGTGAGCACGGGGTCGGGCTGGAAAAGCTGCAGCAGATGAACGTGCAGTTCAGCGACAGCGAGCTGCTGCAGCTTGAGGCGATCAAGTCAGCGTTCGATCCCCATCTGCATCTGAACCCCGGCAAGGGCATCCCGATTCTGAGGCGCTGTCAGGAATACCGCGCCCTGCCGGCACAGCACCGGCATGGCTGACTGCACTGAGACCCTTTGCGATGCCGTGCTCGACGCCGTGTCTCGCCGCTCACCCCTGCGGATTGCCGGCGCCGGCAGCAAGTCGGGCTACTGCGGTCGCGACGTCGACGCCGCGCCGCTGGACGTCACCGGGCATCGAGGTATCGTCGACTACCAGCCCGACGAACTGGTGATTTCCGCGCGCGCCGGCACGCCGATCGCCGAGCTCAATGCCGCGCTTGCGGCGCGGGGCCAGATGCTGCCCGCGGAGTGTCCCCTGTTCGGCGGCAGCGCGACGCTGGGCGGCAGTGTCGCCTGCAATGCCTCGGGACCCGGGCGTCCCTGGCGCGGCGCTCTGCGCGACAGCATCCTGGGTGTACAGTTCATCAATGGCCGGGGCGAACTGCTGCGCTACGGCGGCCGGGTCATGAAGAACGTCGCCGGTTACGATGTCAGCCGTCTGCACGCCGGCGCCCAGGGTACGCTCGGCCTGATAACCGAAGTGACACTGCGGGTGCTGCCGCGTCCAGCGAGCGACATCACGCTGGCCTACAGCACCGACTGCACGACAGCCATCGAGCGCATGCTGTCCCTGTCGGCCCTGCCGGAGCCGATCAGCGGTGCCTGCTGGCAGGCGGGCACCCTGTATCTCAGGCTGAGTGGCAGCGAATCCACCCTGTCCGACTTCCGGCGTCGCCAGGGCGGCGATGCAATAGACGAAGGGATTCCCTGGAACAGCCTCGATACGTTGGCGACGGCGCCTTTTGCAGATGATGCCCCGCTGTGGCGGCTGTCGCTGGCGCCGGGGTCAGCGGTCACGATGCCCGCACCGGATGTGGTCGACTGGGGCGGAGCCCAGCGCTTTTACAGCGGCGAGCAGGACGCCACCGAGATGCACGCCACGGCGGAGCTGGCGGGGGGACGGGCACAGCTCTGGCGCGGCGGCGACCGCCGCAGTGAAGTCAACGGCCCCGTGCCGGAAGCGGCGCAAACGCTGCATCGCCGGCTGAAGAGCGCACTCGACCCCTTTGGGGTGTTCAATCCCGGCCGCGTCTACGGCTGGCTGTAGATGTACGTCAATATCCATCCGGACTTTCAAGACAGCGCGGCCGCAAGCGAAGCCGCGGCACTGACCAGCGCCTGTGTGCACTGTGGTTTCTGCCTGGCGACCTGCCCCACCTATCTCGATAACCGGGACGAACGCGACAGCCCGCGCGGGCGCATTTACCTGATCAAGTCCCTGCTGGAAACCGGCCATGGCGAGCACGCGGTACAGACGCACCTCGACCGCTGCCTGACCTGTCGCAGCTGTGAGACCACCTGCCCGTCGGGTGTGCAGTATGCGCAGATCGCCGACGCCGGGCGCAGACTGACCCAGGCCCGGGACTTTCGCACCCTGCCACAGCGCGGTCTGCGCTGGCTCTTGCGCCAGACGGTACCCCGCCCGCGCGTCTTCACGCCGCTATTGCGCATGGGACAGGCTGTACGTGGAGCACTACCGGTGACTCTGCGCCGGCTCGTCCCGCCACGCCAGCAGAGACTGCCGTTCGCTGCGCGTCGTCTGTCGCGACGCATGGTGCTGCTCGAGGGTTGTGTGCAGCGCGCGGCGACACCGCGAACCAACGATGCCGCGCGCCGGGTGTTCGACCGGCTCGGGATCGAACTCGTCAGCGCCCGCCGGGAAGGCTGTTGCGGCGCGGTCAATCATCACCTGGGCGCCCACGCGGCGGCCCTGGCGGACATGCGGCGCAACATCGATGCCCTGTGGCCGCATATCGAGGCCGGCGCGGAGGCAGTCATCAGCAGCGCGACAGGATGCGGAGCACAGATTGCAGACTACGGGCGCCTGCTGGCCGACGATCCGGAATACTGCAACCGTGCGGCGCGCATCAGCGAACTGGCGCTGGATATCGCCGGCGCGCTGGGGCGCGAGCCGCTCGAGAGTCTGCCACTGACGGCTAGCCGGGGTGCAATCGCGGTCCACACCCCCTGCAGCCAGTCGCACGCACTCGGTCAGCCAGACAGCGTGCGACAGCTTCTGCAACGCTGTGGCTATGTGCTGACAAGCACCCGCGAGGACCACCTGTGCTGTGGCTCGGCGGGTACCTATTCCCTGCTTCAGCCGGATACCAGCCAGCGCCTGCGCTCGCGCAAGCTCAGCGCGCTGACCGGCGAGCAGCCGACGCGCATTGTTACCGCCAATGTCGGCTGCCAGCTACACCTCGGCAGCGCTGCCGGTGTGCCGGTTGTGCACTGGATCGAATGCCTCGCCATCGATATAAGCGATTAGCGAAAGAACTGCCCGGGGCGGATTCTATGCCCTATATTCAACTTTAATTTTGATAGTCAACTCATTGTTATAAAACACTTATACAAAACGTTATTCAAAACGGCGCTAGTGCGTCTGCGCTTAGTAACCAAACGATAGTCGACAGCCCGACTTTGCTCTGCTTATATCAATGGTGGAACGGCCAGAGCAGGTTTGCACGGATGTTGTTGCGCCAGAGGCTGCCAGGTTTCAAAGCACTGGGTCCACACTCAGGCCGTTCCAGACCCAGTGGTTCTGAATACG
>CAYFVJ010000064.1:0-12731 GCA_964346555.1 uncultured Alteromonadaceae bacterium | reverse complement strand
TTGGTGCCCTCACCAATGCAGAGTAGCGGCGCATCCCGATAATAACGCTCGATTTCATACTCCGGTGAATAGCTGTAGCCGCCAAACACGCGCATTGCATCCAGGCTATTCTGTACCGCTGCCTCGGAAGCAAAATACTTTGCCTGCCCTGCCTCGAGGTCGCAGCGTTCGTCGCGATCGAATTTCTCAGCCGCCTGCTGAACGAGGAGTCTTGCCGCCTCGGCACGCGTCGACATTTCAGCCAGCTTCAGCTGAATAGCCTGATGGTCCGCGATAGGCTTGCCAAAAGTCTTGCGTTCCATCGCATAGGCCAGGGCCTTGTCAGTTGCACCCTTGGCCATGCCTGCGCCTCGGGCCGCGATATTGATACGACCGAGCTCCAGGCCGCCCGCGACCTGCTGGAAACCACGACCCTCTTCACCACCGATCAGCTTATCGGCTGCAACGCGGAAATCGTCAAATATCAGCTCTGCGCTGTCGATTGCCCGGTAACCCAGCTTTTTGAGCTTCTTGCCTACGCTGAAACCCTCACCCTTCTCACACAGGAAAAGACTCATACCCTTGTGTGCTGGCTGCGCGTCGGGGTCGGTCTTGACCAACACGGCGAGGCAATTCCCCTTGATGCCGTTAGTGATCCAGGTTTTGGTTCCGTTGATGATAAAATCTTTGCCCTCAGGTCGGGCAGTCATGCGAATACTCTGCAGGTCGCTGCCCGCGTCGGGTTCGGTCAAGCCAACGCCACCGCGCAGTTCGCCTGTGGCAAATCTTGGCAGATACGCTTCCTTCTGAGCTTCGGTTCCACCCCGCTGGACGCAGTTGGCCATGATCAGATGGGAATTGAAGATGCCCGAAGGCGCCATCCAGACCTCACAGATGCGTGATACCACCTTCGCATAGGTGGTTGCGCTCAGGCCCAGACCGCCGTACTCGGGGGCGATCGTTGCACCAAAGAGCCCCAGCTCCTGCATCTGTCCTACCAGCTCATCGGGATACTCATCAGCCTGGTCGAATTTCTGCGCAATAGGGCGAACTTCCTTCTCCACCCATTTGTCGATCGTCGCGAGAATCTGGGTTTCCACTTCCTGCGCATCGCGCAGCTGTTCATTGGTCATGCTCGTCGCTGTATTCATAATTGGTACTCGCTTCAGTCCTGGGAACCCGCGGGTCGCTTAGCCATCAGCATCTGGCGCTCAAAGCTACACACCACCGTGCCATGCTGATTGATGCCTTCGGTCATAACGTAGACCACGCCTGCGTTGGGTCGGGATTTGGATTCGCGCTTGTCAAGCACTTCGGTACTCGAATAAAGCGTGTCACCGTGGAAGACAGGCGCCGGCAATCGGATCTCCTTCCAGCCAAGGTTGGCAATTGCCTTCTGACTCACGTCGCTGACGGTCATGCCAATTACAATCGAAACGGTCAGCGGGCTGGCGACCAGTGGTTTACCAAATTCAGTCCTGGCCGCGTACTCTTCATCAAAATGTAAAGGATGCGTGTTCATTGTCAGAAGCGTAAAGGCCGCATTATCGTACTGCGTGACAGTACGCCCAGGGCTGTGGTGATAGACATCCCCCACGGCAAAATCTTCAAAATAGCGACCGGCGGATTCCGTGTACCGCTGCTCAATGCTCGGATGGTCCATGACTCCTCCGCGGCGCAGGCCGCTCGACAAAACGCTGGGATATTGCCCAACTGATTTTTACAATCATTGCTTTTAAATGCAAATGTTCGGACAATACGCGGAGTATGATAAATAAAGATTGGAGATACAAGCGATGATGCGCGCCGGCGCCTCGAAAAAAAAGGTGCAGCCCCGCTATCGCTTTATCGCTGACGCCTTGCTCAACGAGATACGTCGTGGCCGCTACGCCGTTGGCACCCTGATACCGGGTGAGCTGGAGCTTATGACAAGCCACGACGCGAGTAGACATACGGTCCGCGAAGCGCTGCGTGTGCTCGAGGATATGGGCATGGTGGAGCGTCGCCGGGGTCGAGGCACAGTGGTGCTGTCCCGGGATGCCCGCCCATCCTTCGTGCAGGTTGTGAACGCCCCCTCGGAGCTTTTCAGCTATCCGGGTGACAGTCGGTTCCGGGTGCTGCATTCCGAAGATATCAAGTTGGATCGAGCCCTTGCCGGGGAATTAGCGTGCCCGTCCGGCAGCGCATGGACTCGGATCGCCGGTCTTCGCACCATGGCCGACTCGGGGCTTCCGATCTGCTGGAGTGACGTGTACGTGCTGCCCGAATACAGCTCGATTGTCCAGCGGCTGGGCAGTAACAGTCGGCCCGCGTATGAAGTGATCGCAGAGACCTTCGGCGAAACTGTGCAGCGGGTTCAAGTGACTATTTACGCCGGTCAGATCGGGGAGAGCAGGGCCATCTCACTGGGCGTCGAAGCGGGAACGGCGTCGCTCAAGGTATGTCGGCGCTATGAGGGCGCACAGGGACGCGTGTTTGAAGTGTCAGTGTCAGAACATCCGGCTGGAAACTTCAGTTATTCTTTCGAATTCACCCGCGGTTGGCAGACCGCAAATCACTGGTCATGGAGTCAATAATGCAACCACCGGCACAGCAGGCGGCAATCCGCAGTTTTCTCTTTACCCCTGGCAACCATTCCCGGCGGGTAGAAAAAGTATTCCAGACGGACGCCGACGCGGTCATCCTGGATCTGGAGGATGCCGTCGCGATAGCCGAGAAAGAGGCCACCCGCGCGCTCGTGGTAGACGCATTCGCCAGCCGCCTGGACAGCAGCTGCCTGCGTTACGTGCGGATAAACAGTCTCGACACGCCTTACGCCGAGGCAGATATCGCCGTTTGCGTCGGCAGCTGGCTGCAGGGCGTGGTATTGCCCAAAGTAGAGAATAGCGATCAGATGCGTGCGGTCGACGAGTTGATAACACAGGCTGAAACAAAAGCCGGTCTGACAGCGGGCGGGATTGATTTGCTGCCGATCATCGAAACCGCCAGGGGCGTCGAATTCGCCAATGAAATCGCACAGGCCGTGCCCCGGGTTTCCCGGCTTGCTTTTGGGGGTGGTGACTATACCCTTGATCTCGACTACCAGTGGACCGCGGATGAAGAGGTTCTCGCCTATGCAAGGGCCCGTCTGACACATGCGTCCCGGGTCGCCAATATCGCACCGCCCATCGATACAGTCGTACTGCAGATCAAGGACAGTGACCGCTTCCGGGCCTCCGCAGAGCGTGGGCGCAAGTTTGGTTTCGGCGGCAAGCTTTGCATCCACCCCGACCAGGTGCCACTGGCCAACGCCGTATTCACGCCTACAGCGGAAGAGATCGCGCACGCGCGGGCAGTGGTCGCCGCCTTCGAGACAGCCGAAGCACAGGGCTCTGCATCCATTCAGCTTGACGGCTATTTCATCGATTACCCGATCGTCTACAAGAGCCAGCGAATTATCGAACTTGCCCGGATTCTCGGGCACTAGGAGCCTGTCGGACTTAGGCTCCTAGGGCGAGCGCGTATCCATCCGTCAGCATCCCTGATATAATGTCCGGACATATGCTATCAGGGGTTCATCATTGTCTCGAGTTTCAGACGCCGGCGATCTAGATGCGGGTTTGTCGGCAAAGCTGGCGGCAGCGGTTTCGGGTTTGCAGCAGAGCGCAGTGCCTGATGATGTGCTCGGATACCTCAAGTTATGTGTAGCCGATGCCATAGGTATTGCTTTCGCCTCGCATCACTATGAGTTTGCCGAGAGAGCTTTCAAAGGTATAGACAGCCTCGGCAGCAGTGGCAATGCGTGTGTCATTGGCAGTGACAAAGGCTATGCACCCCGCGATGCAGCAATGCTCAATGGATTACTCATCCACGGTCTGGATTTTGACGATACCCACCCGGGATCGGTCATTCATTGCACCGCCAGCGCGCTTCCGGCAGTCCTTGGCATCGCAGATTCACAGCGGCTCAGTGGTGCTGAGGCACTCCTTGCAGTGCTCGCCGCAGTTGAAGTCGATGCGCGACTAGGTTCGATTGCCGGGGGCACATTTCAGCAACTGGGGTTTCACCCGACGGGTCTGGTCAGTGTCTTTGGCGCCACGCTGGCGGTCAGCCGTTGCCTGGGGGCGGACTCGGCGGCAATGATACGCGCGCAGGGCATAGCGCTGAGCATGGCCAGTGGCAGTATGGCGTTTCTCGATGACGGAAGCTGGACCAAACGTCTGCATCCAGGCTGGGCAGCATCCTCGGCGATTACGGCAGGCGCCCTGGGCCACGCCGGTTTTGACGGACCGAAAGAGGCATACGCGGGCCGATACGGCTTTTACGCACTCTACACGCGGGATACGGAAACCGATCTGTCACCTGTACTCGATCAACTGTTCCAGCGTTGGGAGATGCTCTCGGTCGCCATCAAGCCCTATCCTGTATGTCATTTCAACCACGCCGCCATCGATGCGGCGCTGGCGCTGCGCGAAGAACATTCACTGCGGGCTGACGCTATAGAGCGGGTGATGGTGCAGCTGCACGAACGTCAATTTTCCGTGGTCTGTGAACCAGAGGATGCCAAGCGACGACCACAAAGTGATTATGATGCAAAGTTCAGTATTCAGTACGCCGTTGCTACAGCGCTGCTGAAAGGCCGGTTCGGGCTGGCGGAGCTGGATACCGAGTCCCGGGAAGATGCCAGGGTGCTGGCACTGTGCCAACGCATCGGCTTCGAGCACAGTGATGAATCGCACTATCCAGACTATTTCTCAGGTGGCATCCGCATCGAGACAACCGGCGGTGCAACGCTGCGTCAGTTCGAAACCGTCAATCGCGGTGCAGCGGGCAGGCAGCTGTCAGGCAGTGCCGTAAAGGAAAAGTTCCTGCAGAATCTTCAACTTACCGCGGATCAACACCGCGCGGAAAAGGTGTGGCAAGCAGTCATGCACCTGGAAAGCCAGCCTGACACTCAGGAGCTTATGTCCGCAATTCGCGGCGCAGTTCGCGGCGCGGGCGGCAATCGCTAAACCAGACAACCGAGGGACTCCCATGTTACTGAAATCCGGTGGAAACATCATGAACGCAGCCGAGTACCGGGAAAGTCTGCGCCGCTACAAACCCCGGGTATTCGTCGGTGGCCAACAGGTGGAATGTGTGGCCGACTCACCACAACTGATGCCGGGCATCAATGCGGTGGGCGTGACTTACGAATTCGCGCAGCGGCCAGAGTACGGCGGCCTGATGCTCGAGACACAGGCCTCATCCGGTAAGACCGTCAATCGCATGCTGCACATCAACCGGCACTCGGAGGATCTGCTCAGCAAGCTGGAAGCAGTGCGTCTGGTGTGCCGGGAGAGCGGTTGCGCGCAGCGCTACCTTACCCACGACGCGCTGAATGCGATTCACCAGGCAACCTGGCGGATGGACCAGGAAGCAAGCGGCGAGTACCACCCACGATTTATGGACTACCTGCACCAGATCCAGGATGCAGATCTCACGCTGGGTGTTGCCATGACCGACGCCAAGGGCGATCGCACCAGACGCCCGAACGCACAGGACAATCCCGACGTTTACGTGCATATCAGTGAACGACGACCTGACGGTATCGTTATTAAAGGCACCAAGGCCATTGTCACCGGCGGACCCTACATGCACGAGCTACTGGTTATGCCCTGTCGCACCATGACCGAGGCCGACAGTGAATTTGCCGTATGCTGTGCGGTCCCGATTGATGCAGCGGGATTGACAATTATTGCGCGCCCCGCCGGCCGACCCGGTGAAGAGGCGGCAAAGTTCAGCGGCAAATACGCGCAGAGCACCGCCGTTTGTCAGTTCAACGACGTATTCGTGCCCTGGGATCGCGTGTTCATGGCAGGCGAGTGGCAGCACACGGAATATCTGGTCACCAATTATGCCAACCACCATCGCCACAGCTGCATCGGCGCACGCGCCGGCTTTGGCGACCTGTTGATCGGCGCGGGAGCGCTGATGAGCGAGGCGAATGGTCTGGACGCGGACCGCGTGCCCCACATCCGCGAAACCATGGCCGAGTTGATCAAGATCGTGGAGAGCTTCTTCGCATGCGGTGTCGCTGCATCGGTCTACGGCATCGAGGATCCCTCTGGTTCCTGGATGCCGGAGCCCGTCTTTTCAAACGTGGGCAAGCTGCTACTCGCCACACAGATCTACGACATGCATCGCACCGCACACGAGGTATCCGGCGGATTGATTGTCGCACTCCCCGGCCCCGAGGAAGATCACAATCCACAGACCGCCGGCGATCTGAGTGCGGTGCTGGGCGCTCGACAGGATATTCCCTACGACAAGCGCATGGAGGTCGCTCGCTTTATCGAAGACATCACGGCGTCATCCACAGGCGGCTGGTATTCTGTCATCAGTCTGCATGGGGGTGGGTCGCCCCAGGCCATGAAGCGGGAAATCTACCGTCGCTACCCGATAGATGAACGCAGACAGCTGGTCGAGAGGCTGCTCGATCGCGGCGTTATGGATCAAGGGCAGAGTGGCGCACCGTCGCGGCAACGCCAGCCAGGTCAATGTTGCGCGACAGGTTGTGAAATCCCCGGGAACGAGTAGGAAGCCGGGGCGCGATACCTCCCCTCACACGAAAAGGATGGCGACGTCGGCGCGCGGCGTCGCCACTGACTCGAGCCCGCCGACAGGAATCAGAAGGGAACCGCCCTTTCCTCCGGTGGTTTTATTGTCGTCCGCTTCATCAATCGTGTCTGATTCTGATCAAAAGGATCCCGGCGGTGCATCGTGCAGGCGTTGTCCCAGAGCAGTGCGTCGTTGTCGCGCCACTGGTGAGAGTAAACGAATCGCGGTTGAATGCACCAGTCAAACAGGAATTCGAGCATCTCATCACTCTCGGTCTTGTCCCAGCCGATAATTTCCGTGGTCATACCGGGGCACACGTAAATCGCTTTCTGGCCGGTGATGGGGTGGGTTCTGACCAGTGGCTGCCGAATGTCCGGAGAGCGCTTCTTCTGTTCTTTGCTGGTCGGTACGCTGTAGGATTTGTTGAAGGCTTCATACGACTGCACTGCCTCGGCGCCGTCAAGCCTGACCCGCACAGTCTCGGGCAAAGCCTCGAAAGCGGCAGTCATGTCAGCAAATTCTGTGTTGCCACCCCCCTCGGGCAGGGTGTGTGCAGCCAATAATGAACCGACAGCCGGGCGCGGCAGGTATATCTGATCGTAGTGCCATCCCACTTCTGTATCTGCCAGGATGCCGATCGTCTTGCCGCCTTCCTTCTTATTCGAAACATAGAGAATTTCGGGATTCTCCGGTGACAGAAACTCTGTGCGCACATGGATCTCGAGCTCACCAAGACAACGACTGAAATCCACCAACGATGCCTCTGTAATCGACTGATCGCGGAAAAGGAGAAGCTTATGTTGCGCCCAGAGCGCTTTCACAGCCTCAATAACTTCAGTGCGGGGTTTTTCTTCAATCCGGCAGCCGATAACTTCGGCACCAAAAGTTGGTGTAAGTGGTCTTATTTCAAACATCGTCGACACCTCCCTTGTTTTCACTACAATTGTACGTACATTTAACGTCAAAACAAGAGACAGCAATTCTCAGGCGGTGCCGACATGCTCCCGGCGTTCGAGAGACGCCACAGCGAATACAATCAGCACGAGACCGGTCACCTGTGTCCACGTCATGATCTCGCCAAGTAGTGAATAAGCCATGAACGCTGTCGCCGGAGGTCCGAGCGTGCTTATTATGGCGGCCCGGGAGGCACCCACCTGACGCACGCCCTCGGAAATGAAATAAAGAGGTAATACCGTAGCCACGACAACCATAGCGAGCAGCAGATACAGACTGCTTCCCGGCAGACTCAACTGCAGCCACCCATCGTGGAGCTGGTAGTGAAGAAAAAAGGCCAGCCCGGCGGATGTCTGAGCAACCATGGTAAATCGGCCCGTGCCCATGCGCCGGGTGAGGCGGGCACTGATCAGGAAGTAAGTCGCGATGGTCGCCGAGCAGAACAGAATCCAGAGGACACCCGCAATCTCATTGACGCTGACTGAGCGGCTTGCCATTCCCGTGACAAGAACAACACCGATGCTGGTCGCCAGCAACGCCAGGATCGTAGTTCTCCCCGGGCGCTGGCGACCGACGACCAGCTCCAGCAGCACGACCATCGCAGGGTAAGAAAAGAGAATTGCGCGCTCCACACCGGCATCGATCAGGGTCAGTGCGTAAAAATTTGCCAGAGAGCCCAGGTAGTAGCACAGGAGACCGGCCAGCATGGCAACGACGGTTTCCCCCAGCGACCAGGGAAGGTTGCGCGACGCGCCCCGGGACCACCAGGCGATGGCGATGAAGCCCGGAATCGCCAACACGGATCGGGCCGCCGCCACCGTATGATGATCGAGACCCTGCGCATACAGCGCTTTGGCGAACAGTCCCTTGGAGGCAATCATGACGGCACCTGCGGCGACCATGAGTGCACCGGTGAAAGAAAAGCGGCTCACCGGTCGGATTAGGCGCGCTGCAGTTCGGCAATGACCTCGTCGGTCGACAGCACCCGCGACCATAATCGACGCAGCATGGAAAGCGTGCTTTCCTGCATTGCCTGACTGTCCGTGCCCGTGCCGTCACTGACCACGACAACGCGATAACCGAGATCACAGGCCTCCATGGAGGTCATGGCAACACAGTTGTTCGTTGAGACACCCACGCTCACCACTGTACTTATCTGCATCGCGCGCAGCGTGGCGTCGATTGCCGTTGAGCGAAACGCACCCTGTGTCGTCTTGTTGAGAACGATATCGCCCGGCTCCGGGCTGAGTTCATCGACAATTTCGTGCTCGGGCTGCCCGGCGATATTGTTCGTGGCCTTGATAATGGGCGCCATGTGAGGGGGGGCATCCCTGGCGTCGGGGGCATTGGCACCGTAGGTAATAAAAATGATGTGGCTGCCCGCAGCGCGAAACGCTGCGATGAGCTTCTGGATATTGGGCACCAGTACTTGCTCTATGCGGTCAAACCTGTAGCTAGCGGATTGCGCCTCGCCTCGCTCCGCCAGGCGCTGACCGAGACCCATGTGGCGATTGCCCGTGGCGTTCTGCATGTCGATAACCAAAAGAGCGCTGGTTTGCGGAGCGATAGACACAGGCTGACTGAACGCATCGATAAAATCCGGTTGTGACATGTTGAGCTCCGCGCACTTGAAATGTTCGTACATTCTACGTCATATTGCGGCAAGGCCAACAACTCTATTTTTGGGGAGTACAGCATGGATAAATTCGCAGAGGCAGGCTACGGGCAGCGCGATATCGGTTTCGGTGGGCGACCGGCACTCCTCATGGTCGACTTTCAGCGCGGTTTCACCGATGCGTCCAACCCGCTCGGACGCAGTGATCATGTACAGCGAGCAGTCGATAACACCGCGCAACTACTGGAGGCCTGCGCCGTTCGCGGCGTTCCGGCTGCAGCTTGCCGGGTCTCCTGGGGCAGTGCCGACGAGATGACCTACTGGAAAATCGATTCACTCTACGACGGCAGTTTCTACCATGGCCACCCCTGCACCCAGCTGGATCCGCGCATCAACAGGCAGGACTATATTTTCGAGTTCATAAAGACCGCGCCCTCCATTTTCCACGAAACCCCACTCAAACCCTGGCTGGTTACCCACTGTATAGACACCACGATCATCACGGGTTGCACAACATCGGGCTGTATCCGGGCGTCTATCGTGGACAGTTTTTCGGCCGGATATCGCACGATCGTGCCGGGGGACTGCTGCGGCGATCAGGACCAGGAGGCGCACGCCAGCAATCTGCGTGACGTCGAACGTCGCTATGCCGATGTCACTGATCTCGCTTCTGTGCTGGCCCATCTGGAGCGGCACCACCCGGTTCAGTAATACGGCACGTGCGATACACAACGACATTTACCCAAAAAACGAGGAATTATCCATGCCAAGCGCTCACATCAATGGCCACAACATGTACTACGAGATTCACGGAGACGGCCCTCCCGCCGTGTACATTGGCGGCTGGGACACGTTCTGCCATGGTCGGCATCATTACCTGGCCCGCGGAATGACCGAGAAGTACAGCACGCTGCTGGTCGATTATCGCGGTATTGGCGAGTCGGACGACGACCTGTCCGTCACGCCATCAACAGAGCTGTACGCCGATGACATCGCGCAATTGCTGGACCACCTGAACCTGAAATCCGTCTATTTCGTCGGCCTGGTGGGGATTGGCGCCTGTATCGGACAGTGGGTGGCGCTCAAGCGGCCGGACCTGGTGCGCTGCATGGTCAACATGGGCTGCTGGACCTATTCTGATCCGATGCTCACCGACCAGCTGAATGCCTTTGGCAATATGCACAGGCACGCGGGATTCCTGGAATTTCAGTCGCTCGTTGCGTCGTACTCCTTCCGCCCGGACTACTACAACGCCAACCGGGACAAACTGCTGGGTCATGGCGGCGTCTGGGGCAATCTTGAGGGTCATCTCGACGCCCACCTGCGTTTCATAGAGGCCTGCATCAGCCACGACATCCGGCCCCATCTGAAAGATATTGCGGCACCCACCCTGGTGATCCACGCAGGACAGGACATGATATCCGGTCCGCGCACAACCCTGCCTCTGGAAGAGGGTCTGCCAAATGCCGAAGGCGTGACGATGTCAGAAGTTGCCCATGTGGTCGCCGGCAAAGAGGAAAAAATTGCGTTCTGCAAAATCCTGCATGATTTTCTCGACCAGTACTGAGCCGGCAACCACTGCCGGGGTTTTCGACCCCGTGGATTACCGCCGCCGGGATGAGTCCTGCGCCGGCGGTCTGCAGCAGCAACCTACGCCAGGAGCCTGAGTCCGACAGGCTCCTAGATATCGCCAGCTGCGGCGAGTTGCTCGAGTTCGCCAGCCAGGCCCAGCTCTTCACCGAGAATAAGCGCATTGTCCTCACCGAGACCGTGGCCACATTCGCCCGGCAGGCGCTGACCACCCATCTGAATCGGATTATTGAGTGCCCTGTAGGCTTCTACATGGCGACTGGCCAGGGTCTGCACCATGCCGGTTGCCAGCGCAAACGGATTGTCCAGCGCTGTGGGCAGGTCGTTGACAGGCGCTACCGGAATCTTTGTCTGCAGGATATCAATCCAATGATCGGTAGACTGTGTCTGTAGGGTCTCATCCAGGACTTCAGTGAGCTGGTCACGATTTGCTGCGCGCTCCTCCATACCGATGAAGCGGGGATCGGTAAGCAAGTCATCTCTGCCGATATTGCGAACCAGTAGCTCCCAGAATTTCTGAGTCATACACATCAGAAAGATCCAGCCATCTGCCGTTTTGAAGAGCTGTACAGGCGTGTTGTAAGGATGTGCGCTGCGCGCGACACGCTCCGTTTGGATACCATGATTCAGGTACCAGGTGCCAGGATAGGTCAGCTGGTGTAACGCGACGTCGAAAAGGCATACATCTACATCGCGCCCCCCCTGCCGCTCTCGGCCGACCAGCGCAGCGAGGCAGCCGATCGCGCCCACTGCGCCGGTCATGAAATCGATCATGGAAAGCCCGAAGCGTGCTGGCGGGGACTCCGGTTCACCGGTGAGGTGCAGGAAACCACATTCAGCCTGCATCAAATAGTCGTAGCCCGGCCAATCCTCGCGCTCGTTGTTGCGCCCGTAGGCGGAAAGATGTGTGCAGATAATGTCCGGCTTGACCTCTTTCAGGGAGTCGTAGTCGAGGCCGAGCTTGGCCGGCTGGCTGCCGCGCAGGTTATTCCAGACCACATCGGCGGTGCGCACCAGTTGATTGAAGATTTCACGACCACGCGCGCTCTTGAGATTCAGCGTTACGCTGCGCTTGTTCAGATTAAAAGCCTGGAAATACGCACTATCGTCATCGCTCAGGGTCACCGCCCCACTCTGCCGCGAGGGATCGCCGCCTGTGAGCCGGTTTTCAATCTTGATCACTTCCGCACCCAACTCTGCCAGATACATGGAGCCGTAGGGACCCGCGCCGAATTGCTCGATGGCGAGTACACGTATCCCATCCAGTGGTTTGTTCATTGATATCTCCCGGATCTGGCGCACTGCGAGGCAGTCGCCGGTTTGAAATCTACGAATTTGTATTGCACCCGAAGTGGCTTTGGTGCATGGTTGCCTGTGAGAGTAATACGCATCAAATGTCCGGTCAATTGATAAATGAGGGGCTTTGGGTTGCTGCCACCGCAGCGGTGCGTTGATCCCCGAGTCGAGAGACATAAAGCTTAAGCGCTAAGGAGACAAAGCATGCCATACCGTCTTGGTGTTGACGTGGGCGGCACCTTCACCGATCTGATTCTGGTGGATGAGAACAGTGGTGATATTCATACCGCCAAGGTCCCGAGCACCCCATCAGACTCATCCGTCGGCGTGATGAACGGGATTGAGAAAGTCTGCAGCAATGCGGACATCGAACCCACATCCATCAGCCAGGTAATGCACGGAACAACGGTTGCAACCAACACAGTACTGACCGGCACGGGTGCCAGGGTGGGTCTGGTCACCACCAAAGGCTACAAGCAGGTGCTGCAGATTGCGCGTTCCTATGTGCCGGGTGGGCTCGGTGGCTGGGTCATCTACAACAAGAGCGCTCCATTGGCGCCACTGTCCTGCACCATCGAAGCCGAGGAGCGTATGGGGGCGGACGGCAAAATCGTGCGCGACCTTGACGAGCACGCACTGCGTGCGAGCCTCGAGAAGCTCAAGGATGAAAATGTCGAGGCCATGACAGTCTCGCTGATCAACTCTTACGCCAACGCCA
>CAYFVJ010000063.1:0-12735 GCA_964346555.1 uncultured Alteromonadaceae bacterium | reverse complement strand
GAGGCCTCGCGATAGAGGAATTGCTCAATGACCTTGCTGTCTGCAGTGCTCACGTGAAAGCCTCCCCGGTCATGTATTCGCGCCAGGCCTTGTACTGGGTGCGCATATCCAGGTCGCTGGTGCCACCGCCGACAATGCGGTCCTCCAGTTCCCGATCCTTGCCGTACTGGCGGTGAAACTCCACCCAGTCACTGGCGCTGGACTCGAGCCCCTCCTGCGCGCGCCGGTACACCTCCAGATCATCCGGCCCCACCATCCCCGCCGACGAATTGATCAGGCGCGAGTAGAGCAGTGTGCGCTGCAACATTTCTTCCGGAGCGCCCTTGAGTCGGAATGACCAGGTCTCCACCACGAAGCGGTCGACCGCGATAGGCCGGACCACACGGATGTTCTGGACCGCGGTCTTGATGGTCAGTGACGGGTAGTAGAGGGTGTTGTGGGTATTGAATGCATAGATTTCCCGCGTGCGTTCTTCGCCGTAGGCGGCGACCATCGCCTCGTGGTAGGCGGGCAGGACGCTGTAGTCGGCGTGGATGCTGGTCTTGCCGCCGTCGTAGTGGTGGCCGTAGGGAAAACCGGTGATACCGGAGTCCTCGAATTTTTCGTAGGAGGAACCAAAGGGCGGGATGATCTCAGCTTCGCTGCGCTCCTTGCTGGCCGATGCCGGCAGGGTAGCGATATAGTCCTCGGCCGCCTGCACGACAGATTGGTGCACGACCATCGGGTGCATGGTGTCGTTCAGGTTTTCCAGAATGAATTTCCAGTTGCACTGGTGTTCGTAGCGCAGAACGCCACCGGCCACTTCCACCTCGCCTTCCGGGGCGCGGTCGCAGAGGTTGTCCAGGCAATCGACTGCGCCCCCCAGCCAGCTTTGCAGGTCTGGCGCGTCTGGCGAGAGGGTGGCGAACACGAAGCCGCGATAGCTGTCGTACTGCGCCACTTTCTGCATGTTGTTGCACGGCGAAGCCATGTCGAAGCCGGTGTCGTCGTAGCCCGATGGGTTGGGAATTTTCAGCAGGCTGCCATCGTGCCGGTAAGTCCAGCCGTGGTACGCGCAACGAAAGGCGCCGGGTACGTTGCCCTGGCGTTCCTCGACCAGCTTCGCTCCCTTGTGCGCGCAGCGATTGTGCAAGACATGGATGTCGCCATCTTTGTCGCGCACCATGACGACAGGTACGCGATGGTTGATATGGGTCGTAAAGAAGTCGCCGGCGTTCGGAATCTGGGACGCGTGGCCGATAAATATCCATGCCTGACCCCAGATGCGCTGCATTTCCAGCTCGAAGATCTCCGGGTCGGTATACAGCCGTTTGTGCAGGCGCGTGGGCCCGACCAGGGCGTCGAGTTCACTGTTGCTTGTGCCGTGAGACATGTCTGAAACCTCCTCTGCGGGCGTTGCGTCAGAGTGACAGGGAACCGAGACTGCTGCCACCGCAGACCATGAGTGTCTGGCCGGTAATGAATCCGCTGTCCTCGTGCAGCAGAAAACACGCGGCGCGGGCAACGTCGTCGGGCTGGCCCAGACGCCGGACGGGGATTGACTGCGCCATGGTGTCCAGCTTCGGGCTGTCTTCGGGCACGACCTCGTGGAACATTTCGGTTGCTGCAATCGGACCCGGTGCAACTGTGTTCACCGTAATGCCGTGCTCGCCGAGCTCCAGTGCCCAGGTACGGGCCATGCCCATCATGCCGGCTTTGGTGGCCGAGTAGGCAGTGCGTGTCTGCAGGCCCAATGCCGCGCGTGATGTAATCAGCAGAATACGGCCGAATCCCTGTTGCCGCATGCCCGGCAGGAACGCCTGTGTCAGGGCAATGGCGGCGCCCACATGTACCTCGGTCAGGTAGTCGAGGTCCTCGAGGTCGACTTCCTCGAGCGGCGCAGCCCGGATCAACCCGGCATTGTGCACCAGGCCGGTAACCCGGTGCTCTGCGGCGATGGCGGCGGCGACCGCAGCGGTTTCGGCCCGATCGCTGAGGTCCACTTCATGATTGCGCAGTTTTGCATGGTGAACCGAAGACGGGCGTCGCGCCAGGTTGACCACGGCATGGCCCCGATCGAGCAGTTGCTGGCAGATCGCGGCGCCGATGCCGGTGCTGCCACCGGTGACCACGATGGTGTCATGATGTTCTGGCATATCAGATTCCCTCCGGCTCGATTGCGGGTTCGAGGAGGCCCAGGTCAGCCGCCAGCGCGCTGCGTTCCCTGAAGTGGTCGACGGCCGTTCCCGCTGCCGCGGCGATCAGCACCGCGCGCTCGCTGCAGTCTGCGTGGCTGAATACGGTGACCGCGCTGTCCAGTGGCACAGATGTGGCGCTTTCGACGTGGAACGAGCCTAGGTGCAGGTGGGCAAACACCGTTACGCCGGCCTGCAGACGCACGCTGGCCACCGGCCATGGCCGCGCCGACGGGTGGCGACGGAAGAATTCCCACAGGCTGTGGTGCAGATCAATTGCACTGAGCAGAATGCCGTCACCAGGGCAGCTGCGCCACTCCAGCTCATCGCACAGGCAATAGCGGCACTGCGCCTGCGGGGGATACTGCGCGCGGCCACATTCAGTGCAGTACCGCAGCTTGAGGATAGAGGCGAGATTGGCGTCGCTGAAGGCCTCGCCGGGGCCGGTGCGCAGCGTCGGGGGTCGCGCCTGGGGGCCTGGCGAAGGCTGATTGAGCTCGGGCTGCCGTTGCGTTCTGTGCGTGCTCGTCACGTTTCTTCCCCCGCCAGTATCGCTGCCGCCGAGCAAAGTCCGCGGTCGTAGTTGATCATGCCGAAGCCGCTCACCAGCGCGTGATGCGCGCCGCTGACGGCATTCGCCCCGGCGGCACCCGTGAGCTGGCGAATGGACTCTACCAGGCCGAGGTAACCCGCCGCCGCGCCGGCCTGCCCGGCGGACAGCATGCCGCCGGAGGTATTGTGGGCGAGCTTGCGCTGCTCCGGCCCGCTGGCGTCGAAGCGCAGATCGGTGTCGCGTACCCAGGCTGCCGCTTCGCCCTTGCCGCAGAAACCCAGATCTTCAATCTGCATGAAACTGATCATCGGGTAGTCATCGTACGTCTGCAGGATATCGATGTCGCCCGTGGTCAGGCCGGCTGTGCTGTACAGGCGATCGGCGTACTCGGTCCAGCCACCCCGCAGCTGTATCGGATCGTCGCGGTGGGCGTTGTGCAGCTCCTCCGCAGCCAGCACCCGGCAGTAGCGCAAGCCGAGATGGCGTGCACGGTCCTCGGACATTACCAGGAATCCCTCGCCGCCTGCGCAGGGCATTACGCAGTCGAACAGGTGCAGCGGCCCGGCAATCGGGCGCGCCTGGAGATAGTCTTCCAGGTTGAGGGTTTTGTGGCCGAGCAGGGCGGGCGGGTAGTGGTTGGCGTTGTAGCGCTGGGCCACGGCCAGCTTGCCGAAATCCTCGCGGCGGGCGCCGTAGCTTTCCATGTAGCGCCGGGTCAGCAGTGCGAAGGCCGTGTTCGGGCCGCCTGCACCGTAGGGAAAGGCGGCATCGATGGTGAAATTACTGAATTCGGCAGCGACCTGCTCGAAGGAGCCGTGGCCGGCGCCATCCCCACCAATGCAGGCGATGACTTCGGCATCGCCTGCCTGGATCGCCCGCGCCGCGCGGCGCAGGGCCATGATGCCGGAGGCGCCGCCGTAGGCGAGATCCTCGATCCAGCGCGGTGACAATGCCAGTTGCTGCGTCAGGCTGATCGCGGAATCGGCGCCGAGGGAGAAGCTGGTGATCGCGAGGCCGTCGATGGCATCGCGAGCAAGGCCGCTCTGGAAGAGCATGTTGCGCAGTGCATTGCCGATAAACCAGGCGGCGCCGTGCGGGCTCTGGCGGACATAGCCGACGCTGGTTGGCGAGGTCAGCACAATGTCTGCGTAGTCTCTCAAGATGGCACCCGGCGGCGCTTCAACTCACGTGTGTCGATGCAGTCTGCCGCGTCGAGACGAGCGCGGGCGAGCTGCTTGATATCGCCGCGGCGCGGTTTGTTTGACGCGGTGACTGGCAGCTCGTCGCAGAACATGATGTAGCCGGGCACCTTGTAGTAGGCGAGCCGCTCCAGGCAGGTCGCCACGATCGACCGCGCCAGCGCGGCATCGGCGGGCCGGCCCGGTAGCGCAATGATGCAGGCGGCAACCTCGTCGCCGCGAAGTTCATCGGGAACGGCGGTGACGACGGCATTGCCGACGGCGGGGTGCAGGGCGAGCGCCGCCTCGACTTCGAGCGCCGAGATATTCTCGCCCGAGCGGCGGATGACGTTCTTGCGGCGATCCACGAAGTGCAGGCTACCGTCCGCCCCCTCGCGCACGACGTCGCCGGTGTTAAGCCAGCCGTCCTGCCAGATTTCCGCCGTCGCCTCCGGGTTGCCGAGGTAGCCCCGGAAGAATCCGCGCCCGGGGTCGTCGCCGGACGCCCGTACACGCAATTCGCCGGGTTCTCCCTGCTGCACTGGCTGTCGGGATTCGTCCACGAGCTGAACTTCCAGCGTCTCGGGTGGCCTGCCAAAGCAGGAGGTGCCGACGTGGCGAGGCTCCTCGTTGGCGATAATGCTGCCGCCAACGCCGGACTCGGTCATCGCCCAGGCCTCGATCAGTGGAAAGCCGAAGCGCTGCTCGAAGCGGGCATGGTGTTGTGGATTGACACCGGCCCCGAAGCCGAAGCGAACCTGGTCGCCGGCGTCGTCGTCGGGGCTCTCCGGCAGCTCGAGCAGGAGTGCCGGCAACACTCCGAGATAGTGAATGATGGTGGCCTCGCTGTCGCGGACCGTCTGCCACCAGCTGCGCGGGTGGAAGCGATCGAGCTGGATCAGGCAGCCGGCGCTCATGATCATGGCCATGCTGGATACGGCCATGGCGTTCATGTGGCTGAGCGGCAGCGGCGTCAGCAGACGCTCGCGGCCGTGGCGGATGGTCGTCAGGCCGCCGAGCCCGTTGTACCAGCGGCCGGCGAACAGGAAGTAGTTGTTGTCGAGTATGCAGGCTTTCGGTTTTCCCGTGCTGCCGGAGGTATAGAGCAGTGCGCATTCCGTCTCGGCATCCGGGGCATGGTCATCTTGCAGAGCGGCCTCGGGAGCGACCTGCAGCCGTTCGAGCCCGCCGCTCTCGATCAGCCCCGGCGACCCGCCATGCATGCCCTCGCAGATCCCGCGCAGCCGTTCAACGGCCTCGGGAATCGCGACGATCAGTACGGCATCGCCGTGCTCGAGGAAAAAGCGGATCTCGTCGTCCTGCAGCTCGAGATTGATCGGGATGACGCTGCAGCCGAGGCGGTTCAGGGCAAGCCAGTGCAGGAAAAAATCCGGACGATTCTCCAAAGCCAGTGCCACCCGATGCGATTTACCGTAGCCTCGATCCCTGTAGACTTCGGCATTGCGGTCGATACGGGCCACGGCGGTGGCGTAGTCGAGCGTCACCGCCGTTTCAGACCAGGTGGCAGCAGCGGCGCTGGGCACATGCAGAAACGGCCGCTCACCATGCTGTGCCGCTGTGTCCGCAAACACGCTGTAGACGGTTGTCATTGGCGGGTCTCCCTGTGGTTTGGCGGCAAGGCCGGTCTACATGACGGCTGTTGCCTCTATTTCCACCAGCGCCTGATCCTCGACCAGGGCCGACACAACCAGTACGCTCATGGCCGGGAAGTTCTTGCCCATGATCTCACGATAAGTGGCGCCGATCTCGCGCAGCTGCTGCAGATAGCCCTGCTTGTCGGTGATGAACCACGTCATTCTTGTGATATGTTCCGGGCCCGCACCGGCGGTTGCCAACACGTCGCGGATATTGAGGAGTGTCTGGCGAAACTGGCCGACAAATTCGGTGGATTCAATAGTGCCGTCGGGTGCCCAGCCAATCTGGCCGCCGGTGAAAATGAGCTTGTTGCCGCTGGCGAGTATGCCGTTGGCGTAGCCGCTGGGTCGCGGCCAGCCCTCGGGCAGCAGGGTTGTGTGCATGGAGTTCTCCTTGCATCATTATCGTTGTGTGGATTATATTTTAAGCCTAAAATATAGTCCAGACCTTATTGGATATTCATACCCGAACAGGGTCAACGGCACGCCGCGGTTTCCCCGATCGCGGCCTCTCGTCCTGGTGCCCAGGAGGCAATTAAAATGGCGGAACGTTCTTTTGCAGGAGAAGTACTCAAACTCAGGGCGGGTGACGGCGACGTCTTTCGCGGCGAGGGCATTCTCGCGATAACCAAAGCGCTGCTGCAGTCCGGCGTATCGTATGTTGGCGGTTATCAGGGTGCGCCGATATCGCATCTCATGGACGTCCTCAACGACGCGCGCGAAATCCTTGAAGAACTCGGCGTGCATTTCGAGGCCAACGGCAGTGAGGCGACTGCCGCGGCGATGCTCAGCGCGTCGATCAATTATCCATTGCGCGGCGCCGTGACCTGGAAGTCCACCGTGGGGACTAACGTGGCCTCGGATGCGCTGTCCAACGTGGCATCCTCCGGCGTGGTCGGCGGTGCCATGGTGATCGTCGGTGAAGACTACGGCGAGGGCTCGAGTATCATGCAGGAACGGACTTACGCGTTTGCCATGAAAGCGCAGATGTGGTTGCTCGATCCACGGCCGAACCTGCCGAGTATCGTGGATATGGTAGAGAAAGGCTTTGAGCTGTCCGAGGCCAGCAATACGCCGATCTTTTTCATGATGCGCATCCGCGGCTGCCATGTCACCGGGGAGTTCACGGCTCGGGACAATAGCGCCCCCGAGTTCAATAACCGTCATCCGGTCACCCCGCAACGGGAGCCCGAGAAAATCATCCTGCCGCCACATATCTACGCACAGGAGCGCGAAAAAATCGCCGATCGCCTGCCTGCGGCCATCGACTTTATCCGCGAGAATAAACTCAACGAATGGTTTCCGGGCAAGTACCACCAACTGGGTATCATCGTGCTCGGTGGCTGCTACAACACGGTGATCAGGGCGCTGCAGCGGCAGGGGCTGGCGGATGTATTCGGGCAGACAGACATTCCCCTGTACGTGATGAATGTGGCCTATCCACTGGTGCCGGATGAAATCGTCGATTTCTGCGCCGATAAGGAGCAGGTATTGGTTCTTGAAGAAGGGCAGCCCGAGTACGTGGAGCAGGGCATAAACACGGTACTGCGCCGCGCCGGTGTGTCAACGCGACTGTACGGCAAAGACATCATGCCGATGGCGGGAGAATACAGCGGCCAGGTCATGCTGCAGGGATTGACACGTTTCCTCGCCAGTGCCGCCAGCGTGGATATTCCACTGCGCGTCGGTGAGAGCGATGTCGAGGCCCTGCGCAGTCCCCTGAGTGACGATGATACTGCGGTCCTGATGCAGGAAGTGCCGCCGCGACCCTCGGGATTGTGTACCGGCTGCCCGGAGCGGCCGTTATTCTCCGCCATCAAGCAGGTGCAAAGCGAGCTCGGACCCTTTCACATCAGCTCGGATATCGGCTGTCACTCCTTTGCCACGCTGCCACCGTTCAATCTCGGCAACACCATCATGGGCTATGGCCTGTCGCTGGCAAGCTCGTCGGGTATCCGACACAGCCTGCCGCACAAGTCGATCAGCATCATGGGCGACGGAGGGTTCTGGCACAACGGATTGACCAGTGGCGTGACCAGCGCGGTGTTTAACGGCCACGATGGGGTGCTGATCATCGTGGATAACGGCTACTCCGCGGCGACCGGTGGACAAGACATTCCGTCACTCGTCGAGCCCAATGTGATTGCCAGCACGATCGACAGCGATGGGCCTACGCGCACGCATTATCAGTCGATAGAGGATGCCTGCCGGGGGGCCGGTGTCAAATGGATTCGCACGGTCAGCACCTACAGCGTTGATACCGTGAAAGACGTTCTGTCGGAGGCCCTGGTCAGCAACATGCCGGGCCTCAAGGTGATCGTCGCCGAGGGCGAGTGTATGCTCAACCGTCAGCGCCGTGTAAAGCCGCTCATGAAGCAGTCCATCAGCGCTGGAAAACGCACCGTTCGCGCGCGTTTCATGGTGGACGAGGAGACTTGCACCGGCGATCATGCCTGCATCCGCATCTCCGGCTGCCCATCCCTGACTATAAAGGATAATCCGGACCCACTGCGCAAGGACCCGGTTTCCTATGTCGATAACAGCTGTGTCGGTTGTGGGGTCTGCGGCAGCAATGCGCATGCCGCGATTCTCTGTCCCTCGTTTTCCCGCGTGGACCTGATCTACAACCCGAGTCGCACTGACCGTGCGCTGGCGCGGATCCGCGGCGGCGTGATCGGCTGGCTGCAATCGCGCGCGCAACGTCGCGAGGAGATGCAGGTACTGTGACGCAGGAATCCGGGACGGTCAATCTCGTTCTCGCGGCGCTCGGCGGTGAGGGCGGCGGTGTGCTCACTGACTGGATCATTGACGTGGCCGATCGCGAGGGCTGGCTGTGCCAGTCTACTTCACTGGCCGGGGTCGCCCAGCGCACGGGGGCGACGATCTACTACCTGGAGATGTTCCCGCGCGATGCCATTCCCGGCAATGCCCAGCCGGTGATGTCCCTGTTTCCGGCCCAGGGCGATATCGACATCGCGATTGCCTCGGAAATCGCTGAGGCCGGCCGCATGGTGCATCGCGGGTTCGTCACGCCGGAAAGGACTACGCTCATCGCGTCCGATCACCGCGTTTACGGTATTACCGAAAAAATCGAGCTCGGCGATGGCGAGATCGATGCGGATGCCCTGCGGGCGATCGCCGATCGCTATGCGAAAGACTACATCCACTTCGATATGCTGGCGCTGGCCAACGAGCATGAGACCGTGATCTCGGCGGTACTGTTCGGTGCGCTCGCCGGTTCCGGTGCACTGCCCTTTGCCAGGGAGACATACGAGGCCGTGATCGGCGCCAGTGGCAAAGCGGTGGCGCAGAATTCGGCGGCGTTTGCCGCGAGTTTTGCCCGCGCCCAGGCGCGCGGAGTCGAAGAGTTCGTGCCCGAGACGCCGGTGTCTGACGGCGGGATGAATCAGTCCGAGCGCCCTGTCGCCGTGACGCAAGCGGGTCAGCAGCTGCTGGATCGCCTACAGGGGCTGCCCGAGGAATGCCGTGACCTGATTTACCACGGCGTTGTCAAACTGGTGGATTATCAGGATCACGATTACGCCGGTGCCTATCTGGACCGCGTGGAGGAATTGCGTTCGCGGGTCGGCTCCGGCGCCGATGACTTAGAACTGGTACGCGAGTTCGGGCGCTACCTGGCGCTGCTGATGGCTTTCGAGGATCTGCCCCGCGTTGCGCAACAAAAAACCCGGCCCGAGCGCATGGACAAGGTGCGGCGCGAGGTAAAGGCAGAGGAGGGGCAGTTGCTGCATGTGAC
Source organism: uncultured Alteromonadaceae bacterium (assembly GCA_964346555.1). Lineage (GTDB taxonomy): Bacteria > Pseudomonadota > Gammaproteobacteria > Pseudomonadales > Halieaceae > Chromatocurvus. Next base: position 3,418 of record CAYFVJ010000063.1, on the reverse strand, counting down.
AGAATTTTTCCGTCCCCGGGTGGAGGAGATATGTTCACTGCTGCCGGCGGCCCTGGGACGCCGTGCTCTTGCATCGTCGTTGGTATGGCGGGTACTGCGACCGTTTACCGGCGGCAAGAAGCTGCGCACCAACAGCGTCAGTATTTTTCTTATGCTGCGTGTCCTGGCCGGGATGCGACGCTGGCGGCGCTCTACCCTGGCTTATGCCGATGCGCATACCCTGATCGAGCGCTGGGTGACACAGGTGCAGCGCGCTGCGACGGATGACAGGGCTCTCGCCCGGGAGCTGGTGGAAAGTGCCAGGCTGGTGAAAGGCTATAGCGATACCCACGCCCGCACCGCCGGCCAGCTCAACGCCATCCTCGCCTGTGCAGAATGTGACGATCCCGCGACCGACGCAGCGCGTGTTGCGGCGCTGCGAGAAGCGGCCCTCGCCGACGATGATAACAGCGCATTTCTCGCGGAACTGGAGAACACTGCCGTGTCGGAAGCTCCAGCCGAAAAGCTTTCAAGCGCTTGATAAACCAGCATAACCCCTGGAATCTCAATTTTCCTCATCTATACTCAGTGTGATTCTACAATGCTCGGTGGAGAACGGCATAATGGTCGTCCTCCTATCGACATTTCCCCGTTTGCTTATTGCTTGCAGTCGACAATGCAGGGAGCAGGGATGACTTTAGCTTCTAACTTCATCGGCCTGTCATCTCACACGGGAGGCACATTATGCGCATTTGTGTGGAGACATGGGCCGTGCATCACTGGAAATCATGAGCGGCTTAAATCGCAATCGTCAGTGTCAGGAATCGGTGAGGTAACCACTTGCTCGGTCGATGCCCCGGGGTCTGTTGACAATAGACTTAATGGATACGCTTGATAATGAGCGATATGTGACTATAAAGCATGAAGCAGACAGCATCAGGTAGAGAATTGAAAAAATCGCCGAAGAGACGTTAGAAAATATCAAAAAAAAGGAGGAGGTATGTGTAAAAAAATTGCCGTATTGCTGTTTATTTACGCAACCACTGCTCAGGCAGGCTTTTTTGACGATGTATTGAATAAAGCGAAAAGTGTTTCCGAAAAAGCGGTCAAGGAAACTGTTGAATCGGTCTCCGGAGAGGATGAAAAAGTACCCGCCCCGGCGCAGGAGTCAACCGAAGCTCTTCAACAGACTGCGCCCCAAACTGCTCCCAAGCCCCATCCCGATGAGGCACCGTCAGCCTCCAGCCTACAACAGCAACAGTCGAATGATAACTGGAAGAAAACCTCGACTTTTTCTGATGACTCGGCGCGCGCGATGACGCTTTTCGAGGCGCCTTCGGCAAGCCCGAGTGTACTCGATATACCGCTTAAGAACATCCGTCTCGGCATGCCGCTTCGCATTGCTCACGAACGGCTTCGCGTACAGGGCTTCGAATACATCCCCCAGAAACGTCTGTATCGCAAAGAAGTGCGCAATGTAAACGGCGAGATCCGCGCCTATTCCGAAGAAGAACAGCGCCTCCTATCCCGCAGCGGGCAGGGCAAGGGCGAGCTGCTCGAGCGTTACATTATCAAGCTGAACACGGCGCCGGTGTCCGAGGAAATGCTGGGTGAACTCGACGCTGAACGTCAGGCCTGGGCTACCGAAGCACGTCAGATAAAGTCGCAAGAAACCGCCAAAAAGCAGGTAGATGAGAATGTTCGACGTCGCTATGACTCGCGTCAGGACGGCATGGACCGGAGACAGAGTGCCCGTAAGAAAAATAGCCTGCAAAGCCGCACGTATCTCACAGGGCAGCCGGTTTCACTGCTTACCTATATCGAATATCGGCAGCTCTATTATGGTGACCAGCGTTTCGATTACGACGCCGCGAAAGCCCAGGCGGAACGGGTCTTCGGTCCGCAGAATTACACCAACCGTTCGTCAGCTTATCGCCGCGGTGCCGCGTATAAGACCTCGCCCGAGTATCAGTTGGTCTACGCCGATGCACTGCTCGTGCCGGCCGCCCAGCGCGAAGCGCTAGTTCAGCAGGGACAGTCCGATGCCCAGTACGGTATGAAGCAGGCCATGAGCCATCCGTGTTCGAGTGTGATGCGCAATGCCTGCGTCACTGGCGCGGCCGTGCAGAGCGCGTTTCCGGGTAATATCGAAAAACAGCTCGAGTACGCGCGTGTGAAGTTTGCGCCCTACATGATAGTCAACCACGATACGTCGAAGGGCATGAAAATTATTCAGGAATGGGTCTATCTCAGTGCTGGAGACAGCATACGCGAACGGTTTGCCGAGGAACAGGAACGTAGCGCCGAACCTGTGGCCGCCCCTTCGTTCTGATGCGATGTTAACGCCGGTGTAAAACCGTGCTTGTTTGCCGCTACCTTCGTGCCCACGAACGAGGGCACGAAGGTAGCAAGACGCTATAGCCCTCACTGCCAGGAGGATTCCATTGTTGTAAAAGAAATCGCGCAATACCCGGTGCGTAAGTGGCCAAAAGCGACGTGCAGAAACCGTGGGTGATCCTTCGCTTCCCTTCAGGTCAGTTGTGTCGCGGTATTAGCTGTCATCACCGCCTTTGATATCCAGCAACGCATCAATATCACTGGCCTGAAGAGTTTCTTCCTCAAACAGGGTGTCGGCTAAGCGCTCCAGCTGGTCGCGATTTTCCTCGAGCCGCTCGTTCACCTCTTTTTCGATCCCGATGATCAGCTTCCTGACCTCGTCATCAATCTTCTCGGCGGTCGCCTCGCTGAACTCTCGCTCCCGGGCAATTTCATGGCCGAGGAAAACCTCCTCCTGGCTGGAGCTGACCGACACGGGCCCGATGACATCGCTCATGCCCCAGCGGGACACCATCCGGCGAGCCAGCTTGGTGGCCTGTTCGATGTCGTTTTCAGCGCCGCTGCTCACCTCGTTGAAAATCAACCGCTCGGAGGCCCTTCCTCCCAGCATGACCGCAATCCGGTCCCGCGCATAGCTGGCAGTCATGTTCAGGCGGTCCTCGTCGGGAGCCTGTTCAGTCGACCCCAGAGCCCGGCCGCGGGGGATGATAGTCACTTTCTCGAGCGGATCGGCGTGCGCGAACAACAGCGCCGTGAGCGCGTGGCCGGATTCGTGAAAAGCGATGACCCTTTTCTCTGCATCACTCAGTTTCTGCTCACGCTTAGCCCCCATCAGCACCCTATCCCGAGCCATGTCAAAGTGCCGCATGCGCAATGTTTTGCTCCCGTCACGGCCAGCGAAGAGAGCTGCCTCGTTGGCCAGGTTCTCAAGATCGGCACCGGCAAAGCCGACTGTCCGGCGGGCCACCGCAGCGAGGTCTACATCATCCCCGAGAGGCATGGCTTTGGTATGAATTTCCAGTATCCGTTCACGTGCTTCCCTGTGTGGGCGATCCAGGGTTACTTTGCGGTCAAAGCGCCCGGGGCGCAGCAAAGCGGGGTC
>CAYFVJ010000062.1:5344-12788 GCA_964346555.1 uncultured Alteromonadaceae bacterium | reverse complement strand
ATGTCAGGGATGCTTCCCCGTCGTTCCAATTGATTTAAACTGGCGTTGTTCCGTATTACCGGATAACCACGAGCACTATGATGATTCGGAAATGGCACACACCTTTTCGCGGGTGAAAGCAAAAAACCCGGAATCATCGCCTGACAGGGAAGCAGGCGAACGGCGGTCCCCTCTCTTATTCATCGGTTTCAAGGCCGATCCGGCGAACAATGAACTCTACTCGGAGGCCACCGGGACCGTGCGCCGGCTCGAACCACGCACCATGGATGTGCTGCTGTTGCTGGCGCGCAATGCAGGGCAGGTGGTGAGCCGACAGGCCTTCGCGGATATCGTATGGCCCGGGCGTCGGGTGGTGGATGACAGCCTCAGTCAGTGCATTTCAGAGCTGCGCAAAGCGCTGGGCGACACAGCGAGAGCGCCCACCTACATCCGCACTGTGCCCAAGCGCGGCTACTGTTTCCTGCCCGCGGTAACGTGGGAGGCCACGGCATCACCTTCGGATCGGGCCGGGAAAACCCGGACCGGTGCGGCCTTCAGCCGGCAGCGCCGTGTCATTGGCAGTCTGTTGGTTCTGACGCTGATCATTCTCCCGCTGTTCGCCTATTTAGAGGGCGGAGAGACCGTTCCCGACGTGGTCGCGATGGAGGCGCAGGATTTTATGCCGCTGTTGTCCCCGGGGCCGGATCAGGCTAGCCGGATACAGGTCTCAAGCAGCGCAGGACCCGCCGACCATTATCTGATTGAGCGCAGCTGGCTCGAGGATGGCCGCGCGCGCCTGCAGCTGCGCAGCGGAGAGGATGATGCGGTCCTGTGGCAGGTGGATCGCAGCGTGTCCAGTGCGCAGGACCGTCAGACCGTGCTTTCGGAACTGGCTGCGGTGGCTTCTCTCGCCAAGACGCAGCAGACAGGGCCTCTCCTCCGTGCACTGCCACTCGCCCAACAGCGCCTGTTCAAGCGTGCCCGCCACCACGCCGATCGCCGCACTGAAGCTGACCTGCTGATCGCGCGCGATCTCCTGGAGCAGATCCTGTCCTACGACCCTGAATACGTAGAGGCAATCCTCCTCCTCGCTGAGCTCCAGCGAGGGCTTGCCAGCCATGACCAGACTGAGAACGGACAGCTGGGCTATCGGGCCGCCCGTGCGATGCTGATTGAGCGCGCAAAGCAGGTCGCGCCTGATCATCCGGCAGTCACAGCAATGGGCTACGAGCCAGACATAAGCATGGGCAGGGTTGACTGGGGGCAGTACGAGGAGGATCTACAGACGCTTGTGTCAGAAGCGCCTGATTGCGTGGCCTGCGTCCGGCGTCTCGGTGACTTCTATTTGCAGGTCGGCTGGTTCGAGGAAGCACTGGCGGTGTGGACGCAGTATCGTCATTACTGGCCACTCTCTGTCGGCGTGCATGCAGCGATCGGCCGGCTTCAGGCCAGACTGGGCAATGCAGCGGGTGCTCTGCAACAGGTCGAAATGATCCGCGCGCTGGCCGGCGCCGACGCCTGGGACGTGCTCGCGGCTGAGGTGAATGCCTACCTGATCCTGGGTGATGAATCGCGCTGGTTGAACAGCCTTGAACGGCTGATGAGCGGCATGGGCGAGCGTGGTCAGGCGAGAATAGCCTTCTACGAAGCAATGCTGGCTGGCGATGAGGCCCGACTCAGGGCACTTGCCGAGAGGGAGGATCTGGCGCGTGATTTCAATGTCGCGCTGACCCTTGGGGAGATTGACCCACTGGTCGCGCGGGTACAAAAGAACGTCACGGAGGGCGAGTATCGGGACCTGCGTCTCGTGCATGGCTGGATACATCATCGCAACGCCATGAACGGGCGTTACATGGACGGACTTGCACGCCTTCAGCGGGACACGCGCATACAGACACTGTTTGACGATATCGGCCTGACTGCATTCTGGCACGAGCGCGGCAAGCACCCGGACTATTGCTCAGCCGCTGCCAGTCCGCCCCCTCACTGCGCTTAAGGCGGGGAGCCCCTCTCCGCTGCCCGCCTCGACCTGTGGTTCTCCTGAGCATTAGCTAAAGGTTTTCTTAAGAATCATAACTCCCTGTTTTTATTATCAAAATATGACCCTGCAGATTTGGAGGGGGAGGCGCCTCCGGGTATTGTGATCAGCGTCGTTTGTGGTGTCTCCCGCGCTTTCCCGGTGGGGAAACATCCAGAAACAGGCAAACGGGGGAGTCGCTTAACGATGCTAGGCACACCCGCACCTACTGCGCACGATACGAGGGAATCCACGCCATGAAAGCATTCACGCACGTCGCCGCAGGCCTACTGCTCGCTGGCATGACACAGCTGTCCTGGGCTCAGCCACAGTCGATAACGTATGAATTCAGTCAGACCGGGTTTAACACGGGTGGCAGTGTGTCCGGCTTCTTCCGCGGCACCGATCTGGACGGTGATGGCCGGATTTACGCAGTATCACGAACGATCTCGGATCTCTTCAGCGTGCCCTTCGGCAACGAACTTGATTACGCGGAAGTGACCTTCACCGGCTTCGGCGATACACCCGGCGAGAACACAGTGGTGTTTGACAAATCGGTTGCCGACATGGAGTCACCCAGGAACACCTTCATGGCGTTTGCCTACAATCTGGATGGCGGACCGATCGGCGATCAGTCCAACGAGGGTATGAGTCTGTCAGTGTTTTCGCCCAGTACCAACTACAACATGGGCGAGGCTTTCAGCTTTATTTTCGAGAACGAGGCCAGCGATCAGATCGGCAGTTGTGGTGTCGCTCAATTCTGCGGCCTGGTGATTTCTCTTGTGCCGGACGAAGATTCGCCCATTGGCGCCAGTGTGGCCTTTGAAGATGTGAGTGGCAGTCCAATCGTGGGCAGTGCACGCAGCAGCACAGCAGTGCGTCAGGTACCCCTCTCACCGCAGCTGTCCCTGCTTATCTCACTCGCACTGGCGGTACTCGGCGCTATGATGCTGATGCGAAAGCGCTGGTCGCAGGCCTGATCCTGCTGTCGGCGTAAACACCCACAGCCGGGCAGCAATGGCTGGCCTGCTACCAGGCCACAGCAAGACATTGGCACGAGGAGTGAAATCGCGGTGCTGCGTTTCTTTCTGGTATTTCTGCTGATCCAGGCCGTCCTGTTCACTGCAGAACTGACACCGCCCGGACAGCAGTACATTGTGCAGCCATTCACTGCCGGTCTGGCCAGCACTTCGTCGCTGCTGATCAGCCTGACAGGCCGTGACATCAGCAGCAGTGGCGTGCTTATCCACGACTTGCAGACAGACTTCGGTGTAGAAATCGCCGCCGGCTGTAACGGCGTAGAAGCGATGATCCTGCTGGTGGCGGTGATGCTGGCCTTTCCCGCTCCCTGGCGCTACCGCCTTGCCGGCATCGCCGTGGGGCTGGCGGCCATTCAGGCGCTGAATCTGGTACGAATCATTTCGCTGTTCTATCTGGGCATGTGGTATCCACGCGCCTTCGAATGGGCCCACCTTTACCTCTGGCAGGCGCTGATCATGCTGGATGTCCTGCTCGTTTTTCTGCTCTGGGTCCGCGCCCTGCCGCGGTCTGAAGGCACGCATGCGCTCGCTGCACTCTGATCCTCTGACACGCTTTGTCACTCTGACCCTGCTGCTCCTGCCCTTGTGGTTCGTCGCCTGGTTCAACCTGGCCGATCTCTTGCTCTGGCCGGCAATCATGGCGAGTGGCGCTTTGCTCAATCTATTGCAGCCGGGATTAGTAGAAGGCTTCGAGGGTACTAGCGGTGCCCTCGATGTTGTCACCGGTATTAATGCACTGCATCCGCAGGGGATAGGACAGGTCGTTATCGAAGTCAACCTGCTCAGCTACGCGTGGAACCTCCCGGTGCTGTTCTCGCTGCTATGTGCGACCGATCCGCGCTTTTTTGCCTATCGCCATCTGACGCTGGCCTACCTTGGTCTCCTGCCGTGTTACATCCTGGGTCTGTGTTTCCAGGTGCTGAAAACGCTGGCCCTGCAAGCTGGTCCAGAAGCAAACGCCTTTCTGGACTATACCGGCTTCCAGCTTGAGCTGATCGCGCTGGGCTACCAGTTCGCCTACCTCATGCTCCCCGTCATCGCTGCCGTGGGACTTTGGGTGAGCATGAATCGAGGCATGCTGTTGCTTCTTCTCGACCAGCTGAAGTCGGCCCCGGAGCCTGCACCGGGCTCTGGCAGTCCCTTGCTGGGCGGGCGCGGCAAGAACAACAGGTCTGCTGATTTACAACGTTGAAACAACGCGGCGTACTCGCTACGGCTTTGTCCATACCTGCATCGCACAATCCGCAAAGGGAGCGTGACCGGTGTTTCCAGGAACGTGACCGTGGATTCCGGGAAAAGGCCCGGAATCGGTCACGATCAAGCGGAATGGCCGGTCACGTTGGTCCGCAATCGGCGGTCACTAGCAAACGGAATGAGCGGTCAGGTTGATCCGGAATACGCAACTGACCCCTCCTGTTCGCTTTTCACCGCAGCCAGGTCCTCGCGCAGGGAGCGCGCGGCGATAAAGTAGTGAAACGCGGACCACAGGTTGACCAGGGTCACGGCACAGAGGGCGTAGCGCAGCCCCTCGGCGGTGGCCAGCGTCGCCTCCATGCCGCCCGCGGCGAGCGATGTCCGGAAGAAGTCGCTCAGCCCGCCCGCCAGCGTCGGGCCGAGTCCCAGGCCGATGAGGTTGATGATCAGCAGCAGCACGGCCCCTGCCAGGGCCCGCTCGCGGATACCGGCGAGGCTCTGGGTCATGGTGAAGCTGGGACCGAGGTACATGTAGCCGAGCAGTTGTGCCGGGAGCATGAGGGCCAGGATGAGGTACTTTGCCGGGAGCAGATAGATACACAGCGCGATGGGTACGGCCACCAGCGTGGCGATGGCCGGCACCAGCATGTAGTAGCGCTCGTCCGCTCGCTCGCGCGCGAAGCGGTCGGACAGGGAACCGCCGAGGTAAATACCTCCCATGATGCCGACGGCGGAGATCATGGACAGGGCCAACCCGACCTCCGCAACGGTCATGCCGTGCGAGCGGATAAGGAACGCCGGCAGAAAGGAGCCCACGCCATAGCCGGCAAACGCATGCAGGGCCGCCGCCAGCGAAAGGTGCCGAAAGGCCCGTCGCCGCCACAGCGAGGTCACCGCCCGGCCGAAAGGCGGCGGCTTGTCCGCTACGCTGATGTTGTCCGAAAAGCCGCGCGGGGGCTCGCGGAGCGTGAGCTTCAGCAACAGACCGAGCAGGACGCCGGGCACACCGATGATGAAGAAGGCCGCACGCCAGCCGTACTCCTCGGCCACAACACCCGACACGAGATAGCCGAGAAACACGCCGCCGCCGATGCCCATGGAGTAGATCGACAGGGCCCGGGCACGCCGCTCGGGTTCGAAGTAGTCACTGATGAGCGAGTAGGCGGGCGGACTGCAGCCCGCCTCACCGATTCCGACGCAGAGCCGGGCGATGAGTAGATGGGTAAAAGACTTTGCAAAACCCGTGACGGCCGTTGCCGCGCTCCAGATCACGACGGAGAAGGCGATGATGTTCACGCGGCTGCGCTGGTCCGCCAGGCGGGCGATCGGTATACCCAGGGTCGAGTAGAAAAGCGCGAAAGCGAGACCGCCGAGCAGCCCCATCTGCGTATCGGAGAACTCGAACTCCTGCTTGATGGGCTCGAGGAGCGTATTGAAGATCTGGCGGTCGAGGAAGTTGAAGACGTAAACGGTGAACAACAGCCAGAGGACGTAGCGCTTGTAACCCTCGCTGGCGGTGAAGGCGGCCGGCGCAACGGCTCCCGCGGTGCCGGACGTCACCGCGGCGCCCAGTGCCGCTGCAGCCGCCTTCGTGCCCGCTTGCTCCGCCGCCGTCCCGGCAGCTTTTTGGTCAGCCATAGGACCTCCCGATTTTTATTCGTTGTGCACCTGACTAGCCCGCCGGCGATGACAGTTCGGGGAACCGGGCCGGCGGTCTGCGGTGCTGTGTGACCTGCTCATAGGCGTAGGCAACTGTAAACAGCAGCCCCTCCGCGTAGGGCCGCCCGAGGATCTGCAGGCCCGCGGGCAGCGAACCGTAGCTGTAGCCCATCGGCACCGTCGCCGCGGGCAGGCCCGTCGCCGGCGCCACGAGCTGACTGTTGTCACCGCGGTATTCCTCATCGGCCCGATCCAGGTGCGCCGGCGGATTAGTCCAGGTCGGGTAGACTACGACGTCCACGCCCGCGTCATCCATCGCCGAAACCACGTCATTGAGGAAGGCACGCCGGCCGGGATGGTCAGGGAACTCCCTGCAGGCCGGATCCTGGTCCCGGGGGTGCACGTCGGCGGGATGGGCACCGAAGTAGTCGAGACCATCCTCGATATAGTCGGCGTACTGGCCCGATTCCCGCACCGCCATGACGTCCTTCAGGGGCGCCCCCGGACCGAGGGACGCGAGGTACTGGCGCATGTCGTAGCGAAAGCGCGCACAGAAATAGTCGCCTTCGAGATGCTGCGCCAGCTCGGCGATTTCGAAGGGATCGACGAGCTGCGCTCCCTGCTCCGCGAGGTCGCGCAGCGCCCGCTCGAACAGCGCAGCTACTTCTGCATCCGCATCCTCTGTATCGACGAGGGCGCGGAGAACACCGATACGTTTGCCGTCGAGCCCGCCGGCGTCGAGAAACGCGGTGTAGTCCGCTTCCCGTCGCCCGCGACCGAGCTCCGTGAAGGGGTCCGCCGGGTCATGGCCGGCGATCACGTTGAAAACCGCGGCACCATCGGCGACCGTGCGCGTCAGGGGCCCGGCGATATCGCGGTCGAAGGCGAGAGGAATGATGCCATCGCGGCTGGTCAGGCCGATCGTCGAGCGGAGCCCGAACAGGGCAAGGTGCGAGGCTGGGCCGCGGATGGAGTTACCTGTATCCGTGCCCATCCCCACGACGCCAAAGCTCGCCGCCGTGGCCGATGCCGAACCGCCGCTGGAGCCTGCGGGTACGCGATCGAGGGCATAGGCATTCGCCGTCGTGCCGTAGGATGAACTCACGGTCATGCGCGGACTGAAGGCCCACTCCGCCATGTTGGTCTTGGCAATGATGATGGCGTCCGCCTCGCGCAGGCGGCGGACCATGAAGGCGTCATCCGGCGGCACGCTGTCCTTCAGGGCGATGGAACCTCCGCTCGTGGGCATGTCCGCTGTATCAAAATTGTCCTTGAGCAGGACAGGCACACAGTAGAGCGCCCCCAGCCGTCCCCCGGACGCGCGCCGCGCATCGATCGCTCGAGCGCGCTCCAGGGCTCGCGGGTTGCTGAAGATCACGGCATTGAGCCCCAGGGGCCGGTCATAGGCTTCGATTCGACGCAGGTAGCCTTCAACGATGTCCTCACAGCTCCGGTCGCCCGCCTCGAGCGCTGCGTGCACGTCGCCAATGGTCGCCTCCACCGGGGAGAAGGCCGGCGATTCTTCCCCGTAGCCACAGCCGGTCAGCCAGCCGAT
>CAYFVJ010000062.1:1369-5244 GCA_964346555.1 uncultured Alteromonadaceae bacterium | reverse complement strand
TCCTCGTGCTGGCGGCCGCAGCCGCCAGTGTGGCCCAGGCGCGCGAGCTGAATGGCTTCGATCTGGATGAAAGCCTGATTCCCGTCCGGGACATTGAGTCCGGCGGTCCCCCGCGGGACGGCATTCCATCGATCGACAATCCGGCATTTGTTGCCGCCTCGGACGCCGCCTTTCTCGATGCGGAAGACCGGATCCTGGGGGTGACGATAGAGGGTCAGCCGAAGGCCTACCCCATCGCCATCCTGAACTGGCATGAAATCGTCAACGACCAGTCCGCGGGCCAGCACTTCGTGGTGACCTACTGTCCGCTATGCGGAACGGGCATGGTCTTCGCGACCAACGCTGGCGCGCACGCGCTCAACTTCGGCGTCTCGGGACTGCTCTACAACAGCGACGTCCTGCTCTACGACCGCAATACGGATTCGCTCTGGTCACAGCTTCTCGCCAAGGCCATTTCCGGACCACTCAAGGGAACGGTCCTGCCCCAGCTCCCCGCACACCATACGAGCTGGGCAGCCTGGCGCGGCGAGCACCCGGACACCCTCGTCCTCAGCCGGGACACGGGCTTCCGTCGGGATTACGCCCGCAGCCCCTACCGGGGCTATGAGCGCTCCGCCCGCCTGTACTTCGATGTCGCCAACAAGGCGCCGAACGACTACCACCCGAAAGCCCTCGTCCTCGGGGTCGCCAGCGACGGCGCCTACAAAGCCTATCCGTTTGAAGAACTGCAGGCCGCCGGCCGGCAGCGCATACCGGATCGGGTTGGTGAGCAGGACCTTTTCGTGGTCTGGAACGAAGCGGCCACGAGCGCGCACGCCGAGGCGCCGGACGGTGGGATGCTGCCCGCCACCGTCAGCTACTGGTTCGCGTGGTATGCCTTCTACCCGGAAACAGACGTATTCAAGGGCGAGTAGTTTTTTATCGCCCGCCGTGATCTCGGCGAATAACGCGCCCCCGGGCTGTAACATTCGTGCTGGCGTTGCATCCAAGTCCTGCCATGGCGTTCCATTCACCTTCTCTGCCCGCAAGCGCTTTACCCGACGCCCGCGGTGACTTACGGTCGCGGTATTATCGCCTCAGGAGCCTGCACATCATGAGCCCCTCACGCGATGAGGCCGCTTTCGCGGCGCTCGTTGCAGCGCATCACCGAGCCCTTATTGCCATCGCCTCGCCGGTTGTCGGCGCCAGCGAGGCCGAGGAGGTCGTGCAGAACGCCTGGATCAAAGCCTACAAGGCCTGGAGCAGCTTCCGTGGCGACGCGGCACCGAGAAGCTGGCTGACCCGTATTGTTATCAACGAGGCGCGCATGCAGCTGCGGGCGCGCAAACGCGAGAGCTTTTTCAGTGAACTGGACGCTGACAGCAGTCCCGACATGCTCCAGGAGCGCTTCCGCGGCGACGGCCGCTGGCGCCACCCGCCCACAGCCTGGGGCACCGATGACCCATCCGATCTCCTGGCAAGCGAGGTACTTGAAGAGTGCCTCGACAATGCGCTCGGGCAGATGAAGCAACTTCAGCGCAGCGTCTACGAGCTGCGGGAGCGGGGGGGCCTGGCCTTCGACGAGATCTGCGCCGGGCTCGGTGTGTCCGCGAGCAACGCCCGGGTCCTCCTGCACCGGGCGCGGAGCGCCATGTTCCAGGTCGTGGATCACTATGAGGAGACGGGCGAATGTTGAAGTGCAGGGACGTGCCCGTCGAGGTCTCAGCGGCTCTCGATGGCGAGCTGCCCTGGCGCCGTCGCCTGGCGCTGCGCTTTCACGTACTCCTCTGTCGGCACTGCCGTCGCTACCTGCGGCAGGCGCGCAGCCTTGCGAGGGCCTGGCGCAACCGGGCGGATACGGCCACGGACGAAGAGATAGCGGCCGTACTCGATGCATGCCGTCACGATCAAGAACCCGGCGATGCGCAGGAACGGTGATACCCGTCAATGACCAGCGCGCACCGAACCTCGATCACCGTCCGGGATGCGGGTTCGCGTGTAACAAACGGCGCCGAGCCACATCAAACAAGACGCAGGGCATACTGGATCGACGAAAGGAGTGTATCCATGCCGCAGATCAGCATCAAGAAAGCAGCGTCATTCCTCCTGCTCGTGACTGCACTGGCCGCGACGGCGTCGGAGAATGACATCGCGATCAACGGCTACAGCCCGGTTTCCTACTTTACCGAAGGCAGAGCCGAACGAGGCAGCGCCCGGTTCTCGGCGCTGCATGAAGGCAAGATTTACTACCTCACGTCGCGGGAGCAGATGCAGCGCTTCAGCGAAAATCCGGCCCGATACGTCCCGGCCCTTGGCGGCCATTGCCCCTACAGCCTTGCCCTGGGCCGCGACGTCGCGGTCGACCCGGAGCGTTTCGAGATCATTGATGGCCGGGTATACCTGTTCCACAACTCGAAGGAACTCGACGCCCTCGAGGCCTGGAGGAACGCACCGGATCGCCGGGATGTGCTTGAAAAAGCCGAGCATCAGTTCGAGCTGATGCGCTTCTGACAGCCGCACAGCAACACCGGGCGACGCGCTTCTGATCGGACCAGACGCCGCCGATCGGAGGAAGTCTTTCAGGGTGAATCCACACCTGCCTCCGGCCCCATTTCGCTGCTGTCGGCAGACAGGATGGCGTGCAGAAGATTGTCCTGGAAATGGACGTTACCCGTGAGCTGCCCGTGGTTTTCACAGAGAAAAAACGCGTATTTCAGCGGGAAGAAAATATAGCGGTGGCGCTCGATCGCGGGGTCCAGTGCCTGGCGCGCCAGAAGCGACGCCTTGGTCACGACGCCGTCACCGGGCTCGAGCATCAGCCGCTCGTAGTCGATACCCGCGACCGGTTGACGCACCTCTTCCGGCTTCAGGCGCAGCGTGCTCACCCCGTTGACCTCCTCGACAACGATCCGCGACGGCGTCAAGCGACAGTCGCCGCCGAAGGTGATAATGCGCACAGCGCTTTCCGGCGCCGGCACGGTCAGGGACCATACGAAGCGTCGGGCCCGCTCTATCTGCCGGTTGAAATACGCCTCGCGCACGGATCGCGCCGGCGCCTGCCCCGCCTGTTGCAGTCGCCGCTGCACCGCCGGGTCGTAGATGGACAGCTGAAAACGGCGCCAGAACCGGGCTGAGAACAGGTCCCGCTCCAGCTCGACGCCGTCTGCCGTTACCAGCCAGGTGTTGATGGGGTGAGGCAACAGCTGATAGGTGCTGGGAAAGGTTGCGACGACCTCCGGCGGCATGCTTCGCAACCCCACCGGGTAGCCTTCCATGAGCGTGCGAACGGCCTGGACGGAGCCGAGGTTGGGGGTTCCGAGGAGCACCAGGCGCCGCAGGTAGCGTGCGCCCGCACCGGTGACCGGGAAATCGTTGTCATCGAGGACATCGCGGGTTCCGTAGCGCGCATAGTAGCGTGCCAGCAAGCCCCCCATGCTGTGCGCGACAACATCGACCCGGAGCGCAGGATCACCGTAGTCACGGCGCAACCGGGCGAGAAAACGGTGCAGCCGTCGCACGTTGTGCACGCTGCCCTGGCGCCAGTCATAGGCGAAAACGTAGTAATGGCGGCCACCCGGCGAGGGCGGGGTACCGGGCTCGCCACGCTGATAGCCGCCCGCCTCTTCGAGGACCCGCTGTATGGCGCCGTAATAATCCTGTCCGGCCGCGTGGTCCGTCAGTCCCGAGACCACCAGGGGACTCGGTTTCGGTTCCAGGGATTGCGGGTCGATCTGCAGCTCGAGTTCCCGATAGTCGGAGAAGACAACCCGTGCCAGTGGCCCCGGCCAGACTTCCCGGCCCGTCTTCGGATCTGAAAGACGCGAGCCAAGCGCGCCGGGGATCAGGACGAGCGGCGGCGGCGATGCCTCCCCGCCGCGAGTTTCATAGAGACGGCC
>CAYFVJ010000062.1:0-1269 GCA_964346555.1 uncultured Alteromonadaceae bacterium | reverse complement strand
GGCAGGCAGAAGGGCAACTGGCATCAGCGCCGCAAAGATGCGATGACGACGGATCATGGACTCCTCTGAACGCTGCTCTGGCTGCCAAGCGCACACGCGCTTGAAATAGTGTACCGGTCAGTTTTAAAATGTCGACGGTTGTAAGGCAACAGCATCCACTCCGGCGGGAGGCCGCTGCGCATGGCACTTTGGCGCCGGATTTCCCCGGCACACCACGCAACTAACTGTGCAGACGACGGCAATTTGCGTTGGCCGGCTTTTGCCGATCGCGCGGGGAGCGGCCCCCGACCGATCACTATGCGGCGAAGCTCGCAGGTTGCCGCAACTTGCCCGCCAGCTCCGGCGACATGCCCGTGACAGCACCCGCGAGCGAACGCTCCACGAAAAAACACCTGGTCATTCTCGGGGGCGGCTTTGCCGGCGCCAACCTCGCCGCGAGCGTTGAAAGGCGCCTCGGTCCCGAATGGGAAATCTACCTGCTCAGCGAAGACAATTACCTGACCTACAAGCCACTGCTGCCGGAGGTCGTCGGCGCGACGATCCTGCCCGGCAGTGTCCTGGCACCCCTGAGGCTTCTGACCAAACGGGTGCGCGTGCGCATGGTGCACGTCGAAAGTGTCGATCTCGAGCAGAAACAGGTGCATTACCGCGGTCGCACCGAGGGCACACTGCGCTACGATCACCTGGTCTTGGCCTGCGGACAGCGCCCCCGCTGGGACCTCATCGGGGGCATGGAAAGTTTTGGCTATCCCCTCGCCTCCGTCGGCGACGCGCTGCGTTTGCGTAATCGAATTGTGGCGCGGCTCGAGCAGGCGACCATTGAACCCGACGCCGACATTCGCGCCTGGCTGCTGCGCTTCCTGGTGGTCGGTGGCGGCTTCAGCGGCGTGGAGGTGGCAGGCGCCCTGCAGGATCTCCTGTGCGCATCAGTCCGCTACTACAAAAACGTGACAGAAAACGACTGCGAAGTCACCATCATCCATGCCGGGGAACGCCTGCTCCCCGAACTGTCGGCAAAACTGGGCGCGAACGCAGAACGCAGCTTTCGCCAACGCGGCATAGCGGTGCGGCTTGGCGAGCGGGCCGTCGAGCTGTCAGAGGACGGCGCCACCCTGGCCAGCGGCAGCAGCCTGTCTGCCGCCACCGTCATCACCACGATCGGGACGGCGCCGCAGCCGCTCGTTAAAGGCCTGAACCTGCCCACCGAGCGCGGGCGCGTGGTCACCGCGGGCGACCTTTCCGTTCCCCAACAACCGGGGGTCTGGGCAC
>CAYFVJ010000061.1:0-12838 GCA_964346555.1 uncultured Alteromonadaceae bacterium | reverse complement strand
GGCAGGCGGTGATGGCCATGTCCGGCATGCAGACCCTGGCGAAGGCGGGTCTGCCGCGCAGGGAGTTGCGCGCGCTGGCACGTTCGGCCGCAGAAGGCCTGCGGCTTGGAAATGCCGTGCACAGCAGCGCGTAACAAAACGCCGACCCGGGCATCGAAGTCACAGGACAGGAGACACCGGGAAGATTCCAGATGAACACGCCATATTCTGCGACGCATTCGCCGATGAGCGCGGAGCGGCGGCGCGCTCCGCGACGGTCCGTGGGGTCCTCAAGTCCTGAATCAATGCCGGCCGTCTGATGATGGTCTCGTGACGGCTTTTTCGGATGAAGCACAACCCGCACCTCCCTCGCTGCTGCGATGGCAGCGAGGCTGGCTGCTCTCCCTACTGATAGCGGGCATTCTGGTCGCAGTCGCGACGTTCACGCAGCTGACCTTCAAGCAAAGCCGTGAGAATGTTATCCGGCTCTCCAACATAGAGCTTCCGCTCTTGCGGGACATACAGTCCCTCGACTTACTGCTGCTCCGCGCACAGTCGATTATTTACGAGTACTACCTCACGGCGGATGCGGCTGTTTTCAAGACCGAATTCGACGACAATTGCACAGCGCTTGTGAAACGCTACCGCGACCTCGCCTCGAAGGCGCCCAATGCGCCGGCGCTGCCCAGCATCGAGAACAGTATTGATCAGCTGCGTCAGCTCGGTTCCCGATTCGATACGGTCATGCGCGCCACCCCTATCGACTGGGATCGCGCCCGCGAGGTGCTCGAGAGCCTGGACCCCTTGACGACTGCACTCAACCGGCAGAGTCAGGCCCTGGGTCGGTGGATCAGCAACCGCACAAGCGCTACCGCAGAGCAGTCGCTGGTAGAACTCTCGCTGACCCTGAAGCTACTGTCGGCGGCTCTGCTGGCTTCCTTCGCTTCGGCTTTAACGCTTCTCTGGGTCAACAGAAGCCGGGTAAGCGCCATCGCAAGGCTGGATTACCGGGCGCTGCACGACGCCACCACAGGCCTCCGCAACCGACGGGCCTTCTACGCCGATGCTGCCCGTCACCTGGCGCAAGGCGCCGAGGCGCCACACGCCGTCGCCCTGGTTAAGCTGGACCGGCTGCAGGATATTGTTGCCCGGGGTGGCATGACCCTTGGCGACGCCGTCATCCAGGAGTCGGTAGAGCGACTGCTCGATGCCTCCCGGACGGATGGCGAGGCGCCCGGTGTCCTTTACAGCATCGATGGAAACCTGTTCGCGCTGGTGTTCGCCGAGCGGGGCCTGCCCCGTGCCGGGACAGTCGCGAGCCTATTGGCGCCCTTTGAAACGCCGCTCTCTGCTGCGAGCTATGGCTACCGGCTGACGGTCAGCGTTGGTATAGCTCCTTTGAAGCGCGCGGGAGACGATTCGGTGTCGGCTGCAACCCCGGCAGACCTGGCGCTGATCGATGCCGACGTCGCCTTGCGCCTGGCCGAGCAGCGCGGCGGCAGCCAGGCGGTGTTCTTCGATGAAAAAATCGCAGCCATGGCGAGGCGGCGAAGACAACTGAAGCGTGCACTCGCTGCAGCCGTTGCCAACGGGGAGCTCTATCTGCTCTACCAGCCTCAGCTCGACGCGAGGACGGGGGAGATTCTGGGTGTGGAGGCGCTCGTCCGCTGGCAGAGCCCGGACCTGGGGGCGGTGTCGCCCGCGGAGTTCATCGCCATCGCCGAAGAAGATCAGCAGATTATCGAGTTGGGCGACTGGGTGATCGCGGAGGCTTGCAGTGCAGCGCGCGCCTGGCAGCATATCCCCGGGCCGCCGCGGATTGCGATCAATCTCTCGACCCGGCAGCTCAATTTCGGGCTGCTCCTCGAGACGGTAAAAGAAAGCATGGACCGCTGCCGGCTTCCGCCCTCGCAGCTGGAATTCGAGATCACCGAATCGGCTACCTTGACCCCGACGCCCGAGAGTGAGCGAAACCTGCAGGGCTTGCGGGCGCTCGGGATTGATCTCGCTATCGACGACTTTGGCACGGGTTACTCATCATTGAGCTATCTGCATCGACTGCCCGTGGCGAGATTGAAAATCGACCGCAGCTTTGTGACCGGCATGGATGACGATGAAAGAAAGCAATCGTCGGTGAGAGCCATCGTTGCGCTGGCGCGGGCGCATGGGCTGGAGACTGTCGCCGAGGGCATAGAAGAAGAGGCTGAATTGACCGTCGTTCAGCACCTCGGCGCCGACCTGCTGCAGGGCTTTTTCCTCGGCAGGCCCATGACACTGGACGCGCTCCTCGAGTTGCTGGGCAGGCAGGCAGCCGATGCAGCTGGCGAAAGGGGGCGGCAGCCGTGGGGTCCCCGGACCCGATGGCTCGAGAATCGATCAACACACAGCGGAGAGGAATCACCCGATGGCTCGCTTACCTTCGCTTCCTGAAAAGGCGCATCTCCTCGATGTCTTCAGGGATTTCGGGCGCGGTGTCTGGGCGCTGACCGAATACCACGACGCGCTGCTCCGCGGCCCTTCGGACTGGTCCGTTGGTGAACGTGAGGCGATGGCGGCTTATGTGTCTGCGCTGAATGCCTGCAGTTTCTGCCACGCATCCCACACGGTCATCGCCGAAGTCCACGGCATGCCGGAAGAGGAGCTGGCTGCGCTGCTGGAAGAGCCCGAAGACTCCGGAACTGACCCCCAGCTCACAGCGGTACTCGTTTATCTGCGCAAGCTCACCCTGTCGCCGGCGAAAATCACTGACGCGGACGCTCGCGCCGTGCTAGCGACTGGCGTGAGCGAACAGGCACTGTTTGACGCCATCAGCATCTGTGGCCTGTTCAACCTGATGAACCGCATTGTGGAGGGCTGCGGAATCGAACCGGATGAAACAAGGCTGGCGGAATCACGCGCCAGTCATGAGGAGCAGGTTCACAGCGTCTCACCCTACCGCGACTTTGCGCGCAAGGCCGGGTTCCTGCCGACATCTCTGCCGACCGAGGGTGCCGACGAAAACCGCTAAAACCGGTCCCGGGTTGCTGCCCCGGCCCGCGCCGGGCCGCTGCCTCTGATTCATCGCCGGGACTGAGCGGCGAGACCCAGGCGTCGCAGGAGCGGTCCGGTCGTCGTGCCCTGTACCAGGCTGCTGAAAAGCACCACGCTGAACACCATCGCCTGCAGGGTGTACCAATAGGGGAGCTCCGTCGGCAGGGCGAGCACCAGCGCGATCGCGATGGCGCCCCGGAGCCCACCCCAGACGAGCAGTGCCCGCCAGGGCAGCGAGACCTCGGCCGAACCCGGGGGGGAAAGCGCAGCGAAGACGGCCACAGCACGGCTGAAAAGCGCTATCGGGATTGCCACCAGTGCCGCGAACCACTGATCGAGGAACATGCCGGGGACGACGACCAGGCCCAGCAGTACGTAGGTCAGCGCCGTCCAGGTCTGGCCGACCCAGTCCCAGGTCACAGCGATTGCCGCCGGGGGCGGTGCGCCCGCCCTGGAAAAAAAGGTGCGCAGCGTCAGACCGGTCACAACGACCGCGATAATGCCGGAAACGTGCAGAATTTCTTCGGCAAGGAAGAAACTCAGGAATGCCGAGAACAAGAGCAGACCCTGTGTGGCGCTGGTACTGTCCAGGTAGCGGATGGCGATAAAGGTGCCGAAGGCCAGCGCGCAGCCAAAGATCGGCGCCAGCACGAGATGACGCAGCACCAGTTCCCCCACACTGAACGCGCTCGGGGCCTCCTGCGCCCCCAGCGCCATCGCGAAGACCACACCGAAGAGAATGGCCGCCGTGGCATCGTTGAGGAGGCTCTCTCCCTCGATCAACGTGGTCACGTCCTCAGATGCCCGGGCCGCATGAAGGCGCGTCACGACGGCGACCGGGTCGATGGCGGCGAGCATGGCGCCGGCGAGCAGGGCTGCGACCCAGGGAAACCCCGGGTGGTCGATAGTGAAAAACAGCAGAGCCGCGGTAACCAGCGCGCCGATCCCGACGCCCAGAGTGGAAAGAAGTGTGATCGGGACCGCCCAGCGACGCAGCGTCGCAACCTGCAAATGCCACGCTGCCTGGAATAGCAGCGGCGGCAGCAGCAGAAAGAACACCAGATCATCGACGTTGTGGGCACGCACACCGGTGTCCAGCCCCAGCGGCGCAAGGAGCTGTCCGGCGACAAGACCGGTCAGCAGACAGGCGAGCGTCAGTTCCAGACGCAGCGCCCGCGCAACGATCATGCCGCCGAAGGTAAATGCAAACAGGAGCAGCGCGTTGCCGAGTGCCTCAGGGATCACGCCGCCCCCGGAGCCGGATCCTGCTCGCGCATCTCCTCAGACCAGCGATCAATGACCGCATCGATGGAGCCATGCCGCGCCATGGCGCCGTCGAACTGGTTCAGGTAGGTGAGCCCCAGGTTGATGCCATCGACGATGATGTTCCGCACAACCCAGGCGCCGTCATCGTCGCGGCGCATGGAATAGGCTAAGTCGTAGTTGTCACCATCAGCCGTCGTGACCTGCATTGCCACGGACGTGCGGTCCGACGCTGCATCGAAATCCGGTGGCAGGGGTTGCACCCGGGCCTCTTCTACTTCGAAGGCCCGGAACGTGCGCGTGTACAGGGAAATAAGGCTGGTTCGAAACACCTCGGCAAACGCAAGCTGCTGTCCCCGGGTGGCTTTCGAGCGGTGCTTGCCCATGACGGCGCGGGCGATCCCGGGAAAGTCGACCACGGGTACCAGCGCCTCCTCCAGCTGTGCGGCGAGACGACGGGCGGTGTCTGCCGATGCCTCGGCACCCTGCGCCTCGGCGAGCAGTTCGAGCACCCGGTCGGTCGAAGCCCTGATGAGCTCCGCGGGATTGCCCTCGTCAGTCTGCGACTGTGTGTTTGCCGGGGCAGCGGCGACGATCAGCAGGGCGAGCGCAAGTCGTCTCAGGTGGCTGGCCAGTGTGGTCATGAAATTCACCTCCCTCGGGTTGATACTGTCGCCGGTGTATTGTCTGTTTTGCGGTCGCGCTTCCGATAGGCGAACACCAGCAGGCTGGGCAGCAGAACAAGATTTGCAGCCAGCGCCAGCAGCATGGCCAGTGCGGTCATGAGTCCGAAATACACGGTGGGCATGAAGTTTGAGAAAGCCAGCACCGAAAAACCGATCACCACGGTGATAGAGGTGTAGTAAATCGCGTTGCCGATGCTCCGATGACTGTTGCGAACAGCTGCCCTGACGGTGTCACTCCGGGCGTACTCCAGCTGGAAGCGGTGCAGATAGTGGATGGCATCGTCGACCCCGATGCCGATGATGATCGCGGCGATTGTCACGGTCATGATGTCGACGGGAATGCCGGCAAAGCCCATGAAGCCGAGGGCGGTCGCGGCGGCGAGGAGATTGGGCGCGAGACCGATCACCGCCAGCATCGGTGATCGCAGAAGCAGCAGGAACATCAGCAGAGTGGCAAAAATAACGAACGCGAGCGTGGATGTCTGGGAGCTGAACAAGTGTCGCAGCATGCCGTTGAACAGGGTTGCCATGCCCGTGACGTGAATTCGATCGGGGGCAATACCGAGCTCCTCTTCTGCGAAAGTTTCGATATCGGCAATGAGGGTATCGAGCTGGTAGCTGGCATCCACCTCATGCAGTCGCAAAGCTATGCGCATGCGCCCGCTCTCGGGCGTGGCGTACGGCTCGATGAGTTCTGTGCGGAGCTCTGCAGGCATGGCCCCGAGTGCTGCCGCGAGTTCGACCGCGCCCAGCGCAGCGCCATCGTTGAACTGGCGGGCCACCGCTTCGAGGCTGTACAGGGAGAGCACTTTGCCAATCGGCGCCTGGGCCTCCAGGAATCCGTGAAAGTCCTCAAGGTAGGCGATTTTTGTCGGCGTGAACCAGTAACGCTCTGGATAGGGGTCTTCTGCTTCGGTAAAAAAGTCGCTCTCCGCGTCGAGGGAATCCCCCTCGAAGGCATCAAAGCGGAGGATGATATCCATGGGAACCGTGCCGCCGAGATGGCGGTCAATGAAAGCGAGGCCCTGGTGGATTTCCGTGCTTTCCCGAAAGTAGTCCACAAAGCGGTTTTCGAGACTGAGTTGCCGGATGCCGACTGCGGCAAGTGTTGCCGAAACGAGCATCAGCGCGAGCATCCAGCCGGTGCGCCGGATCGCGAGGTCGCCCAGGAAGCGCGTCAGCGCGGGCTCGTGGTGCAACGTCGTGCTCGCTGGGCCCTTCGGCAGCAGGAGTAGCACGGCAGCGAAAAAGCTGTAGCTGACGAAGAAGGCGATGAAGATGCCGATGCTCATGATCCAGCCGAAATCCCGCACGGGGACGATGTCGCTGGTTATCAGGGACGCGAAGGCGACGATGGTGGTGACCGCCGTGTAAAAACAGGGCGCGAGCTTATCGCGCATGGTCTCGAACACCAGTTCGACCTGACGTTGTTCGGGCTTCTCGACCCGGAGCTCGCGATAGCGGGAGATCAGGTGGATGCTGAAAGCAATGGTGACGATTACCAGCAGCGCCACGAAATTCGAGGATACCACTGTGGTCGGTTGGCGGAGGAAGCCCAGCACGCCGATTGTGAGCAGCAACGTGACACCGGTGCTTGCAAGGGGGACCACTACCCATCGCAGGCGCCGGAATATGACGAACAGCATGACGACGACCAGAGCGATCACGAGGGCACCGAAAGTCGCGACGTCCTGACGAACGTAGTCCACCATATCGGCGGCGATCATCGGGACGCCGCCGAGATGCGTGGTCACGCCTGCATCGAGGTCGGCGCGGATGGCGCGCACTTCCGCCAGCAGCCGATCACGGCGCTCGAGGCTCTCTGCTCGCCTGACCTGATACGCCCGTTCCACGGACCGGAGCGTCTCCCGGGTGTTCGCGTCAGGGTCATCCAGCGCACGAAGGGCCGCGCGCCGCTCGTCGAGAGCCCGCAGTGCGTCATCCCGGGTCAGGTTGATTCGCAGCGCCGTGACATCGGCGTCCGGCGAGATCAGCAGGTTGCGAAACACCGGACTTGTCGTCAGCTCTTCGCGGGCGAGCGCGTAATCGACGTTCGCCGATTGCAGCGTCCGATAGTCCGTCGCCAGATCCTTCAGCGGAATCGGCGGGCTCTGGAGCAGCGGTGCATCGAGCAGCGAGTCCACCGAACTGACGCCGTCCACGGCCTCAAGGCGTTCGACCAGTGCCGCCAGCTCAGCGAGGACCGGCGCCGTGAAAAGTTCGCCCGTTCGCGGCTGGTAAGTCATGATCAGGAAGCCCTGACCGCCGAAATCTCCGCTGACCTCCTGATAGTAGGCGAGCTCCGGGTCGCCCTCGGCCACGAGCGAGTCCTCGGATGCATCGAAGCGGAAACCCTCGAGCTGCGTAAAAGCGAGGACGCAGAGGGCTGTGAT
Organism: uncultured Alteromonadaceae bacterium; assembly: GCA_964346555.1. Classification (GTDB taxonomy): domain Bacteria; phylum Pseudomonadota; class Gammaproteobacteria; order Pseudomonadales; family Halieaceae; genus Chromatocurvus. The sequence goes on along the minus strand of CAYFVJ010000061.1, from coordinate 5,487 downwards.
CGCCAGCAGAATCAGCAGCGGGTAATCCAGGCATTCCCGGTAGCGGCCCGCCATGAAGCTGGCGAGCATGGCAACGCCGCGCGGCCTGCCCGCAGGCGTCTTCGCAACGGGCCGCTCCTTGTCCGACGGCGGATCGAATTCAGTCATCGAGGAAGGGATCCCTGGCCGGCGCTTCCCCATCGCGAATCAGCGCGTCGCGCCGCTGCAGATAGGCATCGCGGACAAACAGGTAACGGTCCCCGGAGAGCATCTTTTCCGCCTGCAGCAGCTCGGCGCGCGTTTGTAGCAGGTCGATCCCGTACAGCCACCAGACCAGATCGTCATCGGCGTAGGTGGGCGGATAGGTGTACAGGCCGGCAAACGTTCCCACGCCGTCGCGAGCATTGGTCGGGCCGAGGAAGGGGACCATCAGAAAGGGGCCCGGCGGTACACCCCAGGCAGCCAGCGTCTGACCGAAATCTTCACGGTCCGCAGCGAACCCCCAGCCCGTCGCCACGTCAAAAATACCCAGCAGCCCCACGGTCGTATTGATCAGGAAGCGGCCGGCGGCACGCCCACCCTCGCGGGGCTTTCCCTGGAGAAACTGGTTTATCATGGTAGTGGGCGTGCGCAGGTTGGTGAAAACATTGTGGACGCCACTGCGCACCGGTCCTGGAAGTACGGCCACATAGCCCTGCGCCAGGGGCTTGAAAACGGCGCCGTCGACGGCGTCGTTGAAGGCGAAGATCTGCCGATTGACCGGTTCCAGGGGGTCGGGGCCGGTGGTTGCGCAGCTGGACAGCGAGATCGCAAGGAGCAATAACAGCAGTCTCGCGCCCTGACGCACGATCGGCTCATGGCCAGCTTCTTTTACGCCCGGTGGTCTCAAAGGGTGATGGCCCATGACGGCAGCCAGGTAAGTGACCAGGCTTCCAGCCTTTTATCCCACCCGGTCAGGACGAGCAGGCCGAGCACCAGAAGCACCGTACCCAGGAGCGCCTTGCCGCGGGATGCGCTGGCGAGGATATCGGGCCGCAGGCGCCGCAGAACCTCCGTCGACCCGAATGCCGCTATCAGCAGTGCCAGCGCCGTCCCGGCGCCAAAGGCGAGCATGACGAAGAAGGCGGCGACCATCTCCCGTCCCAGGGAGGCAAGGGCAATGGCCGCGCCCAGAGTCGGTCCGACGCAGGGGAGCCAGACGAGGCCCACCGTTGCTCCGACCAGAAACTGCGCTGCGGGGTTGGACGCATCGAAGCGCTCCGTGCCGGTCGACGGCAGCACCCGCGACAGGGTGGCGGCGACGGCATCCCCGGCCCGCCGGGAGACGAGGGTGATACCCACGAAAATCAGCAGCACCGCGGCGACGACCCGGAGGCTCTCCAGCCCCAGGCCGAGATTCAGCAGGACAAAGGTCAGCACCGTCCCCGCCAGGGCAAAGGAGAGGCTCAACCCCGACGCCAGGGCGAGCGGTGCCCGCAGCGTGCCGCCGGAGGCACTGCTCATGACGACCGGCACCAGCGGCCAGACGCAGGGCGAAAGAATCCCGAGAATCCCTGCGGCGAAAGCCAGGGGAAAGGCTGTTACTTCAATGCCGCTCACTGCGCTGCGCTATCGAGGGTCTGAAACAGCTTGTCTGCATTCGTCTCGGCCACGCTGAACCAGAGCTGCTGTTCGCCCCGGTATAAGAGCAGCGTGGATTGGCGCGGCGCCCGGAAATGGCGAACCCACTCTTTCTGCTCGTCGAAGTCGACCACCAGAATCCGCAGCTGGCTGTCGGGACGCTCCGCCGCATAGTTATCGAGCACTTCCTTTTGCGCGGCGCAGGTCGGGCACCAGCGCGCCCAGACATCGACCAGTACCAGGGCGTCCTGCGCCTGCAGGGCCGAAAAGCGTTCTTCGCTGAAGGGCTCGCGGGTCACGCTCGCCTGAGCCCCAGCCGCAAGCAGCCATGACAGGGTGACAAGGGACAGGGTGTTGGTAACAGCTCGGATAATTCTCATAACCTATTGCTCCTGCGGTGACGACGAGTTTTTGGATGTCTTGCTGGCCGTTTTGTTACGGGCCGTTTCCGCCGGCGCCGGGAAGTTGCCAGCGCTCAGCGCCTGCAGGGCCTTCTCATAAGCCGGAAAACCGCGGCCTTTCTGCAGCGCCTTGAATCGTGCCGTGAACAGGGTTGTCCCCGAGAGGCGATCGAGCGCCGCCAGCAGCGCGGGGAAATCATCATTCCTCAGGCGGCAGCAATCGCTATAGCGAGCGAGCAGCGCTACAAGAGAGGGCGCGGACCCCGCCTGCAGCTCTGCGTCGATCGCCATGAAGTACACCGCGCCTCCCCAGTAGTAGACCGGGTAGGCGCGTTGTCTGCGCAGCCGTGTGGATGCCTCGATGAAGGAGCGCTCGCCGAGGTCGTAAGCGGGATAAGCCGATGCTGCGTGCTCGACGCGCTCGCGGTAGGCGCCGTGGATCTCCCGGTGCCCCAGAACGCCGAGTTCCGCGAGCACCTGATACTGCAGGTAGCTGGCGAAGCCCTCCGCGAACCAGCTGTGCCGGCTGCCGAGGTAGGGCAGCAGCAGGTGACTCAGTTCATGTGCCGCGGTCCAGTCCTTCAGGAAAGCGTCGAGCGGCCAGGCCGGATCGACGTAGAAATCGACGCCCTGGTCTTCTCCGCGCCTGGTGTTGGCCCAGGGCACGGGCTCGCCGCGACCGGGCAGGCGGTGCATGTGCAGGTGCACCGGGAAAGGCAGGGGGGCGGTCAGCCGCTCCAGGGCCCGGTAGGTTTCCGTGACCCAATGCTTTAACTTGGCCCGCTCCGCGGCCGTGAACGGGTCTTCCCAGTGCCACTGGAGCGTGGCACCCATACCGCGCGCAGCGATCAGCAGGCTCATGAGGATAACCGTCGCCGCGACGAAGCCCCGTGGGCCGTGCGGACGCGGACGGGGCCGGCGGCGCTCAGGCGTAATAGACCACACCGCGCTGCGCGAACTCCCTCAGCTGATCGAGGCCGTGGGCCTCCACCTGTTCCAGTGGCAGGGCGAGCGCGTCAGCCAGCGCCTGCAGCAAAGCCTGACTCGAGCGCCCGCAGTCTGCCTCGACCAGTGCCAGCAGCTGAGCCGTTGCCGGCATCAGGGTCATGAACTGCACGTCGTCGCCTTCGTCCCGGTACACGAGAAGAAATGTGCTCTCCGGTGCCGGATCGTTGTCCGGCCCGATGCGATGAACCGGATACTCGTAGCAGAGCAATCGCGCCAGGGGCGAAAGCCGGGGGGCGGCCGTGGCAGGCGGTGGGTCTGCAGGTAGCGGGGGAGGCTCGTCCGGCGCGATGGCCAGGTCGAGCTCGACCCGTTCGTAGTGGGCTAGCTCGTACAGCCAGCCCGGCTCCCAGCCCCGCTCCTCCCGGCTGTCCAGGAAGGCCAGGAATTCCCGCCCCAGCTCCAGGAACAGCGGGGTACTTGCCCGGTAGTCGGCTAGGAATTCACGCACCAGGTCGCTCCATTGCTCCGCCGCCAGCGTGGCCTTGAGAACCGGGAAGCCACCCGCGAGCAGCCCGTCGAGATTGCGGTAGACCAGGTCGCGGTAGACCGCGTAGCGTTCGCCATCGAGGCCGGAGGGGACCGCCTGCTGCCCGGGCGTGCGCATCCCCCGGGTAAAAGCATTCTGGCTGTGAACTAGCCGCTGACTCATGATGCCCGGCGCCACCCGGGTGAAACGCTGCCCCGGCTCGCCTGCAGGCCCCTTACGCGCTCCGTTTCGGCGAATAGGCTGGCCAGCGGGGGAAAGTTGAAGTCCCGTTCGAGCAGCGTCGGTACCGGGCCCAGCCGGTCGTAAACGGTGCCCAGCAGCGCCCAGACCGGGTCCGGCACATCGGCGCCGTGAGTATCGATCTTGAGTCCCGGTGCTTCGTCGTAATGCCCCGCCACGTGCAGATAGCGCACCCGATCCAGGGGCAGCGCGTCGAGGAAGCTGACGGGGTCGTAGCCGTGGTTGACGCTGTTGACGTACACGTTGTTGACGTCGAGGAGCAACTCGCAGCCCGAAGCCTCGACCACGGCCCGGATAAAGCCGGCCTCGTCAAACTCCGCGTGGGGGTCGGCCTGCAGGTAGTAGGACGCGTTTTCCAGCACAAGCGGGCGATTCAGCGCGTCCTGCACCCGGTGAATTCGGGATGCGACATGATCCACGGCTTCTTGCGTAAACGGGAGCGGGAAGAGCTCGTAGAGGTGTCCCTCGTCGCCGCAGTAGCTCAGGTGCTCGCTGTATACAGGCACATCGTGCCTGTCCATGAGCTCGCTGATCCCCGTGAGCAGGTCCCCGTCGAGGGGCGCCTGGCCACCGATATTCAGGGACAGGCCGTGAAAAACAAGGGGGTAGCGCTCTGCCAGCTCCGCGAAGCGGCGACCGAGGCGGCCGCCGACCCCGAGCCAGTTCTCCGGGGCCAGTTCGAGAAAGTCGACGCTGCCCGCCGGAGCGGCGAGCAGGTCGTCGAGCAGGGCCCGCCTCAATCCGAGGCCGGCCCCGCGCAGTTTTGACGCGTGTTGCTTCGCCATCAGGCGCCGCCGCACTTGCCCTCACCGCACTTGCCTTCGGCGGTCTTTTCGCCGGCTTCGCCGCCGCATTTGCCTTCACCGCACTTGCCTTCGCTGGTCTTTGCGCCTTTGTCGCCGCCGCACTTGCCTTCCCCGCACTTGCCCTCGCTCTGCATGGAGCGCAGGTCGTAGCCCCCGGGGAGTTGCGTGGCGCCGAAAGGATTGCTGTCGGCTGCCGCGAACTGGGCCGCGGACGCGCCGAGCAGCGCGGTGCCAAGGATGAGTGCGCGGGATGTCTTGGATTGAGCCATGATAAAAACCTCTTTGTCGGAAGTGATAGCGTCGTTGCGATCATCGGTGTCGGCCCGGCCTCTCCCGGCGTTCCCGCCGGGTCGTTTGCCTGCCAACCGGTTCTTTGATGCAACCGGGGACGGCTTGTTACAACGCTCTGCTACAACGCTGTCGTCATGCAAGAAAATGCCGTCGCGAAATGATTATGGACCAATCAGTACTAAAAGCCAAGCTAGTCTGCCTTGCGAGTTTGCGCCGAGGCTTCGTCGCTGACACTGTGTTGGTCGAGGTTCATATGAGCGATATCCGGCGGAAACAGCATGGACCATGACCACTCCAGAAAGAGTCGCGCCTTGCGTGCTAGGGTGGGAATGCGCAGCAGGTAAAAGGCCCGCCAGAGCAACCAGGCGGGCAGCCCCGCCACGGTGAAACCGGGCAACTGCACCACCGCCCGTCGATGTCCGATCGCTGCCAGCTGGCCCCGCGGGCGATAGCTGAAGGGCAGGGTGTCTTTGCCCGCGACGTCGCTGGCGATATTGTGCGCCAGGAGTCGAGCCTGCCGCTCGGCGAATTGCGCCGTTGGCGGACTCGCCTGCCCGTCCCTGGCGTTCGGGACGAGCGCGCAGTCGCCGAGTGCCCAGAGCCCCGGTTGTTGGGGAACGGAAAGGTCGCCCGCGGTGACCACGCGCCCGCGCTC
>CAYFVJ010000060.1:0-12853 GCA_964346555.1 uncultured Alteromonadaceae bacterium | reverse complement strand
CGCGCACGCGGTAATCGCGCCAGAACTTCCACTGCGAGCAGAACGAGCAGGTGAAGGGGCACCCGCGGGCCATGTTGGGGATGGCAACTTTCGTGTTCAGCGGAATATAGCGATATTCGTCCCATTCGAGCAGAGACCAGTCCGGATCCAGCGTGTCCAGATCCTCGATGGTCGCTGCCGCGGGGGTGGCTACGATCTCGTTGCCATCGCGGTAGGCGATGCCGTGAATCTGCTCTCGGTTCTGCAGGTATTCGCCGCGGTTGACGGTCTGTATGAGTGTGGAGAATATTTCCTCGCCTTCGCCGCGCACGATCACATCCACCCAGGGCGCCTCGGAAAGAACCTGCTTGTACATGAATGTGGCGTGGATGCCGCCTAGAACCCGCAGTGCCTGGGGAACGTGCTCTCGCGCCAGTTCCAGCAAGCGCTCGGCCATGTAGATTGATGGCGTGATTGCGGTTGTGCCGATCACGTCGGGCTCCAGCTCAACAAGGCGCCTCACCACCTCATCTTCCGGCAGGTTGTGGGTCATGGCATCGATAAAATGAATATCGTCAAAACCCGCCTTGCGCAGGTGCCCCGCCAGATAGGCAACCCAGGCCGGTGGCCAGCTGCCCGCTATTTCTGCACCGCCAGAGCGGTAATTCGGATGAACAAATGCGATACGCATGAGCAGTTCCTCTCGTCTTCAGCCTTCCTCCACTGTCTGCAAAAATCTACATTGTGAAACGGCAAAAGAAGTTGACAGAGGTCAAGAGATCAGCGCTATTTTTTGCCATCCGCGGGATTGTCTACTGACGCGAGGGAAACTCTGAGCGTGACTTATATCCGCGCAGGCGTCACGATTGCCGCAATGAACACTGAAACCGACGCCATATTCATGCGCCAGGCACTGAGCCAGGCACAGCGTGCCGGCGATAGCGGCGAGGTGCCCGTCGGCGCCGTTCTCACCAGCCGGGGAGAAGTGGTCGGTACGGGCTGGAACCGGGTGGTGGGAGCCGCTGACCCCACGGCACATGCGGAAATTGTCGCTTTGCGTGATGCAGCCCGGCGCGCCGGCAACTATCGTCTTCCCGGCACGACGCTGTACGTGACGCTCGAGCCCTGTACCATGTGTATAGGAGCCTTGATTCACGCACGCATCGAGACACTGGTTTTCGCGGCCCGGGAACCGAGAGCAGGGGCTGTCTGCAGTGCCGCGCAGCTTCTCGACTCGAACTTCTACAACCATCGCCTGGCGTGGCGCGAGGGTACGCTCGCCGCCGAGAGCGCCGAATTGTTGCGCAGGTTTTTTCGCGCGCGGCGAGCACCGTCCGGATAGCCCGGGCGGAGGCACAGGGTAGCCTGGTCTTAGCGCCTGCCTACAGGCCCAGGAGCTTGAGCTGGCGCAACGCCTGTGGAACCAGGGGGTCTATCTCCAGCGGCGGTGCGGGACGGCTTCTGGCGATAAAGCGCCACTGCAGCACATTGTAATAGTGCCGTATGTTCTGCACGTAGCGGACCGCCTCGCGCCCGCGTGCGTAGCCATGCTTGAGCGTCTCATAGTGCTCGCTGTGCTCGAGCTGCGGTAAGTGCTGCATGACATCTGCCCACAGGTCGGGGTCGCCACCGTGGCGCTGGGTGAGGACACGCGCATCTTCCAGGTGCCCCATGCCGATATTGTAGGCGGCGAGTGCCATCCATGTGCGGTCGGGATCGTCAATTCCGTCCGGCAGACGCCGCAGCAGGTCCTTGAAGTAGCGGGCGCCGCCGCGCAGGCTTTGCATCAGATCCTCGCGATCGTCAATGCCAAGCTCCTCGGCGGTGGGTAGCGTCAGCATCATCATTCCCCGCACGCCGGTGTAGGAAACGGCTCCTGGATTCCAGTGCGATTCCTGGTAGGAGATGGCTGCGAGGAGCGCCCAGTCGAGTTGGTGTTCACGCGCGACGCGCTCAATGTGCGGGCGATAGGTCGGCAGCGTATCGCGCATGTTAGTGATAAAAGTCTGGGAGCCGACACGATCGAGACTGTCGACGTGGCCAAAGTAGGCTCGACGCAATTTTTCGAGCCTACCATCCGACTCGAGGCGATTGAAGAAGCTGCTCAGGTAACGATTCAACCTTCGGTTGTCGTTAGCCGGAGATAGATACCAGACCATCTGCTGCTCTGTCGCCAGGTCGAATGCGACCTTCAGTTGTGGCAGCAGATTGCGCTGGATGCGGAATTCAACCGAATCCACTATGGCGACGTCCGCCTCACCCCGCTCGACACGCTCGAGAATGGGCAAAGCGTCGGTGCCATTGAACGTGTGCCAGGTCAGCGTGGCTCCCGTCTCGCGGCGAAGTCTTCGCAGCAGGTCGACGTGACTGCTGCCGGCAAGCACGGCGATCGTCAGTCCCTCGAGGTCGCCGACCTGTTCCGGACGGCGCCGACCCTCTCGGTAGATGACCTGCGGGCGCTGCCGGTGGTAAGCAGTGGATGTAACGTATTCACCGCGTCGCTCACTGGTTGAGGTCAGTCCGGCACCGGCGATATCCGCCTCGCCTCGACGCAGCGCGCGGAACATGTCATCCAGCGTGAACGCGGTGGTCACCTGCAGCGAGACGCCCAGTTCGTCAGCCAGCCGTTTCGCCAGCTCATACTCGAAACCGCGCGCCTCGTTGCGCTCGACGTAATAGGTTGTCGGACCGTTGCGGGTCACCAGGCGCAGTTCGCCGCTCTCGGTAATACGTGACAGGCTGTCGTGCTGTTCCGCGCAAGCAGACAGGCACATAAGAATGGCGAGGCAACGGCTTGGCCAGGCCCATTGGCACTTTCGCTCGTTCACGGCGCTATTGTACCTGTCTTCGCGCCGGGCTTCGCTTAGCCGCCAGCATCCAATGCTGAGGCCCCTTGTTACCCCGCGGTCGTAGTCTATAATGCGGCGTTTCGTTTTTGCGGCGATAATTCGCCCGCAACGCTGTCCAGAGTTTCTCTATGTTGAATAAATACCCTCTGTGGAAGTACCTGCTGGTTCTCGCGGTGCTGTTGCTGGGTGTGTTATACGCCGCCCCCAACCTCTACACCCCTGATCCCGCGCTGCAGATCACCGGGGAGAGCAGTGCGCAAATGATCGATGAGACGACATTGAAGCGCGCCACGGATGCGCTGGATGAGGCGAACATCGACCATTTTGGTGAGCTTATCCAACCGGATGGCCGCAACGCGCTGATCCGCCTGCGCGACCGCGACAGGCAGCTGGCCGCCCAGGCCCGGGTGTCGCGCGCCCTGGGTGACGGCTTTATTATTGCTCTGAACCTGGCAGAGACGACGCCGGACTGGCTGTCCGATCTCGGTGCACAGCCGATGAAGCTGGGTCTGGATCTCAGTGGTGGCGTACACTTCAAGCTCGAAGTCGACGCGGCCGCTGCCGTCGAGCGGCGGATGGAATTCTATTTCAATGCCATCAAGCGCGCATTGCGGGAAGAGCGTATCCGCGGTCGCGTCGCGCTGGACAGCGACCGGGTCGTCGTGGCCGAGTTCCGCAGCGAGGACGCCCGCGGGGCCGCTCGCGACCTTGTTGCGGAAAACCATCCTGAATTACTGCTCGAGCGCGTCGCGGACGGCGACACGTACAGCCTGCGCGCCGAAATGACCCGGGAAAGCGTGGACGAGATTATCAACTATGCGGTCACCCAGAACCTGACGACACTGCGCAATCGGGTCAATGAACTGGGTGTATCCGAGCCACTGGTGCAGCGCCAGGGCCGTAACCGCATCGTGGTCGAACTGCCGGGTATACAGGACACGGCCGAAGCGAAGCGGATTCTCGGTAAGGTAGCCAACCTCGAGTTCCGCCTCGTCGCGCGTCCCGACGCGAGCGCCATCGACAAGCAGCGCTTCGAGTATCGCAGCGACGACCGCGAGGGTATGTACGAATGGCTCGAGCGCAAAGTGATCATTACCGGTGAGCGCGTCTCCAATGCGCAGGCCAGCTTCGACGAAAACGGACGTCCCAACGTGCAGATCAGTCTCGACAGTGAAGGCGGCACACTGATGTCGCGTGCTACCCGGGACAATATCAAGCGGCGCATGGGCGTTCTGTTTATCGAGCGCAAAGTCCGCACCCGCTATGAGACGGCGGAAGACGGCAGCGAAAATATCGTCAAGGTTCCGTATGATGAGAAAAAAATCCTGACCGCGCCGGTCATCCAGAGCGCACTCGGTGCCCAGTTCCAGATCACCGGGCTGGACAGCCCCACAGAGGCGGCGGAGTTGGCGCTGATGCTGCGGGCCGGTGCTCTGGCGGCGCCCATCTCGTTCGTCGAGGAGCGCACAGTCGGTCCCTCTCTGGGTGCCGAGAATATCCGTCTCGGCGTGAAGTCGGTGCAGTACGGCCTCGCCCTGGTCGTGCTGTTCATGATCCTGTACTACCGCGTATTCGGTATCTGCGCGGTGGTGGCGTTGACCAGTAACCTGGTGCTGCTGATTGCTTTCATGTCGATGATCGGCGCGACCCTGACCCTGCCCGGTATCGCGGGCATCGTACTCACCGTGGGGATGGCGGTGGATGCCAATGTGCTCATTTTCTCGCGCATCCGCGAGGAGCTGCGCGACGGCCTGTCGCCGCAGATGGCCATCCACTCTGGCTATGGGCGCGCGGTGACGACCATCCTCGACGCCAACGTGACCACGCTGATCGTGGCAGTGATCCTGTATGCTGTCGGTACCGGTCCGATCAAGGGCTTCGCTGTCACGTTGTCAGTGGGCATCGTGACCTCTATGTTCACTGCCATAATGGGAACCCGGGCACTGGTCAACCTCATCTATGGGGGTCGACGTCTGCGTAGCCTGTCCATCGGCACCGATATCGTGCAGGAGGCGCGCTCATGAAACAGATCAACTTTATGGGCCAGCGCCGGCTGGCGGTCGCCCTGTCGCTGATCCTGCTGCTGACATCCGTCATCTCACTGATAATTAACCAGCTGGAATGGGGGCTGGATTTCACCGGCGGCACGCTGGTCGAGGTAAAGTATGGCAACTCCGCGGATCTGGGCGCGATTCGCTCGAGCCTGGAATCGGCCGGCTATGAAGGCGCCCTGGTGGTCAGTTTCGGTACCGACCGCGACGTCCTGATCCGCCTGCCTGCCGATCTGGATGTCGATGGCAATGCCGTACTGCAGACGCTGCGGGAGTCCACCAGCGACAGTGTGGAGCTGCAGCGCACGGAGTTCGTCGGGCCACAGGTGGGCGATGAACTGCGTGAGCAGGGCGGCCTGGCCATGCTGCTCGCGCTCGGTCTGGTCATGCTGTACGTCGGATTCCGCTTCCAGCTCAAGTTCGCGGTGGGCGCGGTGGCAGCGCTGGTGCACGACGTTCTGCTCACGCTGGGCTTCTTTTCGGTCCTGGGGCTGGACTTCGACCTGACTGTGCTTGCCGCGCTGCTTGCAGTGATCGGCTACTCCCTCAACGACACCATCGTGGTGGCGGACCGCATTCGCGAGAACTTCCGCAAACTGCGCCGCACCGGGCCCGTCGACGTGATCAACATCTCGCTGACCGAGACTCTCGGGCGCACGCTGGTGACATCATTCACCACGCTGCTGGTGCTTATTGCGCTGGCGCTGTTTGGCGGCGACATGATCAATGCCTTCGCCGTGGCGCTGATTGTCGGCGTTACCGTGGGCACCTATTCGTCCATTTACGTGTCGGCGACGACACTGCTGGCACTCAAGGTCAACAAGGAAGACCTGATGATTCCGGTGAAGGAGGGCGCGGAGCAGGAGGAAATCGCGCCGTGAGGAATGGCAGTGCCGCGGCGCTTTCAGCCGCGTGCTGACAGCAGCGGCCGGGTCACCTGCAGCACGGCCTTGAAGCACTTGGGGTTGCCCGCGACGATGTTGCCGGACGCCATGAAGTCTTCCGAGCCGTCGATATCCGCGACCAGGCCACCCGCTTCGCGCACCAGCAATGCGCCCGCCGCAATGTCCCAGCGCGACAGGCCGACTTCCCAGAATGCGTCGAGCCTGCCGGTGGCCACGTAGGCGAGGTCCAGCGAGGCGGCACCGGCGCGGCGAATGCCGGCACACTGGCCGGCCAGGGTCACCAGGCTTTTGCCATAGGCCTCCAGGTGCTGATCACCGTGGCCGCGGAAGGGGATCCCGGTCCCGAGCAGGGCGCCCTCGAGGCTATCCAGCTTGCTCACCCGCATGCGCCGCCCATTGAATTGCGCGCCGCGACCGCGCGAAGCGGTGAACTCTTCCCGGCGTACGGGGTCCACGATGACAGCGTGTTCCAGTCTGCCCCGGTGCAGACAGGCGATGGACACGGCGTAATGGGGTATGCCGCGCAGGAAATTGGTGGTCCCGTCCAGCGGATCAATCACCCACTGGTACTCGGCATCCTCCGGGCCGCTGAGTCCGGACTCCTCGCCGAGAAAAGCATGCTGAGGGTAGGCGCGGCACAGCTGTTCTATAATGCCGCTTTCGGCGGATTCATCGACCTCCGATACAAAATCATTGTGACTTTTGATTTTTACCCGCAGTCGCTCGAGGTCGTCCGAGGCCCGGACAATTTTTTCGCCGGCGCGCCGCGCGGCGCGCAGAGCGATATTGATCATCGGTTCCATAGTGTTTCCAGGGTGTTCATGGCAATGTGCATCGGTGCACGTGCCACATACCGCTACATCACGTGCAACACAGTGTAACAGACGACCGGTCACAGAGCGCCGTACGGCTCTGCTAAACTGGCACCACAACACGTTTTCACGACAGATGCTTCCATGCAGACAGACGGTATCGAAATAGTCCTGGTCAATACGACTCACCCGGGGAATATCGGCGGCGTCGCCCGGGCGATGAAAAACATGGGGCTGGCGCGTCTGTGCCTGGTGGCGCCAAAGCGGTTTCCCGACCCGCAGGCCGTCTGGCGTGCTGCCTCGGCCAGCGACCTGCTGCAACAGGCGCGCGTGGTGGAGACACTGGATGAGGCGGTGGCGGACAGTCAGTTCATCGTCGGCACCAGTGCCCGCGATCGGCGCATTGCCTGGCCGCTGCTGGATCCGAGAGGCTGTGCGTCGCGTATCGGTGCCCACGCGGATGCGGGTGAGCGCGTCTCCGTGCTGTTCGGGCGCGAGGATCGCGGCCTGACCAACGACGAACTCAAGCGCTGCAACCTGCATCTGCACATACCCAGCGCGCCGGAGTACAGCTCCCTGAATCTGGCGATGTCGGTACAGATCGTGTGCTACGAATTGCGCATGCTGGCACTGGCGGGCTCTCTGCCTACAGAGACCGATGCGCAGTGGGATACGGCGTTTGCCACCGCAGCCAACATGGAGCGCTTTTACGCTCACCTGGAACAGACGCTCACGGATATCGGCTTTCTCAACCCGGCGGCGCCGAGACAGTTGATGCCGCGCCTGCGGCGGCTCTACAGTCGGGTCAGACTGGATGAAATGGAGCTCAATATACTGCGCGGCATTCTCACATCCACCCAGCAGTGGGTCGCCCGCAGTGGCGCGCGGGGTGTGCAGCGTGCGGAGACCGATGAGCCCCGGACATGAGGAGGTATGCATGAAAAAACCGGTATATCTTGACTACCTGGCGACGACGCCTGTCGATCCCCGCGTCGCCGAGGCCATGCAGGGTTGCCTGACGCTCGACGGGGTTTTTGGCAATCCGGCCTCGCGCTCACACCGTTACGGCTGGGAGGCGGAAATGGCGGTGGAGAACGCTCGCCGCGAGGTGGCCGACCTCATCGGCGCCGATCCGCGGGAAATTGTCTGGACCTCCGGCGCCACGGAAGCCGACAATCTGGCCATCAAGGGCGCTGCGCTGCGGCACGCCGAGCCCGGGCACATTGTCACCTCCGCGATCGAGCACAAGGCGGTTCTGGATACCTGCGCGCACCTCGAGACCCTGGGTTGGCGGGTGACCTACCAGGCGCCGGATGCCGGTGGCTGTATCAGCGCCGACGCGGTAGCCGCTGCGCTGCGGCCCGATACGCGTCTGGTAAGTGTCATGCATGCCAACAATGAAATCGGCACGGTAAACGATATCGCGGCAATAGCCGCCGTAACTCGCGACGCCGGTGTGCCGCTGCATGTGGATGCGGCGCAGAGCGTCGGCAAGCTGCCGGTGGACGTGAATGCACTGCAGGTCGATCTCATGTCCTTGTCGGCTCACAAGATGTATGGTCCAAAAGGCGTAGGGGCCCTGTACGTACGCCGCCAGCCCCGGGTGACATTGCAGGCGCAGATGCACGGTGGTGGCCACGAGCGCGGCATGCGCGCTGGAACGTTGGCCACGCACCAGGTCGTCGGTATGGGCACGGCCGCCGCGCTGGCCGCCGCTGAAATGCACGCCGAGGCAGACAGGCTCGGCCTGCAGCGCGACCGGCTCTGGTCAGCGCTGCAGGCGCTTGGGGATGTGCAGCTGAACGGCGACCGCGAGGCGCGCCTGCCCGGGGCACTGAACGTGAGTTTTGGCGGTGTGGAGGGTGAGACACTGCTGCTGTCGCTGAATGACCTCGCGGTATCGACCGGCTCTGCGTGTACCTCGGCCAGTCTCGAGCCGTCGTATGTCCTGCGCGCCCTGGGTCTGGCGGACGAACGCGCGCACAGCTCGCTGCGCCTGAGCCTCGGGCGGTTTACGACCGATGAAGAGATAAGCCACGCCGCACACCGCTTGTGCGAATGCGTGCGCCGCCTGCGGGGTGATGCCGCGGCAATGGCGGTCTGAAACCCGGGGTATTGCTGCGCTATTGGTGTTCGGGAAATCGGATGAAACGGCACGTTTCTGCGCGTATACTCACGGCTTGAGATGAGCTGTCGCAGTCAGTCCATGACCGGGCAGTGCGACATTCAACAGTTCAACAGTGACTAGGTGGAGACAACACTATGGCGGTGCAGCGCACGCTTTCTATCGTGAAACCCGATGCGGTCGGCAAGGACGTAATTGGCAGGATCTACTCCCGTTTTGAGGACAACGGCCTGCGTATCATCGCTGCGAAAATGCTGCACCTGAGCGAGCCGGTTGCCGGCGGTTTCTATGCCGAGCACCGGGAGCGTCCATTTTTTCGCGATCTTGTCGCGTTCATGACATCTGGTCCGGTGATGGTGCAGGTACTTGAGGGCGAGGATGCGGTGGCCAGGAATCGCGAACTGATGGGCGCGACCAACCCTAAGGAAGCCGACGCGGGTACGATTCGTGCGGATTTCGCCTCGACCATCGATGCAAATGCTGTTCACGGCTCCGATTCCGAGGCGTCCTCGGCGCGTGAAATCGCCTATTTCTTTGCCGCCAGCGAGGTCTACCCGCGCACCTGAGCGCGGTCATGCCATGAGCGGCGTCATCGCCAGCAGCGAAGCCGGCAACCGACAGCGCGTCAACCTGTTGGGATTGCCGCGCGCGCAGCTCGCAGCCTGGTTCAAGTCGATCGGGGAGAAGCCTTTTCGCGCCCAGCAGGTGCTGAAGTGGATACATCACGAGGGCGAGCGGGATTTCCAGCGCATGAGCAATCTGTCGCGCGCCCTGCGCGACAGACTGGAAGCCATTGCCGAAGTGCGGCCTCCGCTGGTCGAGAGCCAGCACGATTCCTCGGACGGGACGCGCAAGTGGCTGGTGCGAGTCGATGGCGGTGGACTGGTTGAGACCGTGCTCATTCCCGACGGCGGGCGTGCTACACTCTGTGTGTCATCGCAGGTCGGGTGCAGCCTGGATTGCAGCTTCTGCTCCACCGGCAAACAGGGATTCATGCGTGATCTCAGCGCGGCGGAGATTATCGGCCAGGTCTGGCTTGCGATAGACTCCTACGGTGCCTTCCAGTCCGGCAAAGGGCGTGTGGTGACCAACGTCGTGATGATGGGTATGGGCGAGCCGCTACTGAATTTCGACAACGTGGTAACGGCCATGGATCTCATGATGGAGGATCTGGCCTATGGCCTTTCCAAGCGCCGCGTTACGCTGAGCACCTCTGGTGTAGTGCCGGCGCTGGATCGTCTGGCGGCAGTGAGCGAGGCGAGCCTGGCCGTCTCACTGCACGCGCCCAACGATGCGCTGCGTAATCAGCTGGTGCCGATCAACCGGCGCTATCCTATCGCGATGCTGCTGGACAGTGCGCGGCGCTATATCGATGCGCAGAGCGACCGCAAGCGTGTCGTGACCATCGAATATACGCTGATGGCCGGTATCAACGACCAGCGCGAACACGCGGTCGAGCTGGCTGAACTGCTGCAGGATTTTCCCTGCAAGATAAACCTGATCCCGTTCAATCCGTTCCCCGGCTCGGGCTATCGGCGACCGAGCGGCAATGCGGTGAGTCGCTTCTGGCAGGTGCTGGTGGATGCGGGCTATGTGGTGACCGTGCGCAGCACCCGTGGCGATGACATCGACGCGGCCTGCGGGCAGTTGGTGGGCGCAGTGGTCGACAGAACGCGACGCAGCGAGCGACATCGCCGGCGGGCAGATTCGATCGATGCGGAAGTCGTCAAGCATGCCTGAAAAGTGGGGCCAGACAGGCGGCCATCTTTACCTCACGATGCTAGTCGTCCTCGCTCTGTCTGCGCTGACAGCCTGTGTGACGACCCGGGAGACGGTATTCACCGATCCGGCATCGCCAGAGGAGGTATTCACGAGGCGTGTTGAGCTGGCGCGAAAGTACATCGGCGATGGCAACTGGGACGCCGCCAAACGCAACCTCAAAGTAGCTGCGAACATCGACGACCGCGAGCCCGAGGTGCACGAGGCGTTTGCCCTGGTCTACCAGAGCACTGGCGAGTTGGAGCTGGCGGAGGCGAGCTATGAGCGGGCGATCGCGCTGGACGCAGATTTTTCCCGCGCGCGCAACAACTATGCGACATTTCTGTTCTCTCAGCAGCGCTTTCGCGAGGCCGAGCAGCAGCTGCAGGCGGTCGTGCGCGACACGCTGTACGAGGCGCGTCCCCGCGCCTTCGTCAATCTGGGCCTGAGTCGGCTTGCGCTTGCGGACGACGAGGGCGCCGCCAAGGCTTTTACCCGCGCCCTCAGCATGGAGGGAGGGAGCAGCATTGCACTGCTGGAAATGGCTCATCTGCGCTTCAAAGCCGGCGACTATAGCGCGGCCAGCCGATATTATGACCGCTATCGCTCGACAGTGCGTCGGCAGTCGGCGCGCGGGCTCTGGCTTGGCATTCGACTGGCGCAGGCCACTGGTGACCGCGATGCCGAGGGGAGCTATTCTTTGGCACTGCGCAACCTGTACCCTGAATCACCGGAGTATGCTGCGCATCAAAGACAGGCAAATGACTCGTGACCATGAATCAGGCACGCCCACTTGCGTGCAAGGCAGGTAGGATATGACGGCGGAATCACCGATTGTCCGGCGTAAGAGCCGGAAAATACATGTAGGCAAGGTTGCGGTGGGTGGCGATGCACCTATCAGTGTACAGAGCATGACCAATACGGAAACCTGCGATGTCGAGGCGACCGTGGCGCAGATCCGCGAGCTCGAGGGCGCAGGTGCCGATATCGTGCGCGTGTCGGTGCCGACCATGGAGTCGGCCGAAGCCTTCAGCAGGATACGCGCACAGGTTGCACTACCGCTGGTGGCGGATATCCACTTCGATCACCGCATTGCTCTCAAGGTCGCCGAGTACGGCGTGGACTGCCTGCGCATCAACCCCGGCAATATCGGTCGGGACGACAAGGTCCGCGAAGTCATAAACTGCGCTCGAGACAAGGGTATTCCCATCCGCATCGGCGTCAATGCCGGGTCACTGGGCAAGGACCTGCAGCGCAAGTATGGGGAACCGACACCGGAAGCCCTGGTGGAATCCGCCCTGCGCCATGTCGATATTCTCGACAAGTTTGACTATCCGGACTTCAAAGTCAGCGTCAAAGCCTCGGATGTCTTCATGGCGGTTGCGTCCTATCGCCTTCTGGCGCAGCAGATCGAGCAGCCTCTGCATCTCGGTATTACCGAAGCGGGCGGCCTCCGCGGCGGCACGGTGAAGTCTGCTATCGGTCTCGGGATGCTCTTGATGGAGGGTATCGGCGACACGATACGCATTTCCCTCGCCGCCGATCCGGTGGAGGAGATCAAGGTCGGTTTCGATATCCTCAAGAGCCTCAAGCTGCGCTCCAATGGCATAAACTTCATCGCCTGCCCGAGCTGTTCACGCCAGAATTTCGACGTTATCGGCACCATGAACGAGCTGGAGCAGCGTCTCGAGGACATTCGCACACCCATGGATGTCGCGGTTATCGGGTGTATTGTCAATGGTCCCGGGGAGGCGCGCGAGGCGGATATCGGCCTGACCGGTGCGGACCCGAGCAATCTCATTTACGTCGATGGAGAACCTGATCACAAGGTCGCCAACACGGAGTTTATCGATCATCTCGAGCAGGTGATTCGCGAGCGCGCCGCGCGGATCGAGGACGCGTCCAGTGATACTGACAACCTGATTCTGAAGACCGGGGGATGAATGCCATCCGCGCTATTCGCGGGATGAGTGACATCCTCCCGGGGGAGTCTGCGGACTGGCGATACCTCGAGTCCGTCGTCGCCCGCGTACTCGACAGCCATGGCTACGACCAGTTGCGCCTGCCGCTGGTCGAGTATACGGATCTGTTTCGTCGCTCCATCGGCGAGGTGACGGATATCGTCGAAAAGGAAATGTACACTTTTGAGGATCGCAACGGCGACAGTCTGACGCTGCGACCCGAGGGCACGGCGGGCTGTGTGCGGGCGGCGATACAGAATAATCTGCTGGGCTCGCAGCAACGTCTCTGGTATGCCGGCCCAATGTTTCGCTACGAGCGACCGCAAAAGGGTCGACAGCGACAGTTTCACCAGATCGGTGCGGAAGTCTTCGGGGTCGCGACGCCCGACGCTGATGCCGAGCTGATTGTGCTC
>CAYFVJ010000059.1:0-13055 GCA_964346555.1 uncultured Alteromonadaceae bacterium | reverse complement strand
TGCTTTCAAACCAGTGACGGAAATCCGGTGTGTTCAGGCTCAGCCACTGTGTGCGTCGGGGGTCAATCCGCGAGCCGGCATAGGCTTCCCGGTACGAGGTGCCGTCAAAGGACATTGTCAGTACTCCCTTGGGCGCGCCCAACCGCTGTAAAGCATGAGCGTCTCCGTCCACGCTGAAATCGCCCTGCCACCAGTTTCCGGACACCGCTCCGGCAATGATGTGACGAAAAGGCAGCTCGGTCACGCCGACTGCTTCCTGCCAGCCACCGAAGTACTCGCCCGGTGCGAGATTTTCGAGGGTGTGGGTGTGTCCAGACAGTGACACGACAGAACGACCTTCCAGCAACCGATGTATAGCGGCTGCATTGTCTGTCTGATGCTTTGCGGAGCTGGAATCGACGAAAGTTACCAGCGGTGCATGGTGAGCCAGCACGATCAATCGATCCTCGGGTATCCGGTCCAGCAGATTTTCCAGCCACTGCATCTGCGTGGCCGTGACGCGGGCATTGTAGGTAGTGCTTTCCCGGCAGAACTCGCGACCTTCGACCTGCGCTTCCTCCGGCCCGCATGGATAGACAATATTGTCGAGCACGATGAAACTGACCTCGCCAATTTCGAACGCGTAATAGTTGGGTCCGTACAAGCGCCGCCAGCTGTCGGCGGAATGTGCATCATCACTCGCATCGAAGTCGAAGTCGTGATTACCGTGCACCAGCCACTGGGGGACACCGGCCGCCGACCCGATCTCCAGCATCCGCTCAAGCAGTCCCAGGTCGTCACCGACCACATCTCCTACGTACAGCATGCAATCGTTTTCCTGCCACGTCTGGTTGACCAGATCGGTCATTGCGCTGTCGCGGAACTGGCTGACTTCATGGTTAGAGTAGGTCTGTGTGTCGCCGAGTATTGCACAGCGGAAACTATCCGCGGACTCCGCTCGACGGTAGAGCGGGAAATTCACGATCGTTGGAATCGACCCCGTGTCGGGTAGACCACCAAAGCGCAAGGATTCCGGTGTTCCTCCCGGTTTGTGGGTATAGGCAAACTGCGGAACCTGCCGTTCATCCACAGGAACGCGCCAGCCGGACGGCTGAACTACGGTAAGATCCATGTCGTCGCGCACGGCGAGTACGTAGCGTCCGTTGCTGTCCGTAACGACCACTTCCAGGCCATTGCTGACCAGCACCCCTTCAATGCCGGGTTCACCGGAGTCATGCCGACCGTTTTCGTTATGGTCTGCAAAAACGGCTCCACGAATCATGCCATCATCCGCGGGTGGCCGGATCACTTCCTGGCCCTGTGCCAGCAGAGGTGTTACCGCGGACAATAACGTGACGCGCAAACGCGCCATTAGATAACGTTGCAACTGCATACCGGATCTCCCGTGCCGAATTTAGGTACTTTAGAGGACGTTTGTAAAAGAATAAGCTGATTTTTTGACAATCGTGTGACACAGCAGCGATAGAGGCAGTCGACGATTCGACGCGTGTATTGTGGGCCATTTGAGACTGCTGTCTCGCTGAAAAAACTGCTGGTGCCTCGTTGCATCTCACTGGACAGTCGGTGCACAAAAAAGACTGAGCTTGCTGGCTGGCCGATGTCAGCCGCGCTGTAACAATTGTGTCATTTAGAATCCCTACACTCTCATCTTCTATTTGCACAAAGCCGTTTCCCATGGGCGAAATTCAAGCATGTTAGGGCTGGATATCTGGGCCTTGATCGGATTTGCGTTCGCAGCGTACGCGGTTGTGGGAAACGATGCGCTGCAAACCCTCGGTACATTTATCGCCTCCAACCAACAGCGACACTGGACTGTGCTGTTTGCCTTCGCTGGTACCGTTCTCGCCGTTACCTTCATTGTCGGCTGGGTGATCAACAATGGCGACCCGTCTTTTGGTCGCCTGTCCAACGCGAATAAATATCCGGAAATCACCGTGCAGTGGTACCATACACTGCCGCCACTGGTTCTTCTGCTCGTTACCCGCCTCGGCATCCCGGTATCGACGACGTTCATGGTGTTGACGATTTTCGCAACCGTCGGCGGCTTCGGCTCCATGATCGAGAAATCGCTAACAGGGTATGCGCTGGCGTTTGTCGTTGGTCTTGGCGTTTACCTGCTGATCAGCCGAACTCTCGAGCGTTACTTTGATGGTTCCGAACTATCAACCCATGTGCCGTTCGGACTGATTGGCCTGGCAGGCGGCGGCTTTTTTCTTTCGCAGTACTACCTCTTTGGCACGATTGAGGACCCCCGCGTCCTGGTTACGGGTGTCGGCCTTGCGGTGGCCGCCGAGATCAGCGCGCTGCTGCTGGCATTCCGCGTCAACCGCGGTCTCTACTGGGTGATCACCCAGTGGGTTACCACCACCTATCTCTGGTCAATCTGGCTGGTACAGGATTTCGCCAATATTTTTGTCTTTTTGCCGCGGGATCTGTCCGCGGCCCAGGGCTTTACCGGTCTGGTAATTACTCTCGCTTTTCTTGCTTTTACGTTTGCCAATGCGGGCGGCCCCGTCCAGCGCATCCTGCGCACCAAGACAAACGTAGTCGACATCCGCTCAGCGACAATCATCGACTTTTTCTACGCGTCCCTGCTGTTCTTCTTCAAGGAAGTTTCCGACATACCCCTGTCCACGACCTGGGTCTTTCTCGGCCTCATAGCCGGGCGCGAGTACGGTTTCGCCCTGACACGGTCGACGGTCACTCTGGTCGCCGCAGTGATTGACACCGCCGAGGACGCCGCCAAAGCGTTCATTGGCATCGTCATTTCCATCGACCTGGCCCTCGGGCTACCGTGGCTCGCGCGAGGTGCAACCGGGGATGATATGGCGCTGGCCGACCTCTTTCCTACCACGGCGTTTATGCTGTTTGTGATCATTGCCAACATCATATTGTTACCCACGTCGCTGTTCGCTTTCTCCAAGCCAGAGGAGGACAAGCAACATGTGCGGCGCAACTACGCCATTGCCATCGTTACTTTACTGGTCACTTTCTTTGTACTGAGTGTGTCGCTTGCAGTGTTTTAGTCTTTCTGTCGCTCACCATCAGGTCCCGGCGCGCTACCGGACCGTCCATATTTTGTCTATATTCAGAAGTTACTTTGTCCAGGTAAGCCATGAACACGCCTTTTTACAGTGCGGTATTGCTTTACCATTTTCACTCGTTTCACGAACTGGAGGTTTCCTGAATGGACATCCTTAGCGCAGGTCAGTACAACCTGATTTACAACGCTTTTTCATTCGCTTTTGCGACGTTTGCCGCATCAACACTGTTTTTCTGGCTGGGCCGCAGTCAGGTCGGTACCCAGTACAAAACAGCACTGACTATCACGGGACTCGTCACGTTTATTGCCGCATACCATTATTTCCGGATCTTCGAGAGCTGGAACGAGGCCTTCGAGTTTGTCGATGGCGCATTGATGGCCACAGGGACGCCGTTTAACGATGCATATCGCTACGTCGATTGGCTGCTTACAGTACCGTTATTGCTGGTTGAGCTGATTCTGGTGATGAATCTTGGTCGAGCTGAGACTGTCAGCCGAGCCACCCGCCTGGGATTACTGGCAGCTCTTATGATCGCGCTCGGATATCCGGGTGAAGTCGCCACCAGTGATGGACAGCGCTGGCTCTGGGGCATACTCTCCATGATTCCCTTCCTTTGGATTGTGTATGAGTTGTTTGTGGGACTGTCGAAGTCGATTGCCGATCAGCCGGAAGATGCTCGTGGCCTGGTAAGTACAGCACGGTGGGTGGTCGTATTGAGCTGGGCTTTCTACCCGATCGTATACTTTGCCGGCGCTGTCGGTATCGACGGAGCAACCGCTTCTACGATCATCCAGGTGGGTTACACGATCGCCGACATCGTCGCAAAGTCGGTCTTCGGTGTGCTGATCTACATGATCGCGGTGCGCAAAAGCGGCGATGTGGCAGGCGGTTCGGCTAAAGCCGGTCAGGCCGCCGCCTGACCGACAGGCGGCGGCTTGCCGCCTGAACCAACTGTAGCCTGGAGCAAATACTGCCGCTGTCACTTTCGCAAGTGCAGCGGCTTTTTTTCACGCAGAGACCGTGTGACCTGAGAGTCTGCCCTGGCGCCGGCTCATCTTCCCGTAAACCTGTTCATTCTGAATGTCCTCAACGTCACGGTGTGCCGCGACCGGAGTCAATGTATGTCCCCAGACACTGCGGGTTTGCACAGTTTCTCTGTCGACAGTAATGCAGACCACGAACAACCCTCTCCTGACCGCTTCAAGGGTCGCAAAGTCGTTGTTGCCGGCGCCGGTTTTGGCGGGCTCGCCGCTGCCCTGAGGCTTCGCGCCAAAGGCTACGATGTGCAGGTGATTGATCGCTGCGGTCGTCTCGGCGGCCGCGCACAGGTCTTCGAGCACCAGGGCTTTCGTCACGACGCGGGACCGACAGTATTGACAGCGCCACAGCTAATCGAGGAGCTGTTTGCACTCTTCGGCAAACGGTTGTCCGACTACGTCGAGCTGGTGGAGCCGTCACCCTGGTACCGTTTCCGGTTTCACGACGGCGAGACCTTCGATTACGGGCCCACCGAAGAAGCAACAGAGGCCGAAGTCGCACGATTGTCGCCCGGCGATGTCGAAGGCTACCGCCGCCTGGGGGCCTGGTCTAAGCAGATCTATGACGTCGGATTTACCCAACTCGCGTCGGCGCCGTTTCACTCGCTGCTCTTCATGGGGCGGCAAATCCCGCACTTGTTGCGACTGAAGTTTTACGAGAGTGTCTGGTCCATGGTGTCACGCCATTTCAAGGATGAAAGACTGCGCCGCGCCTTTTCAATTCAGCCACTCCTGGTGGGTGGTAACCCGTTTGATACAACCGCGATCTACGGAATGATCAATCATCTTGAGCGCGCCCACGGTATCTGGTTTGCGAAAGGCGGCACGGGCGCACTGATTGATGCCTTTGAGAAACTTATGCTGGAAGAAGGCATAAAGATCGAACTGAACACCACCATCGAGACAATAAAAACTGACAGGGACCGCGCGGTCGGCGTTGTTACCACGGATGGTCGCCACATTGACTCCGATCTCGTTGTCTCGAACATGGATCCGGTGCATGTCTACCGACATCTGGTGCCCGGCAAGACACAGGGGCTGCACGCCCGTCTGCGGTCGCGCAGACCGCGCCTGTCGATGGGACTGTACGTGCTCTACTTCGGTACAACCCGCAACTACCCGGATGTCGCTCACCACACTGTCTGGTTCAGCGAGCGCTACAAGGAGCTGCTCTCGGACATTTTTCACCGTCGGGTACTCGCTGATGATTTCTCGCTCTATGTTCACCGACCCACAGCTACTGATCCGAGCTTTGCACCGGCGGGGCAGGATAGTTTTTATGTGCTCTGCCCGGTTCCGAATCTTTCGGGTGGGCAGGACTGGTCTATCGAGGGTCCGAAACTGCGCGATCGAATCGTGGCAGCACTCGGTGCGACCATGCTGCCGGGTCTGGAGGATGTCATTACCGCGGAATTCGCCATGACACCCGAAGACTTCAAGCACGATTACCTCTCGGTCGACGGCGCTGGCTTTTCACTCTCGCCGCTTTTTACCCAGTCGGCCTGGTTCCGCTATCACAACCGCGGCGAGGGCCTGCGCAATCTCTATTTTGTCGGCGCCGGCACACATCCGGGCGCCGGGTTGCCGGGCGTTATCTCCTCGGCCGGGGTGCTGGATACGCTGATCCCGGCGGTCGGGACGCCGGCGCTACAGAGCTCGACATGAAGACCGACGGTATGGTCACGAGGCAGCCACAGAACAGAGGGTCGGTAACGGCGGTGCACCATGCACGCTGCTGATGTAGACATCGCGATCCTGGGTGGGGGCTGCGCCGGCCTCAGCCTCGCCGCGCGTTTGGCGCGCACTCGGTTCTCGGTCCGTGTGATCGAGCCACGCACCCAGTATACGAACGATCGAACCTGGAGCTTCTGGCGAACGGCACCGGACCCGTTTGAGGATTGCGTGCGCGCTGAATGGCGTGCCTGGAGCGTCTTCGGCCCGCGCGGTGAGACGCGGCGAAGGTCTCAGGGCCTTCGCTATCAGACGCTGAATGCCCTCAGCTTCTATGAACGGGCTCTCGCCATGATCGATGATCATCCAGCGTCGGCGGTGTGCCTCGGCGTTAGGGCAAGTGAGGTTCGGCGGGCCAGCGGCAAGTGGTATGTGGATACTGATACAGGTGCATTTTCGGCAACGACCCTGGTGGACACACGACCGACGAAACAATCGCCACACTATGGTCAGTTCTTTGCCGGCCGCGAGATAAGAACATCCAGACCCGTCTTTGATCCGGCTGTTGTGCATTTAATGACGTTTCGTCCGTCCAGGGACGGTGGCGTAAACTTTGTCTATATCCTACCCTTCGCTCGCGATCAGGCTCTGGTTGAAGTAACGACTTTCGCCCCGAGTCCACCCGACCGCGATTACCAGACCCGGTGGCTGGAGGAGGAGATTGCGTTGCTTGAGCCCGGCGATGTCGAAACCCTGCGCAAGGAGGGAGGCGCTTTACCGATGCAAGTGGGCTTTGGCAACACAGACTCGGAGGGCGTTATACGCATGGGTATAGCCGGTGGTGCCTCAAGGCCGTCCACGGGATATGCCTTTGCGCGTATTCAGGCGCAGGCAAATCGCGTGGTTGCCGCGCTTGAGCGAGGCGAATCGCCGGACACCCACCTGGATGGTGCCATGACGCGGTTCATGGACCGGGTGTTCCTCCGCGTACTGGCGACATCCCCCGAGCGCGCCCCGGCCCTGTTCGAATGCCTGTTTCGCGGGGCACGGGAAGACCGTCTGGAGCAGTTCCTTTCCGGGTCAACGCGGACAGCCGATCGGCTGTCGGTCATGGCGTCACTGCCACCGCTGCCCTTTCTGCGGGCCGCGGCCACGCAACTATGACAGTGCAGGCTCGCTGGCAGACGCTTCTTTTTGCGACGACAGTGCTGCTGGCGATCCTGTCAGCGGTCGCAATCGAACTCACGGTGACGCAGCAGATCCTGCTGCTGGCGCCCATCGTCGCTGTCCTCGGTCTGCCACATGGCGCTCTTGATCTACCGATCGCGGAGATGCTCTGGCCGCTCAAAGGCTGGCGAGGCAAGCTGCGCTTTGCAGTTTTCTACCTCGGTCTCACGGCAGCCGTTATCGTACTCTGGTTGGCTGTACCCGGACTCGCCCTCTGCGCGTTTCTGGCCTACTCGGCGTTGCATTTCGCCGACGACTGGCAGGATAGCGCGTTTCCCCTGCGTTGGACTGGCGGTCTGGCAACGGTTGGCGCCCCCGCCCTGTTCCACAAGAGTGAGGTGACGACGCTGTTCACCCATCTGGCACCCGAACCTGCCGCCGGCATTTCAGCCAACGCACTCGCCATACTGGGCGGCGCAGCATTTATTGCACTTCTGGGCAGCGTTATTCTGTCGCGACACTGCCGGGGACGGGACACCCTGGAACAGCTGGTACTATTCAGCGCCGCCTTGTTTCTGCCGCCCCTGGTGTATTTTATGGTGTACTTCTGTGCGCTACACGCAGTCCGCCACTTCACTCTGGCAATCGCTAAAATCGCACACATCCGCCGCTCACTCATCACAGCAACGTCACTAAGCGCCCTTGTCATCGCGGCTGCCGCGCTGACTGCCATGCAGCTGCAGACGGCACATTACCTTGCTGTCGATGAGGCCGTATTCAAAGTTGTATTTATTGGCCTCGCCGCGTTGACAGTACCGCACATGCTCCTGATCGATCGCCTGCACAGACTTTAGTTAATCGGTGGAAGGGTAGTTATTATTCCTACCGCCGTAGCAGGTGGGCGAGCAGCCTGGAGCGACCGCTGACCCCATAGTGCCTGTAGATGCGTTGCACGTGACGGTTGACGGTGTGCGGGCTGAGCCCGAGTCGTGCTGCGATGAGCTTTTCCGGCTCACCGGCCAGGAGCCCATTCAGCACATCCCGCAGGCGTGGCGGCAAGGTCGAACTGTCTTCGACGCTGCCAGGCAGAACCAGCTTGCGCTCAAGCAGTCCGGCGAGCTCGTGGTGGAGCAGCCGCATGAGGTGCGTCGCCGAGGCAGAAAAGGGGCCGTCGGCGGCATCGCGGTGCAGCACGATCGTCTGTTCCTGGCGTAGTCCAACGGTCGGTAGCGAGAGCGACGATGTGATGCGGTCCGCCAGTCCGCACGCCGCCACATACTCATTGCAGTGGCGCGTGCGCTGCCACTCCCGGCGCTCGACAACCTCGTAGAGGTTGCGCGTCAGCAGGCGTCGGCTGCGATTCGTGCGGGGGTAAAACGCAAGATGAAACGGGTCATCGCGTTGTGCATTGGTCGCCTGATAGTGCGCCCACAGGGCCAGCTCCTGCGCATCCATGAATCCCGCTGCGAATGTCTCGGTGACCTGTTCCTGAGCGGACAGCGGCGCGTCCACATGCATATAGAGAGCCACTCGAGCGCCGGTCAGGTTCTGTACCCCGGTCAGCAGATGCGATCGCCAGGCGTTCGCATCGCTTCCCTGCTCCAGACATTCACCTAGCAGACGATAGGCCGTGCGCACCTCGCGCAATCGCGGTTGCGCGCGCCGACTCATCGCCAGTACCTAACAGCCCAAGCCTGGGTGTTGGTGTATTTACGGGAATGCATCACCTATCAGGTATCTCTATGTTCTCTTCACTGCGTAGTGCAGGCCTGTTCATCACCGCGTCCTGAAGCTGAGCGAAACGGTCAAAAAAATTCACTATCAATGATAGATCAGTGCCTTAACTCATCGCCCTCGGGCTTGGCTGGGCAGCACGGACAGGGGCAAGGCTGTCATGCAACGACTGGTCGCTCGTATGCCCCTTTACCGCTAAACAGATACACGAACCGGTTCGCACTGGCAACCCCAGACATGACCTTGTGTCAACTTGCGTCCGCGCAGACGGTGTTGATTGACCCTAGCTGTGACGCTTCCTGAGAGGTGCCCTGTCTAACAAAAGTAAAGGAGCACCAGCAAAATGCATGCCTCGACAAAGGATGCGCTCAGCGGTTTACTGTATCGATCGCTGTTATACCCCGGAAGGGTTCTTGCGGCCTGCGCACTGCTGGTCCTGATTTTCTGCATCGGCCTGCGCGATGTATCCAAGGACCCCTCAGTCGATGCCTTCGTCCCCGGCAACCATCCGGCGGCGCTGGCGCGGGATATCGCCCGCGATACCTTCGGCCTGGAGGACCCGATTATTATCGGACTGCTGGCACCTGACGGCAGCAGTGCTTTCACGCCGGCCCGACTGGAGGCACTGCGTCGTATCGACTCGGCGGTCCGCCGGGTCGACGGGGTCAAGAAAAATGATGTGCTCAGCCTGGCCAGCCAGAACGCCATCGACGGCAGTTACGGTGACCTGCTGGTAGACCCGATCATTGAATCCGGCGCGGTCGGGCCAGATGCCGCAGCCCTGGCGGTGCAGCGGTTCCGCAACATGCCAATGCTGTCAGGCCTGCTGGCCTCGCCCGGCGAGGACATGCTGGTGATCATCGTTCCAGTGGATGATCCCAATCATGCCGTGGAGAGCGTCGCCGCCGTCCGCGCGATCGCCGAGGCAGAAGCGGGTTCAGTCACACAGGTACACGTGGCAGGCGTGGCCGCCATGAACGCAAGGCTGGCTACCATGGTGGATACCGACTCGCGCATTTTTATTCCCGCCGCTATTGTCACCGTACTTCTCATTCTGCTGTTGGCGCTGCGCCGGCCCTCTGCCCTGCTCGGACCACTGTTTGTCATCGCGTGCTCGGCCGCCGTGGCCATAGGACTGATGGGCTGGGCGGGGTCACGCTACTACCTGATCACCACCGCCTTGCCCGTGGTGATCATGGCGATTGCAGTGGCGGACAGTCTGCACATCTCCGTTTTTTATCTGCGCGCCCGGCGGGTGTCGCCGGAAAAAGGCGCCCGTGAGGCAGCTGCCGAAGCGCTCGGCCACACCTTTGTTCCGGTGTCGCTCACGACGCTGACCACTATCGCCGCGTTTCTCGGGCTGTCGCTGGGCGCTGCCATGCAACCGATCAGCGAGTTCGGCCTGTATGCCGCCGTGGGCGTGGCCGCAGCGTGGCTGTTCAGCCTCACTGCGCTGCCCGCGATCATGGTCCTGACCGACCTGCGCCCTGGCGCGGGTCCGGCGCGGGCAGAAGAAAACACGCCGATCGGGCGCGCCATCGCCAGCGTTTCCACCGCGTCCTTCGCGCGCCCGAAAACGGCCCTTACTCTGACCTTCGCGATGCTCGTGTTGCTGAGTTTTTTCGGGCTGCGCGCTGACTTTGACTACGAGCGCCAGCGCTACTTTGTCGCGGATGATGCGGTACGCATCGCCGACGAGACCATAAACGAACACCTCGGTGGCATGAACTTCCTCGATGTGATGGTCAGTTCACCAACACCCAGTGGATTGATGACGCCCGCCGCATTAAAGGCCATAGCCAAATTGCGCAACGACATAGCCAGCCTGCCACACGTAGTCAACGTCACCGGCATAGACAGCTATCTGTCGCTGATGCACGCCGTGCTTACCGGTGCCAGCTACGGGGACCTTCCGACCTCGGAGCGGGGGCCGGGGCAATACATGTTCCTCTACGAAACCTCCGGCGCACCGGAGGATTTCAAGCGCGAGATCGACTACAACCACACCCGCGCGCTGGTGCGGGCTCAGCTGTCCACCGACAGCTATCAGAAAACGCTGCCCGTGGTTCGGCTTCTGGAGCAGCAGCTGGAGAGCTGGAGTGCGGCGAGCAGCCTGGATGCACAGGTGAGTGGGCGTGTAGCGGTCAATGATGGCTGGATGAGCCAGCTGGCAGCCAATCACTTTGTCGGCCTCGGCGTTGCGTCCGCGTTGGTCTTCCTGACCACGCTGCTCATTTTTCGCTCGGCAGCCTACGCTCTGCTTGCCGTTATTCCGGTGTTTGTCGGTGTGGTCACGGTATACGCAACAATGGGTGCCTTGGATATTGATATCGCCCCCGCGACCTCCATGACGGCGGCTATAGCGACAGGTCTCGGTGTCGACTTTGGCATTCACCTGGTCTCACAGCTTCGCCGGCAGTTGCGCATCAATCCCGACGCCGGCACTGCACTCGTCGGCAACTACACCGTGGTCGCAAGAGCCTGCTTCTGGTCAGCCGTCGCACTCGGCCTGGCGTTAGCGGTGATCTGCATCAGCTCGGCGCCGCCTTTGCGCTGGTTCGGCGTGCTGGTGGCCATTGGCGCACTCGGATCGCTGGTCGGTGCTCTGGTCATGCTGCCGGCGCTGATTGCATCCGTCTCTCATTTCACCAAGGAACCGGATCCATGCTGCACACACCTAGACTTCTAACTGTCCTTTTACTCCTGTCAGCCTGTGTCGGCGCTGCCCTGGCGCAGACTCCATCCGACCCTGCGGCGCTGGCCATCGCCAAAGCGATCGCCGCGCGCCCGGCCAACGAAGGCCGGGTGGGCAAGATGCACTTTGAACTGCGCAACGACAAGGGCGATACGCGCAAGCGCGATGCCCTCATGTTCCACTCGGACACGCCGGAGACCATCCGCATCGCGATTTTTTTTACCCAGCCCGCCATGATCAGCGAAACCGCCTTCCTCACCTTCGACCACCGGGCCGGGGATGACGAGAACTGGCTGTACCTGCCGGCCACCGGTCGCGTGCGCCGTCTGCCGGTGTCTGATCGCGGCGACTACTTCATGGGCACCGACCTGTGTTACGGCGACATCAAGGATGATTTCAAGTTTGGCCTTGACGACTGGGTTTTCACCGCCTCACGGGAGGAAATCGTGAACGGCACGCGCTACCTGCGACTTGAGGGCGAGTCGGAGTCGCCGGAGACCGCCCGCGAAACCGGCTACTCCCGTTTCACGGCGCTGATCGACGA
Source organism: uncultured Alteromonadaceae bacterium (assembly GCA_964346555.1). GTDB lineage: Bacteria > Pseudomonadota > Gammaproteobacteria > Pseudomonadales > Halieaceae > Chromatocurvus. The sequence goes on along the minus strand of CAYFVJ010000059.1, from coordinate 1,163 downwards.
CGAGCGCCACTTTCCCATCGATATTACCTATGACGATGTCGACGGCGATCCCCTGAAGCACATCATTGTAGAAGAACTGGAGCCCGTAGGTGGGGCCTGGACCGCTATGCGTTTTACTGTTCAGCAACTGCAGACCGGGCACACCACGCATATTTATTTCACGGACATGCAGCATCGTCCCGACCTGGACGACAGCGTCTTCGATGCCGAATCCCTCGCCTACGGTATTCCCTACCTCGACTGAGACCGGCGAGCGATGTACTCAACACGCGCCACAGTAGGGTGCAAGTCCCTGCCGCTCTCGACCCCGTTTCGACTTTTCAGCGCGCTGTTAGGCGCCGTCCTCGCCGTATCCGCGGTCGCTGCGCCGCTGCGCAGCAGCAGCACGCTCGAAACCGAGGCTGTCATGGCCGTGGCAACGCGGGGCGGCGGTCTGTCGCAGGCGCGCCTCACCCTGCTGCCGAAGACCCGGCTGCGCAAGGGTCGCGCCTGGTCCGCCGAAGGCCGCCTGCGCATTGAGGCGGCCGTCAGCGACACTGGTCTGGGTACACGCGACACCTTCAGCGACCTGTCCGAGCCCTGGGAGGTCACCGACGATGTCCGTGTCGAGATCGATACGGCCACCCTGAGCTGGCGCCAGCGTGCAACCCAGCTGACGCTGGGTAAGCAGGCCGTGGCCTGGGGCGTCCTCGACGGCGTGCAGGTGACCGACCGCTTTGATGCCGTACGCCGTCGCGAATCCATCTTCACGCGCCAGCGCCCCGAGCGACTGACCCGCTGGGGCGCACGCGCGCGCTTCAAGCTCGGCGACACCCGGTTTGACGCTGCCGCGGCGCTGGACGGCAGCGTCAACCAGCTGGCCAACCTCGACGAGACCTATGCGGTGATCGCACCGCGCTTTCGCGGCGGTCTACCGGCGGCCGTTGTACCGGAAAACCTGTCAGTGGATACCCCGGACACGCCGACCGCGGGACTGCGTCTGGAGCGGACCTTCGGCAGCAGCGATACCAGCCTGATGGTCATCCACGGGCCGGATACCGAGCCGGTTTTTCGCGCCGCTGGTCTCGGTGTGGTTCTTGACTACCCCACGCGCACTCTTCTCGGCGCTACCTGGCAACGTGCGGCGGGGGCGCGGGTATGGCGCCTGGAGGCAGCCTGGATAC
>CAYFVJ010000058.1:0-13104 GCA_964346555.1 uncultured Alteromonadaceae bacterium | reverse complement strand
TCTTGCACGGTGGCGAGCGACGCACGCAATAGCGTGCACCCGATACCTGTATTTAAGCGCACTGCGGCTGCCGCGCACAGACACAAAAGCCCTCGGAGATACCCGATATGAACCTTATCCCGGTCCGTCTTGCCGCCCCATTGTTGGCGACAGTTGTCGGCCTTCTGCCCCTGTATGGTGCGCCGGTGCTTGCTGCGGGCAAGACCCTGGTGGCTGGCGCTACCGTGCTGACCATGGCACCGGAGCAACCGGAGCCCTTCAACGGTTATCTGCTGTTTGATGACAGCGGCATTCTGGAGGTGGCGCCGGGACGCTACTCCGGTGATCTCGACGGACTGGAGGTGATCGACGCGCGTGGGCTGGTGCTTATGCCGGGCTTTGTGTCCGGACACAACCATCTGTGGCAAAGCGCGTTTCGAGGTATTGCGTCCGACGGCGAGCTGCACCCCTGGCTGCAGGCCCTGCACTGGACCTACGGCAACGATTTTTCGGACGGTGACTTCTACGCTTTCACGCTGCAGGGGGCACTGGATCAGTTACAGCACGGCATAACCACTACCTACAACCATTCACAGCGGCTGGGAGGAACCGAAGCGCAGTACCTTGAATCGTTGCAGGCGTCCCTGGATGCAGGCCAGCATTTCGTCTTTGCCTACAACGCCAACCTAAGCCAGAGCGACGACGCCATTCGTGAGGACGTGGCAGGGTTGGTAGAGCGCGCGGCCTCCCTGCCGGAAGATACTTTGCTGCTGGACCTGTCCCTAAACTCCGTGGGTGCTTATAACTCCGAGGAAAAGTTTGCGCTGGAGATGGCGTTGGCGCAGAAGTACGGCCTGACTGTACAGATTCACTATCTTGAGCAGTACCAGCGCAGGAAAATGGAGCGTGAGGAGTGGCCCAGCTTCAAGCGTGCGGGCGCGGTGGCGGACAATGTGTCTTACGCCCATTTTATTCACACCACCGACGAGATTCTTCGAGACACTGCGGCTGCCGGTGGTGGCATGGTGTGGAACCCGCTGTCCAACGGGCGCCTGGCGTCGGGGCTGGCGGATATCCCTCGGTATCTGGAGATGGGTATTGCTGTGGGGATGGGCGTGGATGGCGCGGCCAGCGCGGATATTGCGGACCCCTTTGAAAACATGCGTATGGGCATGTATGCCCTGCGAATGCGCAATCGGGATGCCGCGGTGATGTCGCCCATGGATGTGCTGCATCTGCACACTCTGGCAACCGCTCAGGTGCTGGGGGTGGATGACCGCGTCGGCAGTCTGGAAGTGGGCAAGCGCGCCGACTTCCTGCTGCTGGACCTGTCGCTACCGGTTACCGGACCGGTGTTCGACCTGCCCGCCTCGCTGGTACTTGCCGCCAGTGCGGACAATATCCGCCGCGTCTACGTTGACGGTGAACTGCAGGTAGAGGCGGGCGCGGTCAGGCACCATGACATGGTTTCGTTGAATGCTGAGGTAGTGCGTCGGGTCAACGCCATCGTCGAGCGGGTTGAGCCGGAAAGCGAGTAGCGGCGGCCGGCGTTGCGTCGCTACAGCATTGCGAACTTCATGCCAGAGATCGCTGCCAGCACATTTACCGCCGCCGGACGCTCGCTGGCGCGACCGGGAATCCTCACCCGCCCGTGCCCCAGACGTTGGCGCCGCTTATCACGCTGTCATTCACGAGTCGGGTTCGTTACCGGCTACGATCAGTGACTTCGGCAGCACCGACAGGGCAACGGTCTCGTCCACTGTGACTGCCCTGTCCAGCAGGCCGATCTGATCCAGTTGTTCGATCACCTTGCCTATGCGCGCAAGATTATACTGGCCCAGTTCCTCGCCGGATTCGATATCGCCCTCGGTCAGGCTGTAGCGTTGCATTTGCGCCAGCGTATCCTCCATCAGGTCCAGCGTCTGCTGCGGGTTTTTTTGCATGATCAGCTCAAAGGCGGGTGACGGGTCGCCCGTCATGAAATCCCGCCAGCCGCGAATGGAAGCGCGAATAAACGCAGCAACAAGTTCGGGTTGTTCCGCCACCATGGTGTCGTTGGTATATACGTGGCGATAAGGATCAAAACCCGACGCGGACATCGGAATCACTCCCGGGTTGACGCCCCGTCGGCGCAACCGTACCGGTTCGCTGGTGAGGAAGCACTGCTGCACAAACTCCTTGTCGGTGAGAAAGCGCGCCAGGCTCCAGTCCATGGGCAGTAGTTGCAGGTCCAGCCCCATGGCGTGCTCCAGGAACTCGGTGTAGATCAGGCCGGGCTGGAACATCACCTCGCGCCCGTCGAGGTCCTCGAGGCTGTCGATGCCTGACTCGGGATGAAACATTACGCACTGGGGGTCGTGCTGGAAATAGGGAAACAGACTGACGACCGGAATGCCGCGTGCACGATGGATCATCAGCGTTTCTATGGCACCCACGGCAAACTGCACCCGCCCCATGGCAATCATCTGGGGGATAGCGTTCATGTTGGCACCGGGCCTGACCTCTACCGCCAGGCCTTCATCGGCATAAAAACCTTTGGCTACCGCCTGATAGAAGCCACCGTGTTCGGGCTGTGCATACCAGTCGGTCTGCAATACCACCTTGGCCAGCCCGTCCTCGGTGTACTCGGGTGTGGTATCACCGGTGCAGCCCGCGAGTAAAGCCGCCGCCAGTGCCAGTCCCATCCACCGGCGTAGCATCATACTTCATCGCCCAGATAAGATTCGTGCCAACGGTGCAGTGCCCACCAGCTCAGAAGATTCACCAGGCCCACAAACAGAAACCCAATCGCACAAGCGGTAAAGGCCGCCGCGTAGAGAGCGGGCACCTTGAGCTGGGAGCTGAATATCACGACTACAAACCCCAGGCCCGCCTGGCTGCCAGACCCCATGCCTGCCACAGTATCACCGTACAAAGCCCCGATTGGGGTGAGTGCTGCAGCGATCTTCAGGCCGGTAAAGAAGTAGGGCAGCGCCGCGGGGATGCGCAAATACAGCATTTTCTGGCGCGACGTGGCCGAGTACACCTGAAATAACTCTGACAGGTTACGGTCCACGGAACGCAGTCCCATGGTGGTGTTGGCGACGATCGGGAAAAAACAGATCAGGAAGGTGATTACGGTGATGCTGGCGATGCCCTGTCCGAACCAGATGATGATAATGGGCGCCAGCACGATCACGGGCATCATCTTCAACATCAGGACGTAGGGGTAGAGGCCCCGATAGGCCCAACTGCTGGAGGCCAGCAACACCGAAAGGAACAGGCCGCCGAGCACGGAGGAGGTGAAACCCAGGACGCAGGCGTACAGGGTTTGCAGAAGTCCCGACCAGAGGGTGGGGGCCTCGCGCATGCCCTCTTCTACGATGCGATGGGGCGCGGGCAGCTGGTACTCAGGCATACCGCCCCACACTACGGCGGCATACCATAGACCCAGCACCCCTAGCCCGATGGCCGCGGGCCAAAGTAAGGTTTGCCAGGAGAGTACTTTGGAATCTGATGCCATCTTGCTGGTCCTCTTGCCAGGCGAAAGGGTTCAGTCGTGTACGCTGTGCAGGCTGCGCGTGACCTCAGCGACCTGCTTGTGGAAATTCTCCAGCTCTCGGGTCCGCGCTGTGCGCGGGAAGGGCAGGTCCACTTCAATCAGTTCGTGAATGCGCCCGGGGTTTGCCGAGAGCACCGCAATCTTCGAGGACAGGAATACCGCCTCCGCCACCGAGTGGGTGACAAATACGACGGTCCACCTCTGAATCTCTCGCAGTCGCAGCAGCTCTTCATTCAGGCTGTTGCGGGTCATTTCGTCAAGTGCGCCAAAGGGTTCATCCAGCAACAGGATTTCCGGGCCGGTCGCCAGCGCGCGGGCGATAGATACCCGCATGCGCATACCGCCGGAAAGTTCCCGGGGGTAGCGCTCCAGTGCATGGCTGAGCCCAACCATCTCCAGCATCTCCCATGCGGTTTTTACTCGCTGCTGGTCAGGCACGCCCATCAGTTTAAGAGGCAGCGCCACGTTGTCCACGATGTTCATCCAGGGCAGCAGGTTGGCATCCTGGAATACGTAACCCAGCTTGCCGTGGGCATCCGCAGGCGAGCCTCCGCCGACCGTTATCGAACCCGCAGTTTCGCGTATCAGGCCGGCGATCAGTTTCAGCAGAGTGGACTTGCCGCAGCCACTGGGCCCTATCAGCGCGAGGAACTCTCCCCGATTGAGGCTCAGATCGATGCCGTCCAGAACAAGGTCCTGTCCATTAAAGGACTTCTCAGCGCCATGCAGCTCTATCAGCGCGGGTTGGCTGCCAGAATCGATACTGTTGTGATGGTTTTTTTGCAAAGTCTAGAAAAAGTGGATAGGCGACAAGCTGCCGGCACCCACATTCACTCTCCATTTGTCAGAGGGGCCGACTCACCTAGAACTTGTAGGAGAACGCTGCGGCCCAATTTCGTGGCTTTAGCGGCAGTATAGCGTTGTTGCCTCACAGGCGGGGAAAGCTGCCTCGGAAGTATCGCTAATCGGCGATGTTGTTGACATGGGTAATCGAACTACCTCAGTTCACGATGGACGTTATCGCGAGCAATCCGCGGTGATAAAATGCAATGCCTGTGCCAAAAACCCTGGCCGATAGGTCGAGGGTTTGCGAGGCTTTCGCGTAGAGAGATCAGCGGGCCGGGAAAACGCCGAGAATCAGGCCTGAAAATCGAGTTGAAGGTGAACCGGCGCGGGGCGGTCCGTCTAGCCAAGGGACAAACTCACAGAATCCTGCCCGTTCCCGGTGCCTTATTGCACCATGTAGGGGCATGCGCAGCCGGGCTAGGCGTTTTTTACCGGCCTCTAGCGCTGCGTTTGCGGTCTAAGCGTCCGCCTGGGCCGGGTTTAACAGGGGCTGGCGGCGACCGCCTCGATCTCCACCAGAAACTCTTCGCGGGTGAACCCCCCTACGATCATCAGGGTCGAGGCAACCTCACGCCCCGCAAGGCGAGTGTCGCGCACTGCCATGTAAGCGGCGAAGTGAGCGCGGTCGGTGACGTAAGCGCGAAGCTGCACGATGTTTGCCAGTGCCATGTCGGCCTGCACGAGGATCGCTTCGATGGCGTCAAAGCACAAGTTGGCCTGGTCCTCCACGCTATCAGGTATGGCACCGTTTTTGCTAATTCCTAGTTGGCCTGAGCACAGGACCAGGCGTGCGCCGGCAGATACTTCGAAGCCGTGGGCGTAGTTGCCAAACGGCGGGTGTACGTCGGCGGGGTTATCGATGGTTGGCACCGTATGCTCCTGTTCGGGATTACCGGGACTGTTCGTGATTGCCAGTGCCGTTCGCGATTGCTAGTGTATGAATGAAGGCAAGGTCTCTTACTTTTCACGAGAAGTAAGAGTGTCAGTTTTACCTTGCGGCGGCAAGCACAGCGGGCAGCGGGCATGACGCGACGTGCCCGCTGACGGCCAATCACAGCAATGATAGGAAGCGGTGCGATATGCGCTTGTGGCAGGATCTGAGTACTGATGAATTCACCGAGCTGGACCCTGAGCGCACAGTTGCGCTGCTGCCGGTGGGCGCTATCGAGCAACACGGGCCACACCTGCCTGTCAGCACGGATGCCACCATCGCCGAGTCTATTTGCAGCGGGGCGGCGGCGCTGGTGCCGGATGACATTCCGCTGTTGCTGCTGCCTACCCATGATGTCGGTAAATCCACGGAACATATCCAGTACGAGGGCACGCTTACCCACACCGCCGAGACGTTACTGCGCAGCTGGATGGAGATCGGCGAGAGTGTCGCCCGGGCCGGGGTGCGCAAGCTGATGTTCTTTAACGCGCACGGCGGCCAACCCCAGGTGATGGAGATCTGCTGCCGTGAGCTGCGGGTCAAGTGCAAGATGTTTGCCCTTGGCTGCAGCGGTTGGAGCTTTGGCTCGCCGGATGCCGACGTTCCCGGCGACGAGGTCAGGCATGGTATTCATGCGGGACAGGTGGAAACCTCCATGATGCTGCACCTGCGGCCGGACCTGGTGAAGATGGACAAGGCACAGAATTTCTCCGGACTGCTGGCCGAGGTAGAGGCGGATTACGACCACCTGCGTGTAATCGGCAGCACCTATATGGGCTGGATTTCCAACGACCTGCACCCTGCTGGCTGTTCCGGCGACGCCACGGCGGCCACCGCGGAACTCGGCGAGCTGTACTGCAACCACTACATCAACAGCATGGCGAAGCTTATTCAGGAAGTTTCGGCGTACCCCCTGAGCCGCGTGCGCGACCGGAGCGATTGGTAGGTGTTCCTCGCGGGCAGACACAACGCCGGTCGGCTCCTGTGCGCGCTCGCTTCCCTGTTTGCTACCGGCACTGTCGTGACGGCTACCCTCGCCGCAGCCGGCTCAGTACTCTCTGCTGAAGCGTCGTCTTCTGGAAAGCAGCTTGTTGTGGAAAACACGGATGGTAGTGAGACGCTGCTGGCCAGCTCAGAGATGCTCAGCCGCTATGGTGAAAAAACCGTAGTGATTGACGACCCGCACTATCACGAACGTCGCGGCTACAGGGGCGTTGATCTGCGCGCGCTGCTTGCGGACCAGGGCTTCAGCGTGGGTGAGCAGTTGGTGCTGGAGTGCATAGATGGGTACGAGATCGCTTTCGATACCACGGTGCTGGATAACCCGGATCTTAACGCCCTGCTGGCAATTGGCGACCTGGACCCCAGCCCGGGTCGCGACTTCAAACTGTTTCAGCACGGTCGCGAGACAGTGGATTTCGATCCCTTTTACCTGATCTGGCATGCCGATGGTGAGGGCGCAGACGAAGCGGTCTGGGAAAAACTGCCTTGGCCCTACCAGTTCAGTCGCATACGCCGAGCGCAAGACTTTGCACCCTCGCCACCGCCACCGGACGTCCGCAGCTCCGTACACGCGGGGTATGCCACATTCCTTGACCAATGTGTCCGCTGCCACCGTATCGGAAACCGGGGTGGCCAGTTAGGTCCGCCACTCGACCGCAATCCGGGTATGCTGCGGGCATTGTCGGACCAGCAGGCTATGGAACTGATCAGCCAGGTATCGAATTTTTTCCCCGGCTCAAAAATGCCGGATTTTCAAGGCATCCTCACCGCGACTGAAATTCGCGAGTTGGTCGATTTTCTGCGCTGGCGGCTGGCACTACCCACGTCGCCGGATATGGCGCGAGAGCAGCAGGCAGCCGACAGCGGCGAGCATCAGTGACAGCGCCCATATGCCCTGTATCGCCATATTCAGGGGTAGCGCCGCGGCCTTGCTGTGATTGACGATGGCGCCGCCGAATCCGGTGGCGAAGGCCAGCCCCAGTGAAATGCTCAGGTTGACGGAGCCACCGATTTTCCCATCCTGCCCCGGCGGCGTTTGCTCCATGGTGGTGGCGCGTGCGGTATTGAAGGTGATGCCCATGCCCATGCCGGTGACGCACCAGGACGGGTAGGCCCACATCGCCGATGCATCCGCAAATAGCATCGCCGCCATGGATCCAATGCCCAGGATCAGCAGGGCCAGCCCAAGCAGCATACGGCGGGCGTAGTCCCGCCCCAGGAGGTTGCGGGCAGAAATCTGGGAGCCCAGCATCCAGGACACCGAAGCGCAGGTCATAACCAACCCCGCCTGCAGCGTAGACACCTCGCGAACCGCCACCAGGTACAGGGGCGCATAGGCCTCCATGCTGTAAAAGACCATAAACGCCAGCAGGGCCATGACCAGCGATACCGAAAGAGGCGTGCGCATTCGCCACCAGTTCGCGGGCATGAATGTGCGCATGGGGGCCGCCATCAGCCACAGGGCCGGCAACACCATCAGCCAATTCAACCCTGGCGCCATGCCAAGGCTGTAAAGCACTACACCCACCGCGACCGCTATACGCAGAGAGCCGAGCAGCAGCCAGGGGTCACGTGCTGTGCCGTCCCCCTGCAGGTGTCGAATGCGCGGCGTGATCAGTAGCAGTGCTGCAGCTACGGGTAGCAGCTGCAGCAGGAATACCCAGCGCCAGCTCACGTACTCCACCAGTATTCCACCCAGCAAGGGTGCCAGTAGGGACGGCAGAACCCAGGCCACGTCCAGGGCCGCAACGGCCCGGGCTTTTTCCGCCGGCGGGCAGGTCAGGCTGATCAGGGCAAAAGTCACGGTCCAGCCAATCCCGCCGCCAACCCCCTGCAGCACGCGGCCACCTATAAACGCGGCCGTGTTGCTGGCGCCCGCGGCCAGGAGAATGCCGGCGGAAAATAACGCGCACGCGGCGATAAGTACCGGCAGTGGACCGCGCCGGTCAGTTTCCCGGCCCGCCCAGTTCATACCGACAATGCTGGCGAGAATATAGCTGGCGATAATCAACCCGTACTGGGAGCGGGCATCCAGGTCGGCAGAAATCACCGGCATGGCCACCACCAGCACCAACTCGTCGAAGGCGTGTGTGCCGGTGATCAGCAACACGCCGGTCAGGATGGCTGGATTCACTGTGGATCCCGGTCACTACCTCTACGATGTCCTGCACCGACGCCAATGCGTCTGTCGTTACGCGCCTTCACTTGTGGCAGTCTTGCATTGCCGCTACCGGCCATGCTCGAGTATCCAGTGCTGTTCGTTGTGCTGTGTCAGCACCGCGCGACCCCGGTAGAACACCCGGGAGCGCAGGGGACGCTCGGTCAGGGCTTGCAGAGGCGTGCTGCAGTCATACAGGCTGAAATTCGCAAGCGCTCCCTCCCGCAGTCCGTGGTCTGCTTCTACCCCCAGGGCGCGTGCGGCGTTGTCTGTCACCATGTGCAATGCCCGCTCCACCTCGCCGCCGCCAAAATGTCCGGCGTCCAGCAACAGGGCGGCGTTCGCCAGAGGGTCGTAGTCACCCATGGGGTGAAAGGGATCCTGCACGTTATCGGTGCCCACGCAGACGTTTATCCCGGCTGCCTGCAGGTCGTTGACCGGTGCGATGCCCCGGGGCACGGGCTGTTGGTTGCGTCCCATCAGAAACAGATTGCAGGCGGGCAGTGCCACCACGTCAATGCCGGCGTCGCGCACCCGCGCGATAATATCTCGCCGGGAATCCTCGGATACGAAACCCAGGGAGCAGCAGTGACTGGCGGAAACGCGCCCCTGCCATTGCCGCCTCAGGACCTCGTCGGCGAGGTAGGCGAGGCAGGGGCTGTGCGGGTCTTCATTTTCATCGATGTGCAGGTCGATGTCGCAGCCGCTGGTCTCGGCCAGTGCGAAACAGGCGTCTATGCCGGCGCGGGGGTCATCGTTAAGCGCCGGCGCACCACCTATGGCATCGGCCCCGAGGGACAGCGCCTGCTGCGACAGGGCGAAGCCTTCTGGTGTGCCGGAGTCCGCCAGCACGGTCAGGCGCAATTCGATGCTGTTGCGACGCTGTTGTTTCAGGTCCAGCAGCGCGCGCAGGACTTCCAGGTCCTGGGCCGTGCCCACATCAACATGTGAGCGCAGTGCGCTGACACCGTAGGCCGTGGCACGATCCAGTGCGGCGCTGGCCCGGGCCAACATGTCATCAATACTGCGCTCGGCCTTGTGTCGGTCCATGGCGTCGATGGCGTCCCGCAGGGCACCCTGCGCCGAGGCGGGGCCCGAGGGTAGGGCGGCCACGCTGTAGGTCTTGTCCAGGTGAGTGTGGGGTTCGATCAGGCCCGGCAGCAGCAGATTATTGCTGGCGTCGATAGTCTGCCTGCTCTCAAACACCGTGCCGCGGCTATTCTCCTCGCTGTCGAGGTAGACAATGCGTTCGCCGGCGATCCCCAGCATTAAACGCCGGGGATCGTCGGCGACGTGGACGCCGGATATCAGTGTGTCCAGTAGCATTGCCAGGTCAGCCGGGCGCCGCCGACTCAAGGGTGCGCAAGTGTCCGGGATTGAGTAGATGGTTGGGGTCCCAGCGGTCCTTGGCGGCGAGGAAATTGTCTGCGTACCAACGGCTGTCGTCATTCAGGAAGTGGGTGTGGGGGTTGGCAATCTGTATCCCGTTCTGCTCGCAGTACTCAATGATGCTCCAGAGATCATCCTTGTCCTTGAACCGCACGATGCTCAGCCCACCTGCGTTCACGGCATTCAACTGTGGATCGTACATAAACTCCACGTGGCCCTGCACCTGTTCGCCGTAGCGTTGCTTGCGCTCCCGCAACTGCTCGATAAAGCGGCTCGGGTCGTAGCCCTCCTGCAGGTAGGTAAGCTCCGGGTCGGATTTCATCGCCCACTGCGTGGTGTGGTTCCAGGTGAATTCGTAGATCTGGAAACCTTTGCGGGCGCTATCCGTTTGCGGCGGCAGGTGAAACGTGCGCGTGCTGGCGCCATGGCGGCCCGCCATGTAATCATCCATCTCGGCAGGCTCGAGAGCGGTTATCAAAAAGGCCAGTGCTTTCCCTTCGGGGCAGGCATCGCGGCGCACCAACGGTTTGAAGTAACTGGGCACAGGCCATTCAAATACGGTCGCCAGCCGCTTGTTAAGGTCTCTGTCCGACGCGATCTCATGGACACTCGCCAGCGCCTCCTCAAAATCGTCGTAGGCGTAAATATACTGGTGCCATTGGGTTTTCGGCGCCAGCGCAAACTTGACCTCGCTGACAAAAGCCGTGAGCCCGCAGTTGTGAAGAACGTCTGCCAGCTCCTCCGGCTTGGTCAGCTCGATACGGCGCGGGCTCGCTTCCGTTGTCAGGATGTTGGCCTGCAGGATATTGCCTCTATCCCGCAGCATGCCCCACTGTACGGAGCCTATGCCACCACTGCCGCCGGCGATGAAACCCGCAGCGCTCGAGCTAGCGATGGTGCTGGGGAACATGCGCAGCTCGGCGCCGTGTGCCGCGGCTTCCGCTTCGATAGTCCACAGCCGGGTACCGGCTTCAACCAGGGCGGCGTCGCTGTCTATGCTCACGATCTGGTCCATGCGACGCGTGTTGATCATAAGACCGCCCTGGAGCGGCACGCCCTGACCATAGTTGCCGGTGCCGCCACCTCTGGGTGTAACGGGCACGCCCGCTTTAACGGAGAGGGAAATCAATTCTGCCAGCTCCGCCTGTGTCTTGGGGTAGGCAATAGCGTCTGCGGTGCAGCCTTCAAGCTGCTTGAGCAGGACGGGTGAAAAATGGAAGCAGTCTCGAGAGCCTGCAATCAGGGTCTTCTCATCAACGGCTAGATTCTCTTCACCCACTACCGCGTTCACGGCAGAGAGGAATTCGCTGGTACATACTGTCATCTGTGTGTGCCCGAAGTTGGAAAATGATTCTTCCGCCCCGGGCTCGTGATAAGCCTGGGGCGCCGCTGGCATGCCCTACGTTATGGCTGCCGTCAGGACGCAACTTGCGTGCCATGCGAAAACGCCCGGTATACCGCATTTATACGCCCCCGACGCCTGTGCTGTGCACTGCTTTGAGGCGCGAGTGCTTGAATCCGGAGCAGCATTTCACATTGAGCCGGCGCGGTCGCGTACAGTTTCACCTGAAGCTATACGCAAGTCGGTAGTTTTCCGACCAGTTGATTGATATTTTCGTGCAATAACGCCGCGAACCCCTCTATCGGGGGCGTCAAAGGGCTGTCGGCATTGAACTTGCGTGTCGCGCTGCAATACACTGAAATTGTGAGGAATGTCGTGCTCTTTTCCCTACCTGCGGGCCTGCGCGTTATAAAAGCCCTGTTGGTCGCGCTGGTCGCTTTGTTAGCGCTGCTGGCAGGTCTTAACAATATCACCGATTACGACTCCAATTTCGCCTTCGTGCAGCACGTGCTCCGAATGGACACAATTTTTGAGGGTAACCGTCTGATGTGGCGTCGCATCGAAGCACACTGGGTGCACCACCTGAGCTACATCGGCATCATCGTGTTCGAGATGCTGACGGGCGTGCTGTGCGCCGCCGGCGCCTGGCAGATGTTCAGGGCGCGCAGCGCTCGCTCGAGTCAGTTCAGCCGCGCGGTTCTGGTGGCGAGCTGGGGCCTGGCGACCGGTATCCTCCTGTGGTTCGGCGGCTTTCTCACTGTGGGTGCCGAGTGGTTCATGATGTGGCAATCCCCGAACTGGAACGGCCAGCAGGCCGCCTTTCGTATCGTCGTCTGCCTGCTGGCCTGCCTGATTTTCATCAACCTGCCCGAGCCGGTGATAAGTGACGAAGACTGATGACAGAACCTGCGGATAAGACTGCGCAACAGGCGGACAGTGAAGCGACGGGCGGTGGCGTCATGACTGCGCTGCAGCGCGAGCGTCGCATGGGTGGCGTCGGCAACGAGTATGCCCTGAGAGAAATTCCGGTTATCGACATGAGCACCCCGGACCAGGCCGCACTGGATGACGCGCTGTGGCAGGCAGCGGTGGACTGCGGCTTTTTTCAGCTTGCCAATCACGGTTTCAGTCTGGCGGAAATGGACGAGGCTTTCGCCATGGCCCAGGCATTTTTCGCCTTGCCCGAGGCGGTGAAGGCGCGTTATCCCCTCAAGGGGGCCAGTAACGCCGGCTGGGAGTCTATGGCCCAGGTGCGTCCCTCCACGGGTACCGCTGACCAGAAGGAGTCTTACCAGATCACACGCACCCGCATGCAGGGTCTGTGGCCCAGTGCGCAGGAACTGCCTGGGTTTGTCGACGCCATGCTGGAGTATGAACACAAGGCCTGGGCGCTGGCCATGCGGGTGCTGCAAAGCTTTGCCCGCAAGCTGGGCTTCGCCGATGACTTTTTTACCCACGCCCACGATTACCGGGCTCCGGGCTACCAGTCCACCCTGCGCCTGCTGCACTATTTCCCGGTTAGCGACACCGGTCCTGCTGACGGTAAGCTCTGGCGCGCGAGCGCCCATACCGATTTCGATTGTCTTACCCTGCTGTTCCAGCGCGACGGCCAGGGCGGTCTGCAGGTGTGCCCGGGACATGAGGCCGACACCGGCGACTGGACTCCGGTGACTCCCGAGGCGGAGCTGATTACCTGCAATATAGGCGACATGCTGATGCGCTGGAGTGACGACGAGCTGCGCTCCACCCTGCACCGGGTGCGCATGCCCGACGCCGGGGACTCGCGCTACAGCATCGCGTTTTTCGCCCAGGCCAACAGTGAGCAGCTAATCCGCAGTCCCCGGGGCAAGTACCCGACGATCACGGCGGCCGACTACCTGCAGCAGCGCATTGCCGCGAACTTTGAGGCCCTGCAA
>CAYFVJ010000057.1:0-13111 GCA_964346555.1 uncultured Alteromonadaceae bacterium | reverse complement strand
ATCGGTTGGCCTCGCCGGCGGCGACTTCGACCTCGCGCGTAAAGGGATTGTAGCCTGGAGCAGAGACGACCACCGTCTGCTCCCCTGTCGCGACGGGAGACAGCTCAAAGCGACCATCATCATCGCTGCGAGTCGCGCTCCGTGAGCCGCGCAAAAGCACTTCAGCCTGGGCGACGGGGTCGCCGGCCGAATCGGTGACCGTGCCGGACAGGGTAGCCTGCGCCTGGGCCTGTGCGCTGGCAGAGAGTGCGAGCCAGACGACAAGCAACGCGCGAAGTGCCCGCGCCACGCCCGGGGTGAAAAACATTTTGCCCCGGGTCCTGCTGATGGAAGAGAAAGATAGTGCACGTGCCATGAAACGGCTCCTGCGGTTTCCAGAAATGGTGCCGCCAATGTTACAACATACCTTTTTTTGTGTAAACCGAACGGGATTATCAGAGGAGACATGAGCCCGAAGCAGGTGACTGGTTTCAGGGTGCAGCCGTGCTCCAGCGATCGTTCAGTCGGGCGCGTCTGCGAGTGGCGTTGCGGGATCCGCTCCTGCCTCATTCGCAGCGAGCGGAGACTCGACGTGCGCCTGAATGGTGGTGCGCAGGGACTCGAGGTCGCTTCGCTGCATGCGGTCGAACCGGGAGAAATCCAGGGCGAGAGGGTCGTTGGCCCGCTGCGGGCCGAATCTGTCCTCGGCCCGTTTGATATCGAGATCCTGCAGCGGAAACAGGTCGTAGTACGCCACCCACTCCGGCCCGTCGCGCAAGCGCAGCCGCGGGTTGACCACATAGTGACCGCGGCGGATGCGCACAAATAGGTGGCGGTTGTAGCGGTCTTCGCGGTTGATCTCGTTCTTCGCCAATACGCTGCTGATGTATTGGCGGCGCTTGCGCCGGGGCGCGAGCACGCTGTCGGGGAGCTGTTCGACCCATTGCGCGAGGTCGCCGGCGGTGAAGGTCTCGCCCGCGGGTGTCGGGCCCAGATGGCGGTAGAACATCGCGCTCATCAGATGCAGCAGGAAGCTCTCCATCAGGCGCTGGTCCAGCTTGACCAGCCGCCCGCCGGTCTGCACGGACAGGCTTTGCGGTTCCAGCAAAGGGTAGAGACGGGCCATGCGCTGCTGCGCGAAGCGTTTGTCCCGTATGGCCTGTTCCAGGGCGAAGCACAGGGCTGTGAAACCATTGTTTGCGCGCAGGGCGGGGTCTGCGCCGCGGTCGAGCAGTCGCCGCGCGAGGCCGGGGTTGCCGATCTGTGCCGCGACCATCAGCGGGGTGAGGTTGAAGCGCGTGCGGTGGTCGACGCCGTACTTGTCCGCGGCCTTGAGCGCCAGGGTGGCCTTGTTGGTGTCATAGCCCGGGAAGTGGTTCTGGACGATCTGGGCGCGGGCCTTGTCCTCGGTCTGGCGCGCGGGCCTGAAGCCCTGCTCCGCCAGCTGGTTGAGCGTGGGCCGGTGGTGGTGCAGCCATGCGTACTCGGTGGCCTCAAGACGGGCCTTCTTATCCTTGCCGGCGAGCGCCCGCTCCTGCAGCTCGGCGAAACCCCTGCGGTCGAGCACAGTCCAGGGCACGGGTTGCTCATTGAGAATGCGATCGCGGATATCGCGCGCCTGTTCTTCCTTGCCCTGGCTCTCGAGGCGACTGGCCTCGCGCTGCCATTCCTCGAGGCTGGATTCCTCCGCCTCCACCGCCACCTCGCCGGTGAAGCGATCGAACTGCAGCAGTTTCAGCAGCGGGTGGCCGTGATCCGCCTCGACCAGGTGGATATTGCGCACGGCGCGGGTGATCGCCACATAGAGGGCGTTGATGTAGAACTTGTAGATCTCCAGCGATTTGTCGTGCTTGTCTTTCGCCCGCGCGTAGGTGAGTTCCTCGCGCTCCAGAGCCTCCGGGTCGACGCCGGCGGCGACCTCGCGGAATGCCCTCTCGGCGCCCGCGACAAACCCGTAGAGGATGATGCCGTCGTACTCCAGGCCCTTCGCTTCCTGCACCGAGAACACCAGCGGCGTGTTGAACCAAAGTCGAGCCTCTTCCTTCTGCTCGGCGTGCATTACCAGCACGGCGACGCGTGTCGAGCGGGCCGTGCCCCGATCGAGCTGCTGCTTCACCGCCTCGTTGTCATCCAGCAGTTGCAGCCGGCCGGTCTCCTGACCGGCGCAGCGCACCAGGTAGTTGCTCTCGCGGTCCACCGAGCCGAAGCGTGCGTGCTTGAGCTTGAGAATCCGGTTGGCCGCCTCGGTCACTACGCTGGAGTTGCGGTAGTTCGAGTAGAGCACGCGCATCGCGGCGCCGTCGCCGGTCAGGTCCTGCTCCTTGAAGAACAGCGATTTCACGTTGGACCACGAGAAAAAGTTCGGGTGGACGATCTGGTTGGAATCGCCGCAAAGGATGAAATCGCCCCCGCTCCGCAGCGATTGCAGGATCAGATAGAGCTGGATGTTGGTGAGATCCTGGACCTCATCGACGACGATGAAGTCATAGCGGGACTCGACCAGCGCCAGATGGTCGTGACTGGTGATGTTGGGATCGAAGAGCTTGTCCTGCTCGAGGAGTGCCAGGTATTTCTCGAACAGGTCGTAGACCGCCGGGCGCTCATGCTCGTCGAAGATCGATTGCTTGACGCCGAGGGCGAGATAATCCTCGCGGGCGAGCCATGGCGCCTGCGTAACCGGTCCGGTGATCACACCGCGGAATTCCTCGTAAACCTTGTGCGCGTCGCGCAGGGCGCGCTCGACGCGCTGGCGCTGGAACCACTGCTGGAAATCGCGCAGCGTGACCTCGCGGCCAGCGGGTACCTGTATGCTCTCCAGGAACTCCGGGTAGGAGAAGAAATCGATCGCCTGGTCGTCGTTGCGGTAGTTGTTGGCAAAGTACAGGCTGCGGGCATTCTGCACGAGGTAGGGTGAGAGGCTGACGTAGAGCACGTCGCCGATCGCCTGTTTCATTTTCTCCAGCGTCAGGGCCGTCTTGCCACTGCCCGCCGAGCCGATGATGATGACCGGCGGCGCCAGCTCGTGGACCGCGTGCTGGTCCTCGTCGAAGGAGAGGATCTTGTCCTGCAGGTTGAAGCGCTCGCGTTTCGGGTTGAGGTAGACCAGTGTCGGCAGCTGGGTCGCCGCCGGCGATTCCACCGCCGGGATGCGGTCTTCGTCGATATGCACGCCCGCTGCGAGGAAGCGCGAGCGGTCGTAGGCGTGGTTGCGAATGTACTCCAGGAGCAGACAGCAGGTCTCGCCGTTGTGGCGGTACAGACTGAACAGCAGCCGGTCGCTGCGGTTGAGCCGGGCCCGGAAGAGATTGTCGCCGATCTTGCGCACATCCGCGCTGACGAAGTTGTCCGCCTCCAGGGTGGCGCGCAGCTTGGCAAAGCCGGGTATCGCGCGGGTATCGAGGTCGTTGTACAGCAGTACTCGCATGTTGCGCTCCGGTCGTGCCGAGCTGGCGGGATTATCAAGGAAGTCGTCGCCACATGCATTCGATGATACCGCTTAGGCGCCCAGCGAGGTAGTTGATCTGAGATCCCAGGCTCTGTCCAACAGGCGTTCACTATCGGGCCAGCGAGGTCCCCGCGGTTATCGAATTCTCAGCTCGCGAGCCACATGCCGGCCATAGCCAGAGCTGCCAGCAGTGCGCCTATGCGCGAGCTGTTGGCTGGTAGCCATCCTTTGCACTGACAGTTCATGGATTGCAATAAAGATAGTCCGCCGGCGTGGCATACTCAAGGCGATCGATGCATCGTGGCCAGCGCGATGCGGCGACCGCTATAGGGCGTTGCTGTCATACCCGAGGGTGCCTGGCCGGCAGGCGTCATGCGACGGCGCGCACAGCGACCTCTTGAGTCGACTGATCGATCGCATCCCATGCCAGATCACCGCGGTAGCGATGCGCGAGCTGACCCTGGTCATTCATGGCAAACAGATGCAGCCAGCGATTATCGAACAGCGCGCGCACGTTCTCATGGCGCCTTAGAATATCTGTCATCGCCTCGAGCGGCGCCTCGATGCAAACGGACAGGCGCAGCGGCTCGTGCACGTAATTCTCGCCGTCGTGCACCGACTGCCAGGGCAGGCCCGCGCGCATCAGCCCGCCATTGCCCTCAAAGACGCCGATACCACCGACGATGTTGTGCAGAAGTTTGTTGCCCGAGCCAAAGTGCTGCGGGGCGACCGTCGAACCGTAGTACTGCAGACTGATCCAGCTGGCAACGACGACCGGTGCGGTCATGATCAATTCCAGTACCGAGAATTCCCGATCACTGTCCCCATGCCAGTCGTAATCGTGCAGAAACGCGCGGCCCTCGAGGTTGCGGCCTGCGCTGCGCGCGCGTGGCGCAGCAATGAATGCCTTGCAGCCGGCCAACCCCCACTCCGGGCGCACCTCGGCCCAGTCGCGCGCGCGTCTGGCGATCTCGCTGGCGTCCGCTGCCCGGGGCAGCCGCAGCGCCCGCTCGGCTCGCGTCGCCCTGCCCGCCGCCTGCAGCCATTCACGCACCTGCGCCAGATCGGCTGTGTGTTCAGCGGAGGCAATATCCGAATCGTAGAGAGTCAATGCATCGGTGGTGGTATCGTGCAAGCCGCCGATAAACAGCGTGTCGTTTGGAATGTGGATACCCCGCTCAACGAGTCCTTCGCGCACCGGTGGCTCGTTTAGCAGCGACGCCAGCAGGCGCACATTCACGTCGCCCGCGTAACCGCCACAGGCGCCGCATTGCAGGCCGCTGGCGAACGGATTGTTGGTGACACTGGCGCCATGCCCTGCCAGGAGTACGACCCGCGCGAAATCGCGGGTCATCGACATGGCGTTCAAAACGGTCTCCGCCGAGCTGATCCGGGTCTCGAGGTCGAGATCTGGATCAAAGCGCGGTGCAGGTTCAGTGGGCGCCGGCAGCGGCTTTCGCGCCAGAGCATCTTGACCGAGCTTACCGATGTACACCGGACCCATGGCCTCGACAAAAGCAAAGGACGATACGGCTGCCAGCTTGAAGCGTGCAAACGCACGTTTTGCCCGCGCTACGTAGCGCGTGGCGACATCGTCTATCCCCGTGTCGCGGTCGTGCGAGCACGAGCTTACTGCTGGAGTCAGAAGCCCGGGCAGACGCCATTCCTCGACGTCCGAGGCAAAACGCCGATGCTGCACGGATATTCCGAAGAACCCGGCAAAACCGAGCGTACGGATTGACGGGTGCACCGCCTCAAGCGCCCGACGAAACACCTCGGAACGCACATCAATACAGAAAGCAGCCTGCAGCGTAGGGCGCTCCGGCTCTGCTGCCGGCGCGGGTGCCGCCAAAGTATCTGCGAGATTGCGCTGGGCGGAACGTTCCACAGCCTCCTGGAGTATCGCGTCGACGAGCTCGCCTTCGCTGGCAACAATGGGCGCTGCATGCGCTTGCCGAACCGTGGACCAGCGCTCGAGGATCGAATCGCTGTGCTGTTCAAACAGCGCCTCCTCCCACAGCAGCCTGATCGCCAGCAGGCCGATAATTGTATCATCGCCACTGTCGGCAAGCTCCGCGATCCATAGAGTGTAGCGTGCATACTGCGACCAGCCACCGAGTGACAGCAACAGCTGGTGAAAATAGCTGGCCAATGCCGGCTCCCTGAGACCGAGACGATCCACGCTCACGGCTATGGCATCGAACACATCCTCTGGTGCCGAAGCAACGCGGGCTGCAAATTGTTTAAGACCCATGATCTCAGGGGTCAGATCATGGATCGCGTGCTGGCGGTAGGCCTCCCAGGCACTCCTGCCCCGCGGCGCCGCCCACAGCGCCTGCCCGTGGTCAAAATAGCCACCGGCCCAGGCACCGACGCGATCTGCCAGGGCGCCAGGCCAATCAAAACCGGTAGCGCCCGCCACCAGATCCGCCACACTGGGCAGGGCTCGCGGCTCAGCTCGCCCTGCGGCCGCCGCTTCCCGCAGGGCCGGAATATCTGCCGGTTTGCGGGTATCCGGACAGGCATCAAGCGCCGCCGCGAGATCCTGGTCGCTAAGCTCCCCCGAGGCAATGCGGTCGAGATACCACTGACGTGGCATCACCACCGACGCACCGCCGACGCGCGCAAGCCGTGCGGCCGCTTCTGCCAATCCCTCGTTCGCCTGACCGATAAACGGATTGACGGCAATGCTCGACGACAGCGGCCACAGAGGCGGAATCTGCCGCGTCGCCTGATCCGCCGCCGCTTCGATAATAGAACGGTTTGTGTGCTGTTCAGTTTGCATGCTAGCGAGTCTCCCGTTGCGTTGGTTCGATGGCGTAGCGCACGGACCAGTTGCCTATCAAGCGGTCAAATAGCGCATTCGCGTAGAGTCCGTTCGCCAGATGAACGCGCAGCCCTGCCACTGCCGGGTGATAAGCCCACAGGGGGAACATGGACTGCGCGACGGCGACAAGGCCGAAGCTGGAAACGGCAAGCACAATGAGCGTCCATTCGAGGCCACCCGGCGCGGGGGTCGCAGGTAGCGTGCCGGCCGTCAGCCACTCGCTGCCGCGCTGCAGCGCAAAATAGCCCAGAGAGACCATGGTGGAGTAGCTTAATGTGCGCATGGTCAGCGCGCGGGGTGCGGCATCGGCGAGCCCTTGCGCCAGGAGATAGGCTACGCCGAAAATCAGTATGGCCCCCAGCGCGATTGCCTGTGCGGACTTGCCGTCCATGCCGAAGATGAAGCCGATCAGTGCATAGATCGCCAGCGCCAGAGCAAACGCGCGTCCGACGGCGCCGAGCCTGGGAACAGCGACAGGGCCCGGCCGTCGAATCGCCGCCACCGCGTCCACCGCCGTCCCCGACACCAGAAAGGCATGCGCCTTGTAAAGTGAGTGTGCAACGATGTGCAGCAACGCCAGCGGGAACAGGGCCAGACCACACTGCATCAGCATGAACCCCATCTGCGCGATGGTTGACCAGGCGAGTGAGGTCTTCACCGCCGGCTGCGCCAGCATGGCAAGACCGCCGAGCAAGGCACTGATACCGCCGACAATCACCAGCACCGCCAGTATGCCCGGGCTGAGCAGCATCACATCGGCAAAGCGCACGAGAAGAAAACCGCCGGCGTTGATAACGCCCGCATGCAGCAGTGCCGAGACCGGCGTCGGCGCCTCCATCACTTCTGTCAGCCAGCCATGCATAGGGAACTGCGCGGATTTGATGACCGCGGCAAGGGCAAGTAATCCAGCTGCCCCGTGTGCCGCCAGCGTCGCCTCACCCTCGCGGGCAGCACCGAGGATTGTTGCAATATCGGACGAACCGTAGCTGATCGACATGAGGACAGCGGCAGCGATCAACGCGCCATCGCCGAGTCGGGCGACGATGAACTTCTTGCGTCCGGCCCGGACCGCCTGGATACGGTCGCGATAAAAGGTCAGAAGACGCTGCAGACAGAGGCTGGTAGCGATCCACCCGAGGACGAGTTGGTAAAGATTCCCCGCCTGAACTAGGAACAGGACGGCGGCCAGCGTCGCCAGCATCCAGCCAACAAATACCCCCTGCCGGGCTTCACCGTCCAGATAGGAAACCGAATAACGCAGTACCACCCAGCCGACGAACGCCACCAGGATAAGCATGATCGCGCTGACGACGTCGAGGCGGCTCGACAGGGCCAGGTCGCCGACGCCTGCGAACCGCAGCGTAGCGGCGCCTTGCGCCACCAGCAGTACTGCTGCACCGATAGCTGCCGCCAGCGCTGCAAGTGTCGCCCCCTCGGCGAGCCGAAGAACCCATACCGGACGCTGGCCGGGCCCCGCAAACGCAATGAACGCGGCCAACGCCAGAATCGCCGGTGCGAGAATTGGCAGTACATTAAACATGAGGTGGCCTCCCTTGCCCTATCAGTCGGGAGGAACACTACGTATTTATCAATGTTATTGAAAATGCATTTTTTATTTTTTTCGTTCTTTTTTTTAGAACGAAAAGGTGGTCAGCTCAGGCGACAGTGCGACGTTCCAGCAATGCACAATGCAGCTGCAGCCGAGACGGCCCCGAACGCGTCAGGGACCCGGTGTGAGTCAGCCTGCCAACCGGGCTGGAGTCACGCCACAGGACGGTGCGATCTCCCGCGCATCACCCGATCGCGGGCAGCAAACTACCCGGGCGGCTTCCGGTGGCCGCGCGAGTGACGATGAAGTCTTCGTAAAAATCCAGTATCTCCGGTTGTTCGAAGTGCAGGAAATGTCCCACGCCATCAACCAGCAGGCACTCGCAATCGGGTATGAGCTTTTCTGCCTCCCACATATCCGACAGATCGATAATCGGGTCCTCGGAGCCATTGACGATGATTGTTCGCGCCGTTATACGCGTCAGATCGACGCTGTCCTGCAGTCTGCCAAGCGCCGTGATGTTGCGACAGTGCTCGTAGAAAACGTCGGCACTGGCATCGCTGAGGTTGGCGAACTGCGCGATGATCTGGCGCCTGTAGGCCGCTCCGATATGCTGGCCGAACATGCGGATAATGAGCTCGGCGCCCGCGGCGTAGTTGTGCGCGCGATACAGCGCCTCCGCGCGCTCGACGATGTGCAGCATCGCGGCGTTTGGCTGCATGCCAAAGCTGCTGAGCACGAGTTGCTGAACCCGCTCGGGTCGCTGCGCTGCATAGCCAGCGGCAATGGCGGTCCCCCAGCTACTGCCTGCCAGCGTCAGGTCTCCGCAGGGGGCGGCGTGCTCGATCAGCGCGTGAACCACCTCCTGCTGCTCCTGCACCGTGACATGCGCACTGCCCCATAGAATCTTCGAACGACCGACGCCCGGCATATCGAAAACGATAACCCGGAAATACGGCGAGAACCGACGCGTTATCGCGCGCCAGACGGCCATGGTCTGGAGAATGCCGCTGACACACAGCAGCACGTTGGGGTGGTCGCCATAGACCCGATACGGGATCCGGAAACGTCCATGCTCGATGTACTGTTTTCCCGTTTTCATACTTCGCTTCCAGATGTTGCCATCCCTGCGGGCGTGGATGCCAGGAGAGCGGCGGCCCGGCGGTCCGCCCACCGGCTCTTCCAGGCGTACCATCGCTGCGGCGCGCAGCGATTGGCGATGCGATCAATGGGCGAAAGTACCAGCAGACTGAAGAGACCCTGCGCGCGGTCACCCCAGCGCGGCGAAGGCGCCCTCAGGGACACGCCCATGCCGGCATCGAGGTAGTGAAACTCGTGCCACCAGCCGGCTGGCATGTAAAGGGTCTGGCCCGGCTCGAGCACCACTTCATAGCCCTGTGTGCGATCGAGAGCGGGAAACCGGTCTTTGTCGGGCGCATCGAGGTCAAGGTAGCTGCGCACGGTGAATGGATGCTGGTACAGCGCTACAGAGTCGTCGGGACCGAACAGCCGAATCCGCCGGCGCCCCAGAATCACGGTATGCAGCACGTCGGCCATATCGATGTCGTAGTGCAGTGGCGTGGTGCTGCCTTGACAACCGAAGAAGCTGAAGACGAAGCGGCGGGAAAAGCGCAGGCCGACATCCGGCAGGCGCACATCGTCAAGCAACTCGGGGATCTGCTGTGACAGGTTATAGAGAAACATACGCAGATCCCGACCCCTGGACTGGATTTCGTCGAGGAACCCGGCAAAAGGCATGGTGTCGATGCTGCCCATGTAATTGCGCCCGGGTGACCCGAAGCTGGCATCATAGACCCGCACCGGCCGCTGGCCGTAGCGGTCAGCCAGCTCGGCTGGGGTCCAGCGCTCAAGTGCGGGCCAGTCCGCGGCGAGATCGGCAATCACGAGCGGCCGCCGCGCAGCAATCGCTTTGCGCAAGGTAAAACCACCGTCATATGGCATTGCCGGTAGTGGCCGCAGGGACACAGGGCTGGATGTGTCGGTTTTATCGTCGCCCAGCGTATCGGCAGAAATCTGCCTGCCAGCCGCTTGCACTCCTGCAGTCATGCATTGCCCTCGACGCTTACCCTGGCCAATAACTGTTCGCGATCGCAGGCCGGGTTGTCGCCGAACCAGATTGACCATATCAGGCGGGCGAAGGCGGCGTCATTGGCCACAAAAGACGCCTTGCCGTTGAATTCAACAGACAGGCGTCCACCCTCAAGCCAGTAGAAGATCAGCGTATCGCCGTCCCGGGCACCGCGGTCGATCGCCTGCAGGAACAGCTGAATAGTCGGTTCAGCGGTATCGAGCCAGTCCTTCCGCGCATTTTTTCGCAGGCTCTTGGCAAACTCATCGCGAATCTGATCCCGATCAAGCTCGCGCTTGAACGCGATCATGATGGCCTTGCCGCGATCGTCAGAAACGACATTCTGCAGTGAAAGCGGGGGCTGCTGTGCAATTTCCGCGTAGTGCGCAATCTCGTAGACCCGAAAAAAAAGAACCATGCGCTTGGAGCGGCCGGTGAGGCGCATTTCCAGCGGTTCGCCTTTGTCGATTACCGACAATGCCGATGGAAACGCCGGCGGAGAATTGGTTGCATGCGTGCAGACAGCTGCGAACAGGAGGGAGAAGGCCAAGAAGAGCGGGAAACGGATCTTACTTCTCGTAATCATGGTGACAGAGTAACGCACTGTCACGCCTCGTGCACGGTCGTTGAGAGGTTTCCAGAATCGTCACACAGACTGCCCTGGCAGCCTGCCGGCCGTAATCAATCGAAAGGAACCGTGAACAGTGAGTAGACAAAGCGGCGCGTCACGCCCTGAGTCGCATCCAGATCTGGCCAGCGCGCGACAGCAAATGCGTCGAGCCGCTCCATCACCCTGCCCAGCAAGGCATCTGGCAATACCCAGCTTTCGGCATCATCGCGCGAGCGTATACCATCGAGCACTTGCCGCGGGCTGAGCGCTGTCTCCCATTGCGCAGCGACCTGCTCTTCACCCTCATCAACAGCTTGCGCGCCGAGTTCACTCAATTGCTGAACCAGTCCGCGGGCACCGGTCGGGAAATCGACGGCCTCGGCCAGATCGACCACGGCCTGGCGGAATTCATTGCGCAGGGCGCCGGCAAAGGACGCCGGGTCCACCCAGTCCCGGCCGAGAATGAGCGCGCCACCGGGGCGGACCAGGCGCAGTAGATCCGCCAGCACGACCCGTGAATCCACCAGATGCAGAACGTGCACGCAGACGGCGGCATCGAACGCCTGCCCGGCAAATGGCAGGCGTGTGACGTCACCACGCACCAGAGACAGATTGGCGATTTGGCGTCCAGCCAGCGCTCGCAGCATATCCTCGGAAAGATCCACACCGACCACCTGGCAACCGGCATCAGCCGTAGGCAGCGCAATGCGACCGGTGCCGACGCCTACCTCCAGCAGGCAGGCATCAGTGCCCGCGAGACCGCACAGGACCTCGCCAACGCGCGCAGAAATCTCGGGTGGATGTCCGCGAAGCGTGTCGTAGCGCGCCGCAACGCGTTCGTCGAAGCGATAATCGAGTTCGGTCGAAGAATTACTCACCGCTGACTGCCTGCGCCATCACCCCATATTTCCCGGTCAGGCGCCGGCGGTAACGGCGTCGGGAATCACCGCACCGCCCTCTTGGCGCTCCGGCGCCACGCGGACAGCACTGCGTTGGAAAACGTCCACATCGACCCGGGACAGCACAATCGCGGCTGCAATCAGGAGACTCGCCTCCAGCGAGAATATCAGCCAGTAGGCCATTTCCGGCGCCACCAGGCCAGTGCCGATAAACGCCGTGTGCAGTGCTCCCGCGGCGACGGCAGATCCACCCATGCCCAGGGCCTGGGCGGTGCCCCAGAGGCCCATATAAAGTCCGGTGGCACCATCCACAGTCATATCCATCATCATCGCCAGCGCGCCGACGTTGAATACCCCGGCACAGACACCCATGACAAACAGGGTAGGCAGCAGCATGAATTCCAGTTGCACAAGCGCGATAACGCCGAGCCAGAAGAATCCCGCGGCAGCAGTAGCGCAGCCGACCAGCGTCAGGGGTTTTTTCGGCACGCGCTTCAGTCCGCTCAGCACGCCCATCACCAACATACCCAGGAGAACACCGCCACCCCAGATTGGCTGGTAGCGCGTAGTTTCACTGACGCTGGAACCGAATACCTCGGCGCCCATCACTTCGATCAGGCTCTCCTGCAGAAACAGGGCAAAAACAGAGCAGGCGATGAACAGGAAGAAGCAGCGCGCCTGTCGATTGCTTGCCACGAGCCTGCCGGCGGAGGCGAGCGGATTTCCGGGTGGCGCCATGGCTCGCGCCCGCGCTGCCGCGTCCGTGATCTCTGCCGGGGAAAGCCGGCGCTCGACGCCGACCACGCCGATCAGCACGGAGCACAACACGATGGGCGGCGTCAGGTTGTACAGATTCTGCATGGCCTGCGGGCTGAACTCGGGGCGCACAGCGTTCATAACAACCGCCGCGACGATAGTAGAGAGAATCATGACGATCCAGACGACGGAGATGACCCCCGCCCGCGTTTCCTTGCTGGTGGTTTCCGCGATCAGCGAGTGGTAGCTGTCTGCCATAACCGCCATGCACAGACCGAACAGCACGAAGAGCCCGACCGCCGCCGCCATCGCCACGGGGGATCCGGCACCCATGGCGAGCGTTACGCTGGGTAGCGCCAGAAACAGCATGCTGGCCAGGAGGCTCGCACCCAGGAGATAAGGGGTGCGACGATAACCGAATAGAGGACGGGTATCGGCCAGCCGACCGGCAACAACCTGAAATGGCGCGAGAAAATAATGAATGGACAACAGCGTCGTGACGATTACGGCCGCGACGCCCATTTCGACGATGGCAACCCGGTTGAAGTCGATGGTCAGCAGGGCAAACATCCACCCCACGGCGACTTTGGGCAACGCAATCTTTAACGTCCAGAGGAATTTTTTCAGTGCTGCCCACATAGTCGATGCTCCTGCCCCTTTGGCCACGTGTTATAAGGGACGCAGATCAATGTGTCAATTCCAATTGACAGTTTATTTGGTCAGACCGTCTTACATAGGACAATTGGGCAATGCCTGCCCGGGTATTGTCGAATGCGGCCGTCGAGAGAAGCGGCGGTCCCGGTCAATTGCTGCAGATCGAGACTCAGTGCCTCCAGTGATTGACCGGGGCGGGTAATCCCCCTACTCTCCGCTACTGATGCGCCCGTAGCTCAGCTGGATAGAGCACCTGGCTTCGAACCAGGTGGTCGGGAGTTCGAATCTCTCCGGGCGCGCCAT
>CAYFVJ010000056.1:0-13454 GCA_964346555.1 uncultured Alteromonadaceae bacterium | reverse complement strand
GCGTTGGCGACTTCCTCCACCCGACCGACGCGACCCATGGGTATCTTGCTGATCACTTCGTGATTGAAGGTGGCGTCGGCGAGCATCGGGGCCGTCATGGTGGTTTCGATGAAGGTGGGTGCGATCGCGTTGACGGTGATGCCCAGGGGCGCCAGCTCGACTGCCATGGCTTTGGTGAGGCCCTCGATGGCGTGCTTCGTCGTGCAGTAGACGGAACGTTTTGCTGCGCCGATATGGCCCATCTGCGATGACATGTGGATTATGCGACCCTCCCCCTGCCGCGCCATGATGCGGGCAGCCGCCTGTGCGACCAGAAATGCCGCTCGCACATTCAGATTCAGCATCAGGTCCAGCGCCTCTGTATCGACCTCCAGAAACGGCTGCGGACGATTAGTGCCCACGTTATTGACCAGGATGTCCAGCCTGGGCAGCTGGGCCAGCCGTTCCAGGAAAGCCTGCGTGGAGACGTCTTCCTGCCAGGCGGTGACTTTACCGGGCAAGGCGGTTTGCAGGGATTCGAGGTCGCCGCTGGAGCGGGCTACCGCGATGACCTCCGCGCCGGCGTTTGCCAGGGCCTCGGCGCAGGCGCGGCCGATGCCCTTGCCGGCACCGGTGACGAGGGCGATCTTGCCGCTGAGGTCGAAGGGTGAAGCGGGCATGGCGAGACTCTCGAGGATTGAATGATTAGAAGTGAGTGTAGGTTCCGCGTGCATCCGAAGTCAAAGCTGCAAGCCTCTGGCAGTGCTGTGTTTTTCACCGTACCGACGGTCCGCGTCGAGGCCTTCGTTGCAAAAAAATGCACCAGCGCTTAGCATCATCGAGCCGTGAATTCCCGATACGCTTATGAACGATCAGGACCGACCGACCCGCAAGCCCACCTCTTATGATGTCGCCCTGCATGCGGGCGTTTCCCAGTCGGCGGTATCGCGCTGCTTTAAACCGGGTGCCAGCGTATCCCGGAGCATGCGTGAGCGGGTCAGCAAGGCTGTGCGCGAGCTCGGCTACACGCCCAACGCAATCGCCCGCGGATTGATTACTCGCCGTTCGAACATGGTGGCGGTCATCGTGTCCAACCTGCAGGTATATCCCGAGGTGTTGACAGAGCTCAGCGCGCGCTTTTCCGAGCGCGGCGTGCGTGTGTTGCTGTTCACGCTGGACCACGAAAGCGATGTGACGCGTGTGCTGGATCAGGTCTGGCAATATCAGGTGGACGGCGTAGTCGCCGCGGCACACCTGGCGCCGGAGGAAGTTGCCGAGTTCAAGGCGCGTGATATCCCACTGGTGTTCTACAACCGCACCTATCGGGATCTGCCCGTGTCGTCGGTCTGCTGCGACCAGGTGGAGGGTGAGCGCGCTCTGGTGGGTCTGCTGGCCAAAAATGGACTACACCAGTCTTTCGCGCTGATTGCGGGCCCCGGCGATTCCGTGGTCAGCATGCAGCGCACCCGGGGCGCCATCGATCGCCTGCGAGAACTCGGTCTCGACGACATCACCGAGGCCGCCGGGGACTACACGTACCATTCCGGCCGCCGCGCGCTGAAGAACGTACTGGAGAAGCGCGGTGCGATGCCAGACGCCGTTATCTGTGCCAACGACATTATGGCCATGGGCGTGATGGACGAGCTGCGGTTCCACTGTCACCTGGATGTGCCGAAGGATGTGTCGGTGGTCGGCTTTGACGGCGTGCGCGCTGCTCACTGGGCCAGCTTCGATCTGGCAACCATCGAGCAGCCGGTCGAGAGCATGACCGAGGCGACGGTAGCCATGTTGCTGGAGCGCGTCGACAATACGTCTACGCCGCCGGAAAAACGCACGTTCTCCGGCGTCCTGCGTACCGGATCCACGGTGCGCGGCTAGCCGTGCCCGCGCCGCTGCTGCTACTGCCTGGGATGATGTGCGACGGTCGGCTCTGGCGACACCAGATCAGGGCATTGGACGACCGGGTGACGACGCTAGTCGGCGACATCACCCGGGGCGACCGGGTAGTCGATATTGCCGCGAACGTGCTGGCATCAGCCCCGGCGAGATTTGCGCTGGCGGGATTGTCCATGGGCGGCATCGTCGCCCTGGAAATGTGGCGACAGGCCCCCGAGCGCATCGAGCGGCTGGCGCTGCTGGACACCAACTACCGAGCTGATCCGCCGCAGCGCCGCGCGCTGCGCGAGCGCCAGATACAGGCAGTAAAGTCGGGCGCGCTGTTCGAGGTGCTGCGCGATGAGCTGAAGCCCAACTACCTGGCGGCAGTACACAGAGACAACAGCGAACTGCTGGCAGAAGTACTGGCTATGGGGATGGATCTGGGGGCGGCGGTATTCGTGTCCCAGTCACTGGCGTTGCGCGACCGGCCTGACAGCGAGAGCACGCTCGCCACCATCGCGTGTCCCACACTGCTGCTGTGTGGCGACGAGGACACGCTGTGCCCGGTGGACATACACCGCGCGATGGCGGCGGAAATTCCCGATGCTGAACTCGTGGTGGTGACGCACTGCGGACATCTTTCCACACTGGAACAACCCGACGCCGTGACTCACGCGCTTGCGCGCTGGCTCGCGGCCGCCTGAGGAGGGCGCTATGCACACCAGCCGCAATCGAATCCTGACTACCCACGTCGGCAGCCTGCCGCGATCCAAAGCCGTGACCGATGGCGTCTTCGCCCACGAGAATGAGCAGCCATACGATCCCGAGGCGCTCGCGCGAACCCTCACCGCCGCTGTGGACGAGGTGGTTGCGAGACAGGTGGATGCTGGCGTTGACGTGGTCAGCGACGGCGAGATGAGCAAGATCAGCTACGCTACCTATATCAAGGACCGCATCACCGGCTTCGAGGGCGACAGCAAACGCAATGCGCCTAAGGACCTGAAGGAATACCCCGGTTTCCTGCAGCGCCAGGCAAGTTCCGGCGGCACCCCCAGCTATCGCCGTCCCTGCTGTGTCGGTGAAATCAAGGTAAAGAGCAGTGCGCCGCTGGCCGAGGATTTGGCCAACTTCCGCGCCGCCGTGGACGCCCACGGGCCGGTGGAGGGTTTTATGAACGCCGCCTCTCCGGGAGTGATCGCCCTGTTCCAGCCCAACCACCATTACGCCAGCCACGAGGCCTATCTGGCGGCTCTGGGCGAGGCCATGCGCCACGAGTACGAAGCCATCGTCGAGGCGGGCTTCATCCTGCAGCTGGATTCCCCGGACCTGGGCCTGGGTCGGCATATGCTGTTCAAGGACAGGCCAGAGAAGGAATACCTGGCTCTCGCCAACCTGCATGTGGACGTGCTCAATGAGGCGCTGCGCAACGTGCCGGCGGACCGGGTGCGGCTGCACGTGTGCTGGGGCAATTACGAGGGGCCGCATCACCACGATGCGCCGATGGAACTGGTGCTGCCGGTAGCGCTGCGGGCGAAACCGCAGGCCCTGCTGTTCGAGTCCTCCAATCCACGCCATGCCCACGAGTGGGAGGTGTTCCAACAGGCGGACATTCCCGTTGACAAGGTCCTGGTGCCGGGTGTCATCGACTCCACCACCAATTTCGTCGAGCATCCGCGCCTGGTCGCCCAGCGCATCCGGCACTTCGCGGATATCGTCGGACGCGAGCGGGTGATCGCCGGCACCGACTGTGGTTTCTCGACCTTTGCCGGCTTCGGTGCGGTGGACGAGGACATCGTCTATGCCAAGCTGGCCGCCATGGTCGAGGGCGCCGCGCTGGCTTCACATGCGCTGTGGGGGCAGGCTGCATGAGCAGGTCGCTGAAAGAGTGTCTGCACGACGCTGAGCTCCTGGTCGGAACCTGGGTAAAAACTCCGTCTCCCACGGTCTGCGAGGTCTTGGGTACGACAGCGCTGGATCTGCTGTGCCTGGATGCTGAACACGCGCCTTTCGATCGCGCCGCTATCGACGGCTGCCTGCTGGCTACCCGCGCCGCGGGCATGCCCGCACTGGTGCGCATACCCTCCGCGGCGCCCGAGTACATTCTCAGTGCGCTGGACTGCGGTGCCAACGGCGTAGTGGTCCCGCATGTGACCTCTGCAGCCATGGCGCGCGATGTGGTTAAGGCAGCGCACTACGGTGCCGGTGGACGCGGCTATGCCGGCTCCTCTCGCGCCGCCGGGTATACCGGCAAATCCATGGCCGAGCACCTGGCGGATAGCGGCGCGCAAACCACCGTCGTCGCCCAGATAGAGGACCTGGAAGCGCTGGATGCCATCGACGACATCGCTGCGGTGGATGGCATCGATTGCCTGTTTATCGGTCGCATCGATCTCACCGTGGCTATGGGTGCGGCCTCAGCCGCAGATGCGGAGGTGGTGGCGGCGGTGGAGAAAGTCTGCGCAGCCGGCCGCAAAGCCGGCAGGCCGGTGGGCATGTTTGTTGGCGACCTGGACGAACTGCCGCGCTGGATCGAGGCGGGGGCCAGCCTGTTTCTGCTGTCCTCGGACCATGGATTCATGCTGCAAGGGGCAAACCGGTTGTTGCGGGCGGTAAAGGATAGCTGACGGTGTGCGCCTGTACGTTCAGGAATCAAGGCGATAAAAACGCCGGGCAGTAGCGGCGAACATGGCCTTGCGTTCTGCAGTGCTAAAGCTGTTGGTGAGCGTGTCGTAGGCGTTCCAGTAGGCCGCGTAGCCGCGGTAGAGCCTGTCGATCGGGAAGTTGGAACCGAACATCGTCCGGTCGGGTGAAAAGGTCTCGATCACCGATAAAACAACGGGTTTCAAGTCTTCCACCGTCCACTCGGGCCTGAACATGCCGAGGCCGGAAATCTTGCAGACGACGT
Source organism: uncultured Alteromonadaceae bacterium (assembly GCA_964346555.1). Classification (GTDB taxonomy): domain Bacteria; phylum Pseudomonadota; class Gammaproteobacteria; order Pseudomonadales; family Halieaceae; genus Chromatocurvus. The sequence goes on along the minus strand of CAYFVJ010000056.1, from coordinate 8,692 downwards.
GGGGAAAACGGGCGAGCTCCGCGAGACCTTGCCGCCAGTGCCTGAGGCCCTCGGGTGACTGGTCCCAGGGCGAGCCGGCGTGACATAGCGCGACTGGCAGCTCGGGAACCTGCTCGAGTACTTTGAGCACCGCAGGCAGCTGCGGCGGAATCATCTGCAGATCGAAACTCAGCCGGTGCTGTGCGAGCCGCCTGAGGCCGGCCACCCAGCGGGGATCGTGGAGCAGGGCATGGCTGTTGTGCTGCAGGTCTTCCTGTTCGTGGCGTCCGAGGATCTGGCGGACGCCGCGCAAGCGCGGGAAAGCCAGCTGCGCTTCCAGTTGCTCCTGAGCGTCCTCAGCGGCAAGGTCGCAGAAAGCGACGACAGCCTGGGGAAACCCGCCCTGTTCATGCAGCCAGGCCGTCTCCGCCAGTGCGTCCTGTGCACCTACCTGTACGTGTATAGATGCGCTCGGCGTGTACGGCCCCGGTTCCCCGAGAAAATCCTCCAGCCGATAGTTTTTCTGGATGGGCGTGGGGTCACCAAAGAAACGCCTCTCACCCCGGGCCATAAGCCACGGATAGTGCACTGCATCGAGGTCCCACAGGTGATGGTGGGCGTCGATAAACTCAGGCAGCGGCACGGCGGGCCCGGTGCACCTGGGTCAGCACCGCCAGTTCGTCGAACACCAGCCACTCCTCGGTGACCTTGCCGTTCACCAGCCGGTACTGGCTTTCACCGAGGATGAGTATGGGAGCCCCTGTGGGCTCGCCCCAAAGGGTGCCCCCGGTGTGGGTTCCGGCCAGGGTCCAGCGCGCGGCAACGTAGTCAGCGTCGTCGCGCATGCTGTTACGGCAGGTGTAGTCCACGCTGATCCTGGCGTCGGGCAGGCAGCTGAGCAGGTCCATGTAGAAACGGGCGATTGCGCCGACGCCCTTGGCGTCATCGCGGCCCGAGGCGTGCAGTACCGCGCCCTCGGCGTAGAGAACGTGGGTGTCGCCCACCAGCCTGGCGCTCCAGATATTCTGCAGCGCGGCGCTTATCAGGGCTTCGCCGTGGGAGGAATCGGCAGGGTAGAGCGCGCGTTCGCGACTGCATTCGCCGACGCGATGAATTTCTGTATCCAGCCACCGCGCGAAAGTACTTTGCGGATCGAGCGGTTCCGCGGCCCTGGACGCGGCCCAGGCCTCCGGGTCCACGCCCAGCTGCCGCGCCAGCGACAGGTTGTCGCGCACCAGCCACTCCTCGACGATGCGGTTGTCTTTGCACACGCAGTGCGCGATCACCTGGATGGTTGCTTCATGCCCGCTGGCGGGGCCGAATTCGCTGGGTCCGAGGTTGGTCATGTGGGAGCTGATCAGGTGCGAGCTGTGAAAACCGGCTTCGTCGTCACCGCCCCAGATGATGTTAATGGCATGCAGGGTGCGGTCGGGAAATCCACCGAGGGTGCGCAGCGTGTTCTGGGTGACTGTCTCGGCCCCCTCACCATAGCCGGCCAGCGTGTAAACCGGGCAGTCGTCGGAATAATAGTCCCGGCACAGGCCTACCTGCTTGCCTTCCCATATGCGGTAAGTGATACGCAGGATGTAGTCGACGATGTCCTTGAACTCCGGGTCGAAACCCTTCATAGCGCCGGAGCTAGTGCTGCCGGGTGCGCTGTCGAAGTGTTGTGCATCCATAATGAGGACCGGGTTGAAGATACTTGGAACGTAATACGTGGTATCTTGACGCAGGTTTGCATGCGAATGCAAACTGCGGCCGCTTTGGGGGTAGAATGCCGGATCAACAGGCCCTATTCAATTTCAGCCAGGTGCTGGGCTTACTGGCGACGGTCACATTTTCTATCAGTGGCGTGCTGGCGGCGAGACGGGCGCGCATTGATCTTTTCGGGGTGCTGGTCGTGGGCGTTGTCACCGCCCTCGGCGGCGGGACTTTGCGCGATATTATCCTGGATGTGCCGATTTTCTGGATTGCGGACCATACTTTCCTGTCGGCGGCGGCTATTGCGGCACTGGTGACATTCTTCGCGTTGGATCACCTCAGCCGTCGCTACAAGCTGCTGTTGTATCTCGATGCGCTGGGCGTCGCCCTGTTCGCCAGCAGCGCCATCGTCAAGACGCTCGATCTCGGGCTGGGCAGCGGCACGGCGGCCGTGATGGGCGTGATTACCGGGATCGGCGGCGGGCTGGTGCGCGATCTTCTTACCGGTCGACCAACGCTGGTCATGTCCCGGGATCTTTATGCGACACCAATCCTGCTCGGGGTGTTTGTGCAGATACTGCTTCTAAAGTTTGACGTTGTCGGTGCTCCGGTCGCTACCTTGACAGGCGGGGCGTTGATTTTTAGCTGCCGCGCGGCGGCCATTCACTTTCACCTGCAAATGCCCGATTTCCTGACGACGGGCATGGACGATACCGGGGAACAATCATGAACGCTTACCAATCCATCAAGGCCACGGTCTGGGACTTCTATGACGCCTTCGAGAAGGCTGCAGCCGCGGATGTCGCGGCGACCTTATCCGCTCACGTCGCGCCGGATTATCACACGCTCGCGGTATATCCCTTCGACCGGCTGGCGGGGCCGGACGCGGCGGCGGAAACACTTTATGTTCCACTGAAGACCTGTTTCACGGGACTGCAGCGACGCCCTTTTGTGTTTCTCGCGGGCACCAGTGAAGTCGATGATACTGACTGGGTGGCCAGCCTAGGACATTTCATGGGGCTGTTTGATCGCGACTGGCTGGGTATTCCTGCCACCGGTCGTCTGGCCTGTCTGCGCTATGCGGATTTTCATTGCGTGGAAAAAGGGAAAATCACGCGCTCAGCTTTCTTTTGCGATATTATCGACCTGATGCAACAGGCGGGAGTCGATCCGCTGCCGTCAAGCACGGGTGCGCCGGGCATCTGGCCCCCACCCAAGACCATGGACGGTCTTCTGCACGCCTCCCAGGACCCCGAGCAGGCCGGGATGACACTGGCGCTGATCGATCGTATGGTCGAGGATCTCAATGCCTTGAACAAGTCGGGAGAAGACCGCTGCACGCCAGAGTACCTCGCGCGTACCTGGCGCGCGGATATGGGCTGGTATGGACCGGCCGGTATCGGCGCGACCTATACGATTCCTCGCTATCAGCAGCAGCACCAGCGCCCCTTCCGGCAGGGAGTACAGCAAAAAGTGTTCAACGAGCACGTGTCCCGTGTGGCAGAGGGCAGCTACGGCGGCTTTTTCGGTTGGCCCAACCTCACTCATTCGCCAGTGGGAGGCTTCCTAGGGTTGCCCGGTAGCGATACCCGCGTGGATATGCGGGTGGTGGATTTTTACCGCCGGGAGGGCGACAGGCTGGCCGAGAACTGGATCATCATCGATCTGCCCTGGTGGCTTAAGCAACAGGGCCTGGACGTGTTCGAGCGGCTGCAGAGTCTCAGATCAGCGCCTCAAAGCTGAACAGAAACAGCAAACAGGCCACGAAAAACACCAGCAGCCAGTAGCTGACCCCGTCGACCCGGCCCGGCACCCGGTACCAGCCGCCGACGCGGGGCTCGATCTTCCCCTCACGGAAGTGCCTCAATTGCCCATGGACGGTGTAGGGCGAATACTCCGCCTGCCTGCCATCCAGCAGCAGACTGGCGATCCACGACACACTTATATTGACCGTCGCCCCGATTGCACAGTACCAGGGCCAGGCGATTTCCGTATAGCTGGCCACGTAGAACACCATCAGGAAACCGGCCACGATACCGACCAACAGGCCTCTTTCAGTGGTGTGCCTGGAAAAAAAGCCCAGCGCATACATACTGAGTTTGGCGCCGACGAAATAGCTGCCGATCTTGCTGAGGGTTTCGAGTATCGATCCCTCGCTTCTGGCAAACAGAATTGCTGGCACGATAATCAAGACCGCCCACATCACGGTGAACACCCGCGACATTTTCAGACACTCGTCGCTGTCCGCCTCTGGCCGGTAAAACTTCTTGTAAAAGTCGACAATGGACACCGTCGCCATGGAGTTGAAGGCCGAGTCAAGGCTGGACATGGAAGCCGCCATGACCGCTGCGGCGATGATGCCCATCAGTCCCGGCATGCCGTAGTCGGCAGCAAATTCGAGAATGATGGTATTACCATTTTCGAATTCGCGGCCGCCGTAATAGCTGTAAAACAGGATGCCCAGAAAAATAAACAGGAAATAGACGAAAAATGCCCCGAATCCCATGAACATGAAGGACTTCTTGGCGTCGCCAATGTTCTTCGCGGCGAGGGTACGCTGGACCATCATCTGGTTGGTGCCGTAAACCGTGATGTGGAAGAGGGTCATGGCGATAACACCGGACCACACCGTGGTGACCTGTGAGAGGTCGGTATTGAAGTCCAGCGCCTGGGTCAACCCTTCGGCCTTCAGGGCCTCGAGGGTGTCGCCCAGAGGCATGGGCAACTGGGTGAGCAGGCCGTAGCATATGATGATACCCCCCACGAGAAGGATAAACGCCTGTATTACGTCGGTCCAGATCACTGCGCTGATACCGCCCATCGCCGTGTAGACGAGCGCGATCAGGGTAATGATCAAGATGGCGTAATTTACCGGCACGCCGGTAATGAACTCCAGCACCAGCGCAGTGGCGTACAGAACGGCTGCTGAGGTCAGCGCCTGGGACACCAGGAAAATAGACGAGATAACGGTACGAGAGGTCTGGCCAAAGCGCCGCTCCTGGTACTCGTAAATCGAGGCGACACCGCTGTTGTAGAAAAACGGCAGGAAAAAAGTTACCACCGCGAAGATCACCAGTGGGTAGTTCAGGTGGATAGCGATGACCGACAGGCCGTCTGTATAGGCCCAGGCCGGTGCGCCCAGGAATGTCAGGGCGCTGACATAGGTGCCGAGCACCGAGATGCCGATCGCCCACCAGGGTGTCGACCGATCGCCTAGGAAGAAATTTTCTGCCGTGTCGACTTTCTTGCCCAGCCGATAACCCAGGTACAGGTTGGCTGCGATGTAGACCAGCAGGATGGACCAGTTGAAGGTGCCGAATTCAGGCATCGTAAATGCCTTTCTCTCTGTAGAGGTCCTGGGCCATGACGCCAGATGGCAGGACTGCTGTCATAGCGAGCGCGCCGATGTGGCGGGCAGGTGTTTTTTGCATGCTCGTCCTCATGGCGTGAATCCCTCTCTTTTAAAACTTTATTCTGTCTGTGTTGGCGGACTCTGATGTTGCCCGCCCCGGGCCGCTCGCCTTTACTTTTTCACCACTCATCATCGCTTCGGATATCAGAAACACAAGATTCTTGAAACGATGTCAACGAGCCCCAACCGGTGTCACTAACTAAGAGCACTTCAAAGATAAGAGTGATCGAAGGTACTTCGCATGCAACCAAGATTCAACTGATCGCAGCGGCAATGTGCCATGGGAAATGGATATGGTATACGCACCGGTTTGCGTACTGGGAGCCTCAGGTTTCGGTGGATACGGCGCTTTGAGCGCGCAGAAGTTGCGCAGTTGCCCGAATGAGTCACTGGGTTTAGACTGTATGCATTCGAATGCAATTACACCATCGGCAAATTACAATCGGGATGTGAAGGCTGGCGAGGCCAGCGCAGCATATCGGTAGCAACCCACTGGAAAATTTGGTTTTTGGCCATGCAAAGCACATCTCTGGCGCACCGCGTGGTGCGCAGATCAGACTACATTCCCTGCGAGGAGGCATTTGTCGATACACGCCTTCCCGGCCGCGAGGGAAAGCAGAATTACTGCATCATCGGACCCGGCGTTGCCGAGAACGACAAGCAGGTCGTGCACATCGCAGAGCCCCACGGTTTCAATGTGGGCGGCGTTTCGCTGCCCACCGGCAAGATCAACTCGCTGCACTCCCACACCACGGCAGAGGTGTTTCTTGTCTGCCGCGGGGAGTGGCGATTTTTCTGGGGCTCCGATGGTCAAGACGGCGATGCCGTGCTGACGCCGGGCGACCTGATCAGTGTCCCCACGGGAACCTTTCGCGCCTTTGAGAGCGTTGGCAGTGACGATAATTTCATGCTCTCCTGGTTGGGCGAGGACGACCCAGGGCATGTGACCTGGGCCAATGACGTGATCGAGGGTGCTGCGGAGTACGGTTTTTACCTGCGCAAAGACAGCAGTCTGGTAGACCTCAACGCCGGCGACGAAATGCCGCCCGCCAGTGAACTTTTGCAGCCGCTAAGCGAGGCAGAGCTGCTGCGCTTCAATCGCACCAGTCCCGCGGAGATGGCGGCGCGGGTCTGCAACGTCGATCGTCTGCAGGGTGTGGAGGATGCGTTTTCGGACTGCTGGTTACGCGGTGGCGCAAAAACCTATTACCCCTTGATCGGCGAAGGCTGCCACGAGCGCGGTGAATTGCAGGCGCACATTCTCAACCCTCACTCTTTCAGTCTGGGCGCGATTGTCGCGCAGCCCGGCAACGGGTTTCTCGCCCATCGCTTCGGCGTGAAGCAGGTACTGGTTATTGGCGAAGGCGAGTGGCAGATCGGCATGGGCGAGGAACGTCTGGAATCATTCAGTGTGGGGCCTGAGGACACAATTTCCGTGCCGGCTGCTCACTGGCGAGAGTTGCGCAACGTCGGCGACACTCGCGGTGTAGTGTATATCGCCACGGCTGGCGACCTGCACGCGGATATCGAATGGGCGCCTGAGGTCAGGGCGCAGTTGCAGTAGTTCACGGATTCACAGCGGTTGCGCCGGGGCGCCAGCCGACGGAGAGAGACACAATGACACGTTATTTAAAGCAGGGCGTATCGCCAGAGCAGGCAGTACAGAACAGTTCAAAAGTACAGGATGCCGTTGCAGGTATTCTCGCCGATATTGAAGCGAGAGGCGATGTGGCGGTGCGGGCGCTCTCGGAGAAATTCGACGACTGGTCGCCACAGAGTTTTCGTCTGTCTGAGGCACAGGTTCAGGCCTGTATCGACAGTCTGCCGGAAGCCACCCTCGATGACATTCGGTTTGCTCAGGAGCAGGTCAAGAACTTTGCCCGCATCCAGAAAGAGTCCATGCGCGAGGTCGAGGTGGAGACACGCCCCGGCGTGATACTGGGCCACAAGCACCTGCCGGTTAATAGCGTCGGCTGCTACATTCCCGGCGGCAAGTATCCGCTGGTCGCCTCGGCCCATATGAGTGTGGCCACGGCCAAAGTCGCAGGCGTGCCGCGAGTGATCGCCTGTGCGCCGCCTTTCAATGGCGCGCCGAATGCCGCAATTGTCGCCACCATGGCGCTGGCGGGTGCGGACGAGATCTATTGTTTCGGCGGCGTACAGGCGGTGGGGGCCATGGCGCTGGGCACTGAGAGCATCGACGGCGTCGATATGATCGTTGGCCCCGGCAATGCATTTGTCGCCGAGGCTAAGCGCCAGCTGTTCGGCCGTGTGGGCATCGATCTGCTGGCCGGCCCCACGGAAACCCTGGTGATCTGCGACGAGACAGGGTGTGATGCCGAGATGGCGGCGACCGACCTGCTGGGTCAAGCCGAGCACGGCCCCAATTCACCGGCGATCCTGCTGACCAACTCAGAGTCGCTGGCCCGTGACACCATGACTGAAATCGAAAAACAGCTGCAGACCCTGGCTACCGCTGATATCGCCGGCAAGGCCTGGGCCGACTACGGCCAGGTTATCGTATGCGACAGCTATGAAGAGATGGTCGCGGTGGCCGACGATATCGCCTCGGAACACGTGCAGGTCATGACCGAGGACCCGGATTACTTCCTTGAAAACATGACCAATTACGGCGCGCTGTTTCTGGGCGCCGAGACCAACGTTTCCTACGGCGACAAAGTAATTGGCACCAACCATACGCTGCCCACGGGCAAGGCCGCCCGCTACACGGGAGGGCTATGGGTCGGCAAGTTCATAAAGACCTGTACTTATCAGAGGGTGGCACCGGAGGCGACGGTGGAGATTGGCGAGTACTGTTCGAGATTGTGTGAGCTTGAGGGCTTTGCCGGGCACAAGGCACAGGCGGACCTGCGAGTGGCGCGCTATAGCAAGTGAGAGGTTTGCGCACTACGCGGCTAACATCAGCTAAACTGCGCGACCATAAGCTCACGGATGTCGTGGACTGAGAGTGGTGGCGCTTTAGTTTTTGAGGGTTTCAGGCCTGGTCGATTGCATTGGCGATTTTTTCCGCCGATTCATGCGTCAGGTTTTTGCTGACTTCGCACTGAATCCGCTCGCGCGTGTGGTCATCCAGGTGTTCCCGGAGAATACCCAGAAAAGAAGGGTCTGCGACGATAGAAAGCCACTCGAATTCGGCTTTGGCGCGCGCTGTATTCAAGTAGTTCGCCAGCTCGCGGGCGAAATCATGCGCTTCGCGCGTTTTCGGCTCCGTATGCTTTTTGTTGTCATCCTGACCGTAGCCGTGCGAGGCAAACGTCTTGCCCTGCCGGTCATTCTCCAAGTCGCTCCCGTGCAGGCGGGATTCGGGGTGCAGCCAGTCCCGGCGCTCGGTCGGGGCGCTGAATTTTTTGTCGCGGACAAACAGACGGGCTTCTGCGGAATTGGCGGCAAGAATCCAGTAAGCTGCCATTATTGTGTACCTCCGGGAGAATTCGACGAGACTACTTGACTCCAGAGCTTGCGCCCCCGGAGAAGTGTACGCAGAGTCTGGCAGATTAGCTTGTGTGAAATCAATCTTCGGCTACGCATAGGCAGATCTCGAGGTACACGCGAGCTGACGGGTACCTGCCTGCGATGACT
>CAYFVJ010000055.1:0-13715 GCA_964346555.1 uncultured Alteromonadaceae bacterium | reverse complement strand
TCGCCAGAGGATAGGCCGCCGAACTGCCACCGCCATTCTCGACCAGCACCGCCACAGCAATTTCCGGCGCCGCGACCGGCGCAAAAGCAACGAACAGGCCGTGGTGCCGATGCCGCTCCAACACCTTGTCTTCATCGTAAAACTCATCCTGAGCAATGCCGATCACCTGCGCGGTGCCCGTCTTGCCCGCCATGTCATAGGTCATACCCCGGGCAATACTGTTTGCGGTGCCGCGGCGTCCATGCACCACGTCGCGCATTCCCTTTATTATCGCGCGCCAGTGTGCCGGCTCGGCATCAATCTGGCGCGGAGCCGGCACTTCGGGCGTGCCGCCGCCGACCCGCTGCGCGAGTCTCGGCGTGTGGAATTGGCCGCGGTTCGCCAGCGTTGCGGTGGCCGCCGCCAACTGCAGCGGCGTCGCCAGCATATAGCCCTGGCCAATACCGGCGCTGAGCGTTTCTCCCGGAAACCACACCTGATCGAGCGCCTCGCGTTTCCAGCGCGTCGAGGGCAGCACTCCGGGGCGTTCGCCCGTGGAATCGATGCCGGTCCGGCTGCCAAGACCAAAAGGCGCCAGATAGTCGTGCATCGGGTCAATACCCAACCGCCTGGCCAGATCATAAAAATACACGTCGCAGGATTCCGCGATGGCCATGTTCATGTCAACCTGCGCCGCATGACCGCCTCCGCGGACACTCAGCGTCCAGTCGCGATAGCGCCGTGAGCTGGCTGGCAGTCGATACCAGCCGGGGTCCGGCACCGTGGTCTCCGGTGTCACCAGTCCCGCCTGCAGTCCGGCCAGTGCCAGCATGGGCTTGATCGTGGATCCGGGCGGGTACTGGCCCTGCAGTGCCCGATTGAACAGCGGCAGATCCGGCGAATCTCTCAGCGTTGAATACGCGCGACGGCTGATGCCGTTCACGAAAAGATTGCCATCGTAGGCAGGCGTGGACGCCATAGCCAGCACACCGCCGGTCGCCGGATCAAGCGCAACAATCGCGCCCCGCTGATCGCCCAGCGCCTGCATGGCGGTGCGCTGCAGATCGAGATCGAGATGCAGGACAACATCCTTGCCCGGGACCGGCGCGAAACGATCCAGAACGCGCAGGACGCGACCGTGGGCATTGGTCTCCACGTTCTGGTACCCGACCTCCCCATGTAGCTGACCCTCGTAGTGACGCTCGATGCCGACCTTTCCTATCTGGAAAGTGCCGCTGTACTCCGAGGCATCGAGCGATTGCAACTCGCGTTTGTTGATGCGCCCGACATAGCCGAGAGCATGGGACACCAATTCTCCGTGCGGATAGTGCCGAAGGAGTTGCGCCTCCATCACGACGCCGGGCAATCGATGTCGATTGACTGCAAGACGCGCCTGCTCCTCTTCACTGAGCTGAAAACGCAAGGGTACGGGATCATAGGGACGGCGCCGCTCGAGCTTGCGACGGAATTCCTCCACGTCGTCATCGGACAGCGCCACGAGTTCCCCGAGCTGTCGTAAGGTGCCACCCATGTCCGCCACGCGCTCCGGTATGACCGACAGCGTATGGCTCGGCCGGTTGTCCGCCAGAAGGATGCCGTTGCGATCAAAAATAAGTCCACGCTTTGGTGGCAGTGCCTGCAGCTGTACCCGGTTGCGCTCGGACTGTGTTCGATAGACCTCGAATTCCGTCACCTGCAGGCTGAAATAGCGCAAAAACACCAGAAGTAGGGCAATCCCGGTAACGGCCACGGCAGCGGCAGTACGAGTGCCGAAAACCTGCACTTCGCGAGCCGTGTCCTTGAGCGTCATGTTCTGTGTCATGGCCAAGCTCTGCTACACACCCTATCAGCCTCGATGGTAGGGGTGTCCCACCGTAATCGTCCATGCCCGATAAAGCTGCTCGACAAGAATCACGCGAACCAGAGGATGCGGCAGAGTCAGCCTGCCGAGTGACCAACGCTGGCCGGCCCGCTTGAGGCATTCGAGTGACAGACCATCGGGCCCGCCGATCAGGAAACTGACATTGCGCGACGTCATCTGCCAGTCCCGCAGTGCAGCCGCAAGGGATTCCGTGGACAGGGAGTCGCCGGCAACATCCAGCGCAAGCACGGTATCTTTCGCAGGGATGCCCTTGAGCATTTGCTCCCCTTCTTTGCGCGCCAGCACCTCGGGGTGGGTGTTACGCGTCCTGCGCGCCAGCGGCAGGTCACGCCAGGTGAGGCTGATTTCACGCGGCAGTCGACGCTGGTACTCCTGCACACCAAGGTCAACCCACCCCGGCAGCCTGCCGCAGACCGAATGCACGGTCAGTTGCATCAGGGTGCGGGCCGGGGATCAAGCCACAGTCTTTCCAGATCGTAGAAATCGCGTGTCGCTGGCATCATGATATGTGCGACAACGTCACCGAGATCCACCAGCACCCACTCACCTGCGTCCATGCCCTCGATACCGATCGGCATATAGCCAGATGCCTTGGCACTGACGCTGAGATTATCTGCCAGTGATTTCACGTGTCGATTGGAGTTGCCGCTGGCGACGATCATCCAGTCCATGACGTCGGTCAATCCGCGAACGTCGATGCTGACCGGGTTGACGGCTTTCAGATCCTCAAGCGCGTCGATCACGATTGCCTTGAGTGGTTCCGCCGAGTCTGCGGTATCGGCGGTCATGCGGTGCTGTGTCCCTGTTGTTTCGCTAATCCTGACAATCGTCATCTCGCTGTCGGTAGAGTCTGTGATCCTGAATATACGCGTGCACGGCATCCGGCACCAGGTAGCGCGCCGAGCGCCCGGATTGTAACAGGCTGCGTATCTCCGTGGCGGAAATCGGCAGCGGTCGCAGCGTCGCAATGGCCACGCCGCCTGCGGGCTTTTGCGCCAGCGACGCCGGCGACGTCACACGCGACGCAAGATAATCGCTCAATGCACCGGTTTGCGGCCAGTCCCAGCCGGGCCGGGCAATCGCAGCGATATGGCAATGCTCGAGGAGCTCCCTCCAGCGATGCCAGCACTCCAGTCCGAGCAGCGCATCAAAGCCCATGACGAGCACAAGACTCCGCTCTGCACCAATTTCCTCGCGCAGAGAGTGCAGGCTGTCGATGGTGTAGGATGGGCCACCGCGTTCGAGCTCGCGTCCGTCGCAGACCAGTCGGGACTCCCCGGCAATGGCCAGCTCGACCATGCTCGCCCGCCGGCGAGCGCTGATACCCGGCGGCTCGCGGTGCGGCGGCAGAGCACAGGGCATGAACCGGAGTTCGTCCACCGGCAGCTGCTCGAGCAATTCCACCGCCGAGCGCAGGTGGCCGTGATGAATGGGGTTGAAGGTACCGCCGAAGATGGCGAGCCCGTCGCCTGTCACGTGCGTACCTGTCCGTCGCCGAAAACCACGTATTTCTGCGATGTCAGACCATGCAGGCCAACCGGACCGCGGGCGTGCAGCTTGTCGGTTGAAATACCTATTTCGGCGCCGAGGCCGTACTCAAAGCCATCGGCAAAACGCGTCGAGGCATTGACGATTACGGAACTGGAGTCGACGTGGCGCAAAAAACGCATGGCGCGGGCGTGGTCCCGGGTGACGATAGCCTCTGTGTGGCCCGAACCATAGCGGTGTATATGCTCGATCGCGGCGTGCATGTCGCTCACCACGCGCACAGACAGCACCGGCGCCAGGTATTCCGCCGTCCAGTCTGCCTCCGTTGCCGCCACGGCAGACGGCAGCCACTCGAGGCTGCGCGGGCAGCCGCGCAATTCCACGCCGGCGTCGACAAAGGCGCGGCCGAGGCGCGGCAGCAGTGAGTGAGCCTCGGACTCAGCGATCAACAGCGTCTCCATGGTGTTGCAGGTACCGTAGCGGTGAGTCTTGGCGTTCATGGCAATCGCTTCCGCCATGTCCGGATCAGCGCCCTCATCCACGTAGACATGGCAGATGCCGTCGAGGTGCTTGATCACAGGCACTCTCGCCTCTGCGCTGATACGCTCAATCAGCCCCTTGCCACCGCGGGGGACTATCACATCCACGAATTCAGGCATCGTGATCAGTCGGCCGACCGCGGCGCGATCGGCGATATCGATAACCTGGACGGCGGCACGGGGAAGCCCGGCCGCCTCCAGTCCGGAGGCGACACAGGCGGCAATCGCCGCATTCGAGCGCAGTGACTCAGAGCCGCCGCGCAGAATACTGGCGTTGCCCGATTTCAGGCACAGGGCCGCCGCCTCAATCGTCACATTGGGCCGGCTCTCGTAAATGATTCCTATAACGCCCAGCGGCACGCGCATACGTCCGACCTGAATACCCGAGGGACGCATACAGAGCTCGCTGACTTCACCGACCGGATCGGGCAACGCCGCGACGTCGGCAAGACTGGCCAGCATTGCATCAATGCGCGCCGGCGTCAGCGCCAGCCGATCGCGCAACGCCGCGGAGAGACCGTCGACCTCAGCTGCCTCGAGGTCCTGCGCATTGGCGGTGGCAACCGTAGCGCGCGCGGCCGCCAGTGCATCGCGTATCGCCGAGAGTGCTGCGTTACGCTGCGCGGTGGAGGATGTAGCAAGGGTGCGGGAGGCCGCGCGAGCCGCCTCGCCAGTGGCGCGCATGTACTGCTCTAAGCTCATGAGTGTGCGTTCACTACCTTATCGGGTGATATTTGACACGACAGTATACCCGAGCGCTGCAGCTGTCCGAATGTCCGGCAAATATTTTTGCCACAAGCGCACCACGGAAGCGTTGACAACTATTATCATTTACACTAAGTTTGCTGTTAACTTCCACGACGTGATGGAGCCGCCATGTTTATTTGTCTCTGCAACGGTATTACGGAAAACCAGATTCGCAGCGCAGCCAGCGCCGGCGTTGACTCCCTGAATGCACTCCAGGAGGAGCTGGGCGTCGCCGGTCAGTGTGGCCAGTGCAGCGATGCGGCCGTGGCGGTGCTCGCGGAGACGCTGGCCGGCGCGGATATGTCAGCACCCCCTCTCTTTTACTCGGCAGAGACCCGGGCAACCGCCTGAAGGGACCGTAACAGCGCAGCAGGGCGGCGGAGTATGACCTGGACAGGCTTTTTCCTCTGCGTCAACAGGCAGCCGGCGACCGTTTCGATAATCCCCGCTGGCCTGCGCTCCAGGATCCCATTACACTGGCACCTGACTCGACATGACCCAGCGGTATAGCCGGCGGGCGCAGCCCAACGGCAGATAAACCGTTACAAGGAGCAAGTGTATGAAAGGCGACAAGACTGTCATCGAACACCTCAATCGTATTCTCGGCAACGAGCTGGTCGCTATCAACCAGTATTTTCTGCATGCAAAAATGTACAAGGATTGGGGGCTCAATGAGCTGGCCGACCACGAGTACCACGAATCGATCGATGAAATGAAGCACGCGGACAAACTGGTCGAACGTATTCTGTTTCTCCAGGGACTGCCGAATCTGCAGGATCTCGGCAAACTGCTGATCGGTGAAACCGTGCCGGAAATGATCCAGTGTGATCTGAAACTTGAAGAAATTGCGCACAAGGACCTCAAGGAAGCCGCCGCCTACTGTGACAGTGTCGGCGATTATCCCTCACGTGACCTCGTGACTTATATCCTGGCAGCCGAGGAAGAACACATTGATTGGCTGGAAACGCAGGTGGGACTGATCGAAAAGCTGGGTCTGCAGAATTATCTTCAGACAGCCACGAAAACCGTCAAGCCGGAGTAAGCATTTCGCCGTAGCCAGCTGCGATTTATGGCGTCCGGCGTCAGGTTCTGAACCTGACGCCGGAACCTCCGACACTCAGGAAACGGCCTGCGATCCGGCAGCTTCCTTGATCAGCTTCTCCAGTTCTCCACTCTCGTGCATCTCGGCGACGATGTCGCAGCCACCAACCAGCTCGCCCTTGACCCACAGCTGTGGGAACGTAGGCCAGTTGCCGTACTTGGGCAGATTGCTGCGTACGTCGGGGTTGGACAGTACGTCCACATAGGCAAATTTCTCGCCGCAGGCCATCAGTGCCTGTACGGTTCGGGCTGAGAATCCGCATTGCGGCTGATTGGGCGAACCCTTCATATAGAGCAGAATAGGATTGCCTTCAACCTGTTCCTTTAACTGCTGCATGATATCCATAGTGATACTCCTTCTCTGTTTCCGTAGCGTGTGCCGACTACCCGACTATTTTAGTCGGTTATTACGCGCTTGTCTCGGGCACCTTGCCAGACATTTGCGGTCGGCGATAGGCAACGTGATCCCGGCAGCGAATCCCGGCGCCTGACCCCTGCGCACAATCCCGGCGCCCAGGATTGTCAATGCTGCCGCTAATCGCTATATTCGTGTTCGAACGGCAGCCTCAGCGCTGCCGTCTTTTTTTTGCGCACTGCACAGTGCGCCCAGCGTGAGAAGAGCTCTGCCGACATGAATGCCCTGATGGCCACCTATGCGCCCCTCCCCGTGACTTTCAGCGACGGCGACGGGGCATACCTGTACGACACATATGGCGATCGTTATCTCGATGGGCTGTCGGGCATCGCCGTTACCAACCTCGGCCACGCCCACCCCGCGGTGACGGAAGCTATCCGCGCGCAGGCGGGGCGACTGCTACACACGTCGAACTACTACCACATCGCCACACAGGAGCGCCTGGCCGATACGCTGACGCGGGTCGCGGGAATGCAGCGCGCTTTCTTCTGCAACTCCGGCGCCGAGGCCAACGAGGCTGCCATCAAGCTGGCGCGCCTGTACGGTCACCAATCGGGCATTGAACAACCCAAGATCATCGTGCTGGAGGACGCCTTTCACGGCCGCACACTCGCCAGCCTCAGTGCGACCGGTAACCGCCGCATCCAGGCCGGATTTGAACCGCTAGTTACCGGGTTTATCCGCGCACCGCGCAACGACATGGCGGCGATACACAGGATCGCAAACGACAATCCGGATGTCGTTGCTGTGCTGCTGGAACCCATTCAGGGCGAGGGCGGCATCCGCCCCCTGGCGAGCGAATACCTGCATGAACTGCGGGATTTCTGCAGCGACAAACGCTGGCTGCTTATGCTCGACGAGGTACAGAGCGGCAACGGCCGCACCGGTCATTTCTTCGCCTACCAGGGGCTGAACCTTCTTCCGGACGTCGTTACCACCGCAAAAGCACTGGGCAATGGTGTACCCATCGGCGCCTGTATCGCACAGGGTGTGGCCGCAGATGTTTTCGCCGCCGGCGATCATGGCACCACCTACGGCGGCAATCCGCTGGCCTGTGCTGCCGCTCAGGCCGTTATCGATACACTTGAAAGTGAAGATCTGTACACACGGGCGACCCATCTCGGCCATCGCGTATCTACTGCACTGCGCGCGGAAGCCGGCGATGAGGCCATTGTCGAACTGCGTGGCTGCGGACTGATGCTGGGAATCGAGCTCGCGGCCCCCTGCGCCGAGATAATGCAGCAGGCACTGCAGGCGCGCATCCTACTCAACGTGACTGCGAGCAATACCGTGCGCCTGCTGCCACCGCTGATCATGGACGATGAGCAGGCGGACGCACTAGGCGCCGGCGTCGGTCGCATAATCCGCGATTTCCACAACACACACCGCGCCGGGGACGGCAGCTAACGATGGCAACACGGCACTTCCTCACCCTGCTGGACTTTTCTTCCGGTGAATTGCTCGACATCATCGAGCGGGCGACCAGCATGAAGCGCGAGTGGCGCGAGGGCGTCGACCAGCGTCGCTTTGCGGGCAGTGTGCTGGCCATGGTGTTTGCCAAATCGTCCACGCGTACGCGGGTTTCCTTTGAGGCTGGCATGGCCCAGCTCGGGGGACACGCCATGTTCCTGTCACCCCAGGACACCCAGCTGGGGCGTGGTGAGCCGATTGAGGACTCCGCGCGGGTGATCTCGTCGATGGTCGATCTGGTCATGATCCGCACTTTCGGTCACGACCTAATCGAGCGCTTTGCCGCGCACTCATCTGTGCCGGTCATCAACGCGCTCACCGATGATTTCCATCCCTGCCAGCTGCTCGCGGACATGCAGACCTGGATAGAGCACCGCGGGCCGATCGCCGGTCGCACGGTGTGCTGGGTGGGTGACGGCAACAACATGTGCCATTCCTATATCAATGCGGCCCGGCAGTTTGATTTTGCCCTGCGCATCGCCTGCCCACCGGGCTATGAACCTCGACAGGACCTGCTCGACGCCAATCGGGACCGCGTGGAGCTGCTGCAAGACCCCCGGCAGGCGGCGCGGGGAGCCGATCTGTTGGTCACCGACGTCTGGGCGTCCATGGGACAGGAAAGCGAGCAGGCCAAGCGCACCGGGCAGTTCACACCCTACCAGCTCAATAGTGAGCTGATGGGCCATGCCGCCAGCGATGCGCTCTACCTGCACTGTCTGCCGGCGCACCGTGGCGAGGAAATCAGCGCCAGCCTGATGGACGCGCCGGACAGCGTCATCTGGGAGGAGGCCGAGAATCGGTTGCACGCCCAGAAAGCCCTGATGGAGGCCCTGCTCCTCGCCAGTCGCGCCGGCTGAGAGACGACGCGCGCAGAAAAGACGCATAAATTCACAGGCGGCCTGGAAATCGCTACACTGGCGCGCGTTCCATGGCCGGCAGCCCTGCGGACCGGCACCTACCGAAACTGCGACAGGACCTGCTCATGATCTACCAGAGTGATGCACTGACCGTTACGCGACTCGATGGCGGCTTTGCCGAGCTGCATTTCAACCTTCAGGGCGAATCGGTCAACAAATTCAACAACGCTACGGTCACGGACCTGACCGCAGCACTCGATGCTATCGATGCCGAGCAGGAGCTGCGCGGCCTGCTCGTCACCAGCGGCAAACCCGTGTTCATTGTCGGCGCAGACATTACTGAGTTCACTGCCATGTTTGGCGCCGGCAAGGACGAAATCCTTAAGTTCACCGCCGTCAACAACGGCAATTTCAACCGCCTGCAGAAGCTGCCCTTCCCCAGCTGTGTCGCGATCAACGGGTATGCTATGGGCGGCGGTCTCGAAGTGTGCCTGGCCTGTGACTTCCGTGTCATGAGTGATCAGGCGAAAATCGGCCTGCCGGAAACCAAACTCGGCATTCTGCCCAGCTGGGGCGGCACCGTGCGTCTACCGCGCCTCATCGGCGTCGACGAAGCGGTGACCTGGATCACCACCGGTCAGGAACAGGCGGCGGATGCGGCACTCAGAGTCGGCGCGGTGGATGCCGTGGCCGCCCACGGTGAACTGCGTGACGTGGCCCTGCGCATGCTGCAGGAAGCCGCCGATGGCAAGCTGAATTACGCTTCTCGACGCGAGGCCAAGAGCAGCCCCCTGCCGATGAACGACACCGAGGCCACCATGGCCTTTTTCACTATGAAGGCCATGGTGGCCCAGCAGGCGGGAAAGAACTACCCGGCACCGATCAAGGTTGTCGACGTGATCGAACAGGCGCGGGGCATGGGTCTCGAGGATGCACTTGCCGTCGAGGCGGATGGATTCGTCGAGATGGCCACGACCCCCGTCGCCGCCGCCCTTGTCGGGGTATTTCTGGGCGACCAGCTGTTGGCCAAGAAGGCCAAGGGCTGGGAAAAGCAGGCCGACCGTAAGGTGCAACGCGCGGCCGTGCTCGGTGCCGGCATCATGGGCGGCGGCATTGCCTACCAGTCCGCCTACAAGGGCGTGCCCATCCGCATGAAGGATATCAACCAGGAAGGGCTCGACCTCGGCCTCTCGGAGGCGGGCAAGCTGTTGTCCAAGCGCGTCGACCGCGGCCGCATGACGCCCGCGAACATGGCGGAGGTACTCAACAACATCAACCCGGTGCTTAGCTACGAGGGTTTCGAGGACGTCGACATTGTAGTCGAGGCAGTGGTCGAGAACGCGAAAGTGAAGCACAAGGTGCTCGCCGAAGTCGAGGCGACAGTCACCGAGGACACCGTCCTGACCTCGAATACCTCCACCATCTCGATTACCTCCCTGGCGGAGTCGCTGCAGCGACCGGCGAACTTCTGCGGCATGCATTTTTTCAACCCCGTACACGCGATGCCGCTGGTAGAGGTGATCCGCGGCGACAAGACCGCCGACAGCGCGATCGCCCGCACGGTGGCCTACGCCCGGCAGATGGGCAAGAAACCGGTGGTCGTCAAGGACTGCCCCGGATTCCTGGTCAATCGCGTACTCTTTCCGTACTTCGATGGTTTCTCCAAGCTGGTGCGCGACGGCGCGGACTTCCAGGCAGTGGACAAGGTCATGCAGCGCTGGGGCTGGCCCATGGGTCCGGCCTACCTGCTCGATGTCGTCGGCATCGACACCGGCGTTCACGCGGCGCAGGTTATGGCCGAAGGCTTCCCCGACCGCATGCAGCTGGATTTCAAGGCGGCAACGGAAGTCATGTTCGAGAACACGCGCTACGGCCAGAAGAACGGCAAGGGCTTCTATGACCACGGCATCGACAAGCGTGGCAAGCCGAGCAAGGAAGCCAGCGCTACGGCCTACGAGCTGATTGCCCCAGTGACCGGTGAGCGTCGCGAATTCGAGGCCGACGACATCATCATGCGCATGATGCTGCCGATGGCCACGGAAATGGCCCGCTGCCTGGAGGAAGACATCGTCGGCACCCCGGGTGAGGCCGACATGGCGCTGGTCTATGGCCTCGGTTTCCCGCCCTTCCGCGGCGGTATTTTCCGCTGGATGGACGCGGTGGGGCTCGAGTCCATCGCTGCTGCGTCTGAGAAATTCAGCGAGCTCGGCAAAACCTATGAGCTGACCGAGGGCATGCGCGCCAAACTGGCCGACGGCACCACCTACTACTGAAACGCGGGCATCAAGGGAGAATCAACGTGAGCAACAATTCAAGAGACGCCGTAATTGTCGACTTCGCCCGCAGCCCGATGGGACGTTCAAAGAACGGTTGTTATCGCAACGTCCGTTCCGACGACCTGTCCGTGGCGGTTGTCCGCGGCCTGCTGGCACGCAACGACAGGCTCGATCCGGCCGAAATCGACGACGTGATCTGGGGCTGTGTTCTGCAGCGCGGCGAGCAGGGTATGAACCTCGCGCGCAATATCGTATTGCGGGCGCAGCTACCGTTCAGCGTGCCGGCACAGACGGTCAATCGCCTGTGTGGTTCATCCATGGCGGCGCTGCACACCGCTGCCGCGAACGTCATGGCCGGGATCGGCGATGTCTATCTCGTTGGCGGCGTGGAGCACCTCGGACATCTGCCGATGATGGATGATGTCGATGTCAATCCGCGTATGGGGCTGAACGTCGCCAAAGCCGCAGGCATGATGGGCATGACCGCCGAATACCTCGGCATGATGCATGGCATCAGCCGCGAGGATCAGGACAAATTGGGCCTGCGCTCGCATCAGCTCGCGCACAAGGCCACTGTTGACGGTAAGTTTGCGCGGGAAATCATTCCTGTCGAGGGCCATGATCAGCAGGGCGCGCTGACGCTGGTGGAGCGCGACGAGACCATCCGCCCGGACACCACGCTGGAGGGCCTTGCCGAGCTGGCACCGGCCTTCAATCCACAGGGTACGGTCACTGCGGGCACCTCCTCGCAGATCTCCGATGGCGCATCGGCCATGCTGGTGATGTCGGCAGAGCGCGCCACGGCCCTCGGCATGCAGCCTGTCGCCCGCATCCGCAGCATGACTCTGGCTGGCGTCGATCCCTCCATCATGGGGTACGGGCCCGTGCCGGCGACGAAAAAAGCGCTCAAACGAGCCGGTCTGTCGATAGCGGATATCGACATGGTGGAGCTCAATGAGGCCTTCGCCGCCCAGGCCCTGCCAGTGCTGAAAGATCTCGATCTGCTCGATGACATGGATAAAAAGGTCAATGTCCACGGCGGCGCGATCGCCCTCGGTCACCCCTTCGGCTGCTCCGGCACCCGCATCACCGGTTCTCTCCTGACCGTCATGCAGGATCGCGACCTGTCCCTGGGCGTCGCGACCATGTGCATCGGGCTCGGGCAGGGCATCACGACCATTGTCGAGCGCACCTGACCCGGCTCATTTACCGCTGTCAACCCAAAACTTACTCGTAGGTTGACAGCGTCCCAAGCCGCTGCCTTAATACGCGCTAATGGGAATGACAGTATCATTCCGCGCAGCATGACTTTAGGGCTCAAAAAATGCGGCAGTTCGTCGGACAGGGGATACCATGCCCTGTGTTTTGTATCGCTACGGCCTATCTGACACCGGTGCTTCAGCGCACGCTGCTGCCGCTGGCACTGTTAACTGCGGGCGCCCTGCCGGCGAATGCGCTTTGGGCGAAGCCGAGCGCCACGCTGCTCGAGGAAGTTGTCGTCACGGCGCGCAAGCGCAGCGAGGCACCGATCGATGCACCGCTGGCGATTACCGCTTTCAGCGGGGCACAGATCGAGGCCACGAACATTCGCGATCTCACTCAGTTCACGGCAGGACTACCCAACGTGGCGCTGGACGACGTCGGCACCCGCCGCGGCACCGCCAACTTTTCCATTCGCGGCCTGGGCATCAGCGGCTCCATTCCCTCGATCGACCCCACAGTGGGCTTGTTCGTCAACGGTGTCTACCTGGCCGTCAACAACGACATGATCTTTGATGTGTTTGACCTGGCCAGCGTGGAGGTACTGCGCGGCCCCCAGGGGGTGCTGTTCGGTCGCAATGTCACCGGCGGCGCCCTGCTCCTTGAGACGCGTAAACCGACCGACAAATTCGAGGCGGACCTGCGCAGCGCCCTGGAGGGTGGCGGTGACGGCGGCCTCAATCACTACCTGACGGGCGGGATCAGCGGTCCGCTCACAGACAACCTGCGCGCCCGCGCGTCGGTCTACTACAACGACGACGACGGCTACTTCGAGAACGACTTCAACGGCGAGGACTTCGGCGCCATCACCCAGCGCATGCTGCGTGGCACTCTAACGTGGACGCCGGACAGCGACACCGCGCTCACCCTCTTCTACCAGAACACGGACATCGAGGGCGACGGTCCGGCCGCGCAGTCGCACACGAACGGCGCAGGATTGCCCGGCACGCCGGTGAACAATCCCCGGGACAGCCTGCATTTCTCGATCGATGAGACCGGCTTTCAAGAGGTTGATACCGATCTGGTTACACTGCAGGCGGATCGCAACGTCGCGGTCGGCGCCGGCACCGTGACCTGGATATTCGGCTGGCAGGAATCGGAGTCGGTGGGCATGAGCGACATCGACGCGCAGCCGCGCTTCCTGTTCCACGCTCCGGGTTGGATTGACGCCCGCCAGTGGAGCAACGAGCTGCGCTACAGCGGTCGCTTCGGCGATCGCGTCGATGTAACGGCCGGCCTTTATCAGTTCAAGGGCGAGCTGTCCTACCACGACCGCCGACTGTTCCTGGGCGAATTCAGCGATGACGGCAATGCCCTGGCAACCCAGGACGGCGGCGGGCACCAGAACACCGAGACCTTCGGCGTATTCGCCGCGGCCGACTATGCGCTGAATCAACACTGGCGCGTGAACGCGGGCCTGCGCTGGTCGAGTGAAGAAAAAAGCGTCGAGGTCGCCTCCTTCAACCTCAACAGCACACCCTGCAATATTGTTCTACTGAACGACTGTCCCTTCGATTTTGTCGACCAGGAGCAGTTCGACACGCTGGCCCCGCGGCTCGGCCTGTCCTGGCGCCCAGGCCCTGATACCCACTTCTACACCAGCTGGGCGCGCAGCTTTCGTTCCGGCGGCTATAATCTGCGCAATTCCAACGCGGCGGAAGCGCCCGGACCCTTCGGCGAGGAGCAGGTCGACAGTGTGGA
>CAYFVJ010000054.1:0-13822 GCA_964346555.1 uncultured Alteromonadaceae bacterium | reverse complement strand
CCGTCGGCACTCGTAGGCGCAGCTATGACCTGCGGCAGGCCATGCTGCTGGGAATCCTCTCACCAATTGCCATGGTCTCGGCAATTCTCGTGCTGGTCGTTGCGTTGTGGGCTGAACGCTCACTGGAAAACCGGCTCCAGGGCGAAATCGAACTGATTGCCCGCTCGGTAGCACCCGCCATCAGTCGGCGGCTTGGTGAAGGCGACATACGCGGCATTCGCGACAATCTCAACTCCCTGTTCAGCATACGAAGGGTCTATGGCGTTGCCGTCTACAACGTCGGCGGCGAGCTGCTGGTCGCGGCCGGCACCGCCGACAACACCCTGCGGGACAGCCGAGCCGCCTCGGGTGTGGTCGCCAGCGGACAGGACGAAGGGGGTTATCGCGAGGTCGACGGCCAGACCGTATATGCTTATTTCACGCCGCTGCTGGACCGGGAGGGCCGTATTCAGGGCCTGCTGCAAATGACACGCCAGCGCCAGGAAATCAACGCCGCGCTGGGCAGATTACACCTTACCGCATGGTCCCTGTGGTCGGTGGCCGTATTCGCCTCAATTGCCATTACACTGCAGCTTTACCGTCGACTCGTTGGCTCACGCGTGGCCACGCTGCGCGAATACATCAACGCCTTTGCCCGCGGCGAGCGGGAACTGCAGTTAAGCATCCGCGCGCCGCGCGAATTCGCCAATATTGCAGACAGTCTCAACGGCATGTTGCGCGCCACGCGTCAGGCCGAGCGCGCCCTGGCGCGCAAGCAGGACGAGGAACGGACGCTGCAGCGGCGACTCGATCAGTCCGAGCGCGCCGCGGAAATCGGCCGCGTGGCAGAGGGCCTGGCGCATGAACTGGGCGCGCCACTGACGGTGATCGACGGTCGCGTGAGGCAGCTCGAAAAGAGGCCGGATGCGGCGAATGCCGCGGGCGCCATGCACGAGATCAGGCAGCAGGTGCGCCGGATGGGCGATATTGTCAGGCAGTTGCTGAGCTATGGTCGTCGCGAGAGTTCGGGTCGCGATGTCATCGATCTCGCAGCACTCATTGATCGTGTCTGCCAGACCAGTGGTGCGGAAGCAACGCAGCTGATATCGCATTGCAGTTGCCATCCGTCCATCCGCGGCGACTCCGTACGCGTGGAACTGGCCGTATCGAACCTGGTACGCAACGCACTCCGGCATGCAGACGCCGTGGTGCGCATCGGGCTCGATAGCGACAGCGATGGCAATGCCATTGTGCGCGTCGAGGATGACGGACCCGGGGTGACATCCGGCGACGAAGAGGAAATATTCAAACCGTTCTTTTCACGCGAACCGACCGGGCAGGGCTCTGGCCTGGGACTGGCGATCGTCAGCAATATCATGCAGGAGCACGGCGGCCGTGTGCGCTATATCGCCGGCGATCGCGGGGCCAGGTTTGAGCTGGTATTCCCGGCTACGACTGACGAGGCAGGAGCATGAAGAGGCGCGTACTGCTGGTGGAGGATGATGCTTCACTGCTGCGGCTGATCCAGGACGAGCTGGACGCCGAGGGCTACCAGGTAGTTAATACAACGACGCTGGCGCAGGCGCGCGAGCAGCTCGCCGCGGACGCATTCGACCTGGTCGTGACGGACCTGCGGCTACCGGACGGCACGGGACACGAGGTATTGGCGCTGGCACAAAAGGGTTCGTCTGCGCCGGCCTGCCTGGTGATCACGGCATTCGGCAGCGTCGATGATGCGGTTGAGGCACTCAAACAGGGCGCGGACGACTTTCTGACCAAACCCCTCGAGATGGATCATTTCCTGATCAGCGTCGACCGCCTGATAGAGCAGTCATTTTTGCGTCGCGACTATGCCCGGCTCAAGCAGGTTATACAGCGCGATGATCACCACGGCATTGTTGGCAACAGCCCGCAGATGCTGCGTCTGCGAGAGCAGATCAGCGTCATCGCCGCCACCGACGGCCCGGTGCTTATCACCGGAGAAAGCGGCACCGGCAAAGAACTGGTAGCACGCAGCCTGCACCGCCAGAGCGGCCGTCATGCGGGCCCTTTCGTAGCGATAAACTGCGCCGGCATACCCGGCGAACTCATCGAAAGCGAGCTGTTCGGCCATGAGGCGGGCGCCTTTACCGACGCCAAAAAGAAACACGCCGGTATTTTCCAGCAGTCAAGCGGCGGCACCCTACTGCTCGACGAGATCGGCGAGATGCCCCTGTCTCTGCAGGCTAAGCTGCTGCGGGTGCTGCAGGAGGGCAGCGTGCGCTCTATTGGGTCGTCTGCGGAACGCGACGTGGATGTTCGGATCATTGCAGCGACCCACCGCGACATCGGGGAAATGGTGTCGTCGGGTCACCTCCGGGAGGACCTGTACTACCGCCTTGAGACCTTCAAGCTCGAGGTGCCGCCACTGCGGGACAGGGAGGATGACGTGGCGCTGCTCGCGTCATTTTTCCTCAGACAGCATGCCAGCGCCACGGGCCGCGATATCGATGGCTTCGACCCCGCTGCGCTGGCGGCTCTACAGAGTTATCCGTTTCCCGGCAACGTCAGGGAGCTGTCCAACGTCGTCGAGCGCGCCGTGGCATTCTGCCATGGCCGCCTGATCAGTGCTACGGACCTGCCGGCGCGTCTGCTCGAGGCCGAGGAAAGCGGCTCACAGGCGCGCTCACCCGGCGGGGACGGTGATGTCACACAGGGCCTGCTGGATGACCTGCCAACGCTGGACGTTCTGCAGCTGCGCTACGCCCGCCGGGTGCTGGAACGCACGCAAGGCAACAAGCAGCGCGCCGCCGCGATACTGGGCATCACCCGCAGCACCCTCTACCGCTGGCTGGCGCAGGACTGACCGGGACGCGGCACTGGGCTCAGGCTGCGGTTTGTCGCCTGCGCTGGAACCGCGGGCGCCATACCCCGAGCACGACATTGACAATGGCAATCGCCAGCACGACCCAGACCGAGTTCCACTCCGCCTGCATTGCCTGTCCGAGCAGCGCCGGGTCGAGATCACCGGCGAGCGCTCGCGCACTGAGCTCGGCCTCTTTCTGTGCCGGCCCCTGTACGGTAATCAACGTACCCTCGAACATGGAGACGCCCAGGGCAAGCTTCAGCCAGGCCCAGCCGGCATTGTGAAAGGCGTGTGTCATGGACATGGCCAGCAGTCCGCTGACCAGGGTGATCCCGAGGGATGGCAGCAGGATCCACTCCGCCACTGCACCCATTGCACCGCGCAGCGCGGCGTACTCTGCCAGAGAACCCGGCGCTGGCAGGCGGGATAGCAGCACAATCTGGACGGCCAGAGCGCCGGTCAAACCGATGGCGCCCAGGGTGTGCAGGAATTTCAGTGTCCGCCGCATTCTGCTCTATCCGTTGCCAATCACACATCTATTATAGTGCGGCTATCGGTACGCTGGGCGTCCACCAATGCACACTGCATCGACGCTCCTGCAGGCAAACAACTCGCCGGCCGCGTTGGACAAATGTCGGATGTGGGGATATTTGCGCAGAATATACATCGCCACTACTTTACAATGTCTGCACGTTTTATCCACACTTCGCGCCCTCGCGCGACCTCGGAAGCCCTGACGCAATGCAGCAACCGCAATCCGATACCTATTACACGCCGGCCGCGACACAGGATTGGACCGCCGAGGACAGCGCCAGCCTCTACGGTGTGCGCGACTGGGGCGCGGACTATTTCGACGTAGACGACAAGGGCAGGCTGTTGGTCCAGCTCCCTGAACAGGACATCAGCGTACCGATCGTGGATATTGTCGAGGCGATGCAGCTGCGCGGTCTCGAGATGCCGGTGGTGCTGCGCATAGAAAATCTTCTGGACCACCGGATGAGCGAAATCAACGGCGCGTTCCGGCGCGCCATACAGCGCAGCGGCTATACAAACGATTACCGCGGCGTGTTCCCGATCAAGGTCAACCAGCAGTGCCACGTGATCGAGGAAATCGCCGAATTCGGGCAACGCGACCATCATGGTCTCGAAGCGGGCAGCAAGGCGGAGCTGATCATCGCGCTCAGTCAGCTGCGCGACCGCGCAAGCCTGATCATCTGCAACGGCTACAAGGACCGCGAGTTCGTCGAGCTCGGGCTGTACGCGCGCCAGATCGGCGTGCAGTGCTTTTTTGTGCTGGAGACGCGTTCGGAGCTCGACATCGTCATCGAGTGCAGCAAGCGCCTCGGCATCGATCCATTGATCGGCACACGCATTCGCCTGGCCTCGATGGTCGAGGGCCACTGGAACGAAGACAGCGGTGACCGCTCGATTTTCGGCCTCTCGACCGATTCGCTGATCAACGTGATCGAGACGCTGAAGGCGAACGAGATGCTGCATTGCCTGCAGATGCTGCATTGCCACCTGGGCTCGCAGATTCCGAATATCCGCAACATCCGTTCCGGCGTCCTCGAGGCCTGCCGTTTCTACGCGGGCATGATCGCCGAGGGGGCGCCCATGGGCTTCCTGGACGTCGGCGGCGGACTCGCGGTGGATTACCAGGGATTGCGCAGCAATGACACCCACAGCATGAACTATGGACTCGACGAATACTGCATCAACATCATCGAGACCCTGCAGGAGTCGCTGGATGCCGAGGGAATCCCCCACCCGGTGCTGATATCGGAATCCGGGCGCGCCCTGGTGGCTTACTCATCGATGCTGCTGTTCAACGTGCTTGACGTACGCGATCATCACCCGGGAGCGCTGCCCGCCGGCGTCGAGGCCGATTGCAATGACCTGATCGCCAACCTCCACAGTGTGCTCGAGGGCGTCGACGTCAACAACCTGCAGGAGTGCTACAACGATGCCATCTACTATCGGGACGAACTGCGGGATGTATTCCACCGCGGGCATGCCTCGCTGCGAGAGCGCGCCCTGGCCGAAAACTACGCGCTGGGCATCTTCGAGAAAATCGCCGGCCTGCTGCCGGGGGCGCGTCGGGTATCACGGGAGCTGAGCGACCTGCCGGTTATGCTCGCCGATATCTACTACGGCAACTTCAGCCTGTTCCAGTCGCTGCCGGATATCTGGGCCATCGATCAGCTTTTTCCGATCATGCCTATTCATCGGCTGGACGAGAAACCCGACCGGCAAGCGGTCATCGCGGATATCACCTGCGACTGCGACGGCAAGATAGACCGGTTTTCCTACCTGGGTGACACGCACAGCACACTACCGCTGCACTCGCCGCTGCCTGGCAGCGAATACTATCTCGGTGTATTCCTGGTAGGCGCTTACCAGGAAACGCTGGGAGACCTGCACAACCTGTTCGGTGATACCAACGTGGTAAGTGTGAACATTGCGCCAGGCGGCTCTTTCGAGTTCGTTCGCGAATTTCACGGTGACAGTATCGCCGACGTGCTGTCATACGTTGAATACGAACCGAAAAACGTGCTCGAGCAGTTCCGCCGTGTAGCCGAGCGAGCGGTTCAGGATGGGCGCATCAGCGTGAAGGAGCGGCAAAACATGCTGCGCGCTTTTCGCGACAGCCTGAACGGCTATACCTACTTCGAATATTGACGTCGAACCACGGGTAGAATTTCAGCCAGGAGGCAGACAATGTCGAAAGTGGTGATTATCGGAGCGGGCGGCGTCGGTGGCGTCGTCGCACACAAATGTGCCCGGCTCCCGGAGGTCTTCAGTGACATCCTGCTCGCCAGCCGCACGGAATCCAAATGCAAGGCGATCGCGGCGCAGATCGAGCGCCCCATCCGCACGGCCGAGGTAGATGCGGACGATGACGCCGCGCTCACTGAGTTGCTCAGGGCCGAGCAGCCGGCGCTGGTCATCAACGTCGCCCTGCCCTACCAGGACCTGAGCATCATGGACGCCTGCCTTGCCGCCGGCGTCGACTACCTGGACACTGCCAACTACGAACCACTGGACACCGCGAAGTTCGAGTACAGCTGGCAATGGGCCTACCGCGAGCGCTTCGAACAAGCGGACCGCATGGCCCTGCTCGGCAGCGGATTCGATCCCGGCGCCACCAATGTCTTCACCGCCTACCTCGCCAAACACTATCTTGACGAGATTCACGAACTCGACATCATCGATGTCAATGGCGGCGATCACGGCTACCCGTTCGCCACCAACTTCAACCCGGAAATCAACATCCGCGAGGTGTCCGCAGACTGCCGCCACTGGGAGAACGGCGAGTTCGTGACCACGCCGGCGATGTCGCGCAAGGCCAGCTTTACCTGCCCGGAAGACGTCGGCACCTATACGATCTACCGCATGTACCATGAAGAGCTAGAGTCCCTCGCGGCGAATTTCCCCAGCCTGAAACGCGCCCAGTTCTGGATGAGCTTTTCCGAGTCTTACCTCAAGCATCTCGAGGTGCTCGACAACGTCGGCATGACGGGTATAGAGCCGGTCGAGTTCCAGGGCCGGGAGGTCGTGCCAATCCAGTTTCTCAGGCAGCTACTGCCGGACCCGTCCACCCTCGGGCCGCGCACCCACGGTAAGACCTGCATCGGCTGTGTTGCCAGGGGCGTCAGGGACGGCAAAGAACGCATTTTCTACCTGTACCAGATCAAGGATCACCAGGACTGCTACCGTGAAGTGCAGTCCCAGGGTATCTCCTACACCACCGGTGTACCGGCCATGATCGGAGCCAAGCTGATCCTCGAGGGCACCTGGCGCGAGGCCGGTGTCTGGAACATCGAGCAGCTCGACCCCGACCCCTTCATGGCCGGGCTGAACGAGTACGGCCTGCCCTGGCAGGTCACCGAGCTGACCGATTTCAGACTGGACGCTTGAGGTGCTGCTGAGCGACTTTCGCCAGCTCGACGCCAGTGCGCTGCCCTCGCCCTGTTTTGTCGTCGATGAACAGGTTATCAGGCGCAACCTGGACATCCTGCACGAGGTCGGCGAACGCAGCGGTGCCAGGGTACTCGCAGCGCTCAAAGCATTTTCAATGTGGTCCCTGGCGCCGCTCTACCACGACCGGGTCTGGGGCACCTGCGCCAGCGGCCTGCACGAGGCCCGCCTCGGTGCAGAGCACTACGGCGGCGAGGTGCATGCCTACTCCGCAGCTTTCGGGGCGGCGGATCTCGAGGAGATACTGACTTTCGCCGACCATGTAATCTTCAACTCCTGCGGCCAGTGGCTGCGCTTTCGCGATCGCTGCCTGGCGGCGAAAAAGTCGCGACCGCAGCTCGAGTTCGGCCTGCGCATCAACCCCCGTCATTCGGAGGGTACAACGCCTCTGTATGATCCCTGCGCCCCCGGCTCCCGCCTGGGCATTCCCGCGGACGAGCTCACCGCAGAGGCGCTTGAGGGCATCTCGGGACTGCACTTCCACACACTGTGCGAGCAGCCATTCGAGCCGCTGGCGCGCACGGTCGCGGCGGTGGAGGCGGATTTCGCGCGCTGGCTGCCGCAGATATCCTGGATCAATTTTGGTGGCGGCCACCACATCACGGCACCGGACTACGACATCGACGGCCTGGTCGCGCTGGTACAGGATTTCTCCCGCCGGCACGATTGCCAGGTTTATCTCGAGCCCGGGGAGGCCGTGGCCATAGGCAGTGGCGTTCTGGTCACCGAGGTGCTCGATGTCATGCAGTCGGGCATGCAGCACGCCATTGTCGATACCTCCGCGACCTGCCACATGCCCGACACCCTGGAGATGCCCTATCGCGCCGAGATAATCGATGCCGACCTGCCCGGCGTTCTCCCTCACACTTATCGCATTGGCGGCCTCACCTGCCTCGCCGGGGATGTGATGGGCGACTACAGCTTCGCCCAGCCCCTGCGGGTCGGGCAGCGCCTGCTGTTTGCGGACATGGCGCACTACACCATGGTCAAGACGAGCACATTCAACGGCACGCGCCTGCCCGCCATCGCCATCTGGAACCCGGAATGCGACGACCTGCGCGTGGTCAGGACCTTTGATTACACCGATTTCAGGGACCGTCTATCATGACCGACACCGGCAATCCGCCCAGCTACCCGCATTTTCTCGGCTCGGAAATAGAGCAGGCGGACCCCGATTGCGGCGCGATTCATGTACTGCCCGTACCCTATGAAAAGACCGTGTCCTACGGCGGCGGAACCAGCAATGGCCCGTCGGCCATTCTCGCGGCTTCCTGGCAGCTGGAAACCTGGGACGGACACAGCAGCCCCTGTCAACACGGGATTCACACCTGCGCGCCGATCGACTGCACACCGGATGCGGACCGGGTCATCGCGGACATCGCCGCCGCTACAGCGACGATCATCCGCCACGGGGCCTTCCCGGTGGTGCTCGGCGGCGAACATACCGTGACCGGTGGCGTTCTCAGGGGCCTGCGCGACGCGGGTTTCGATGATTTCGGCATCGTGCAGGTCGATGCCCACGCTGACCTGCGCGATGCCTACGAGGGCGATCCGCTGAGCCATGCATCGGTGATGAAACGGGCAGCGGACCTGGGTATCCCCATCTACTCCCTGGGTGTGCGCGCTTTCTGCGAGGAGGAGCGCGATGCGCGTCTCGCCCACGGCGTGCGCCACCTCGATGCCGCAGAATTGGTTCCGGGCAACGTCAGTCACCTGGCACTGCCGGACGACTTCCCGTCGCAGGTCTTTTTCACCCTGGATATCGACGGCATGGATCCGTCCGTGTTTCCTGCAACCGGAACACCCGTGCCCGGCGGACTGGGCTGGTACCAGACACTCGGGCTTTTTGAGTCCGTCGCGGCACAGCGGCGCATCATCGGTTTCGACGTCATGGAGTTTGCACCCATTCCGGGCTTCCACGCCTATGACTTTGCCGCCGCCCTGTTGACCTACAGCATGCTGGGGATCTGTGAGCGCCATGGCCACCTGCCGGACTGAAAACGCGCTGCGCGGCAATCGCCGCTGCGCTTGCGGAGCATCCCGCGCCGGGCCCGATGCCGGCTCGCATCTGTTGCGGAGCCTGTTGCTCGGCGTCGTGCTGATCCTCGCACTGCCCGGCTTTTCTGCCAAGGCAGTGGCCTCAGGTGCGCAAACATCAGCGGACACATCGCGCCCGGTTCTGGTCGCCGCGGCGTCGGACCTGAGATTCGCGCTGGATGAGCTTATCGGCGAATTTCAGGCGACCACCGGGTACAACGTGCGCGTCACCTACGGCTCGACCGGCAATTTCACGCATCAGATCCGCGAAGGCGCACCTTTTCAGCTGTTTCTTGCCGCAGATGAACGCTACGTGGCATCCCTTGCGGAAAACGGACTGACCCGCGATCAGGGAACACTTTACGCGGTAGGGCGCCTCGCGCTGGTCGCCCCCCGGGGCAGTCTGGCAACGTCTTCGCCGACGCTGGAACAGATGCTGACACGCCTGCGAGCCAGCCCCGGGAAACGCTTTGCCATTGCCAACCCCAGCCATGCACCCTACGGCGAACGCGCGCGCGAGGCTCTGCAGCACCGTGGGCTCTGGGGGGAGCTGCAGCCACAGCTCGTGCTCGGCGAGAACGTCAGTCAGGCGGCACAGTTCGCGCTATCCGGCAACACCGTCGGTGGACTGATCGCGTTGTCACTGGCACTGGCGCCAGCGAACGCTGCGCGCGCCGACAGTACCCTTGTCCCCGTCGACTGGCATCGCCCCTTAAAACAGCGCATGGTACTACTGCATGGCGCCGGCGCGGGAGCTGTCGAACTCTATGACTACCTGCAGCAAGCCCCGGCGCGCGCCATTCTCAAGCGCTTCGGCTTCACCCTGCCACCGTAAACGGATGGACTGGACTGCACTCTGGCTGTCGCTGCGCCTCGCCGGACTGACCGTGATCATTCTGATTCCGCTGGCAATCGGCTGTGGGCGCCTGCTGGCGTATCGTGCGTTTCGCGGCAAAGGACTGGCAGAGGCTGCTGTTGCCCTGCCCCTGGTTCTGCCACCCTCGGTTATCGGCTTTTACCTGCTGGTCACGCTCGGCGCAAATTCGCCCGTGGGGCAGTGGTGGCAATCCGCGTTTGGCGGACCGCTCGTGTTCAGCTTCGAAGGGCTGCTGTTGGCCTCCATCCTGGTCAATCTGCCGTTTGCCATACAGCCCGTTCAGCGCGCGTTCGAGAGTGTGGCGCTCGAGCTGCGCGAGGCCGCGGCCTGTGCCGGTATGTCGCCCCTCCGCGCCCTGCTCGCGGTAGAGCTGCCGCTGGCATGGCCGGGCGTGCTCACCGCGGCGGTACTGGTATTCGCCCACACGCTGGGTGAATTCGGCGTTGTATTGATGGTCGGCGGCGCTATCCCGGGTGAGACGCAGACCATCGCCATTGCCATCTACGATCGCGTTCAGGCATTTGATCTCGAAGCCGCCGGCATCATGTCTGCCGTGCTCATGGGCGTATCACTGCTGACCATCGCCCTCACCTTCAGCCTTACACAGCGGCTAGGCCGTCGTGCCGTCCTGTGAGCCTGACCGTGCAAGCAAAGGCCGCGGCACCGATTCCGCTGCAGGTCGACTTTCAGGTCGCTGATGGAGAGTTGCTGGCGATCACAGGCCCTTCCGGGGCGGGAAAATCCACCATTCTGCGCAGCATCGCGGGGCTGTACACCCCCGGCGACTGCCTGGTCAGTGTCGACGGCGAAGTGTGGACAGACACTGCCTGCGGCGTCAATCGCCCGACCCACAGGCGCTGTCTGGGCAAGGTATTCCAGTCCTACGCCCTGTTTCCGCATTTGACCGCGCTGCAGAACGTTGCCAGTTCCCTGTATGCACTGTCGCCGGGTGAACAAACGCGACAGGCAATGCGCTGGCTTGCTGCCGTGCACCTGGAGCATCTCGCCGGCAACCGGCCCCACGCACTCTCCGGCGGCCAGCGCCAGCGCGTGGCCCTGGCGCGGGCCCTGGCGCGGCGACCCCGGGTACTCCTGCTGGATGAGCCGTTTTCCGCCTCGGATCCGGCGACGCGTGAACAGCTGTATGACGAGATCGGCGCGCTGCGGCGCGAACTCAATATTCCTGTCGTGCTGGTCACCCACGACCTCGATGAAGCGCAGTTGCTGGCCGATCGGCTGCTCGTGCTTGATGCGGGGCTTGCGGTGCACGAGGGACGTGTCGCCGACCTGATCGCCGATCCCAAGACAACAGCGCTGTTCCCGGCCGCCGAGGCGGGCGGAATTCTGCGCGCAGTAGTCGAGGCTCAGGAAGACGACGGTCTCACGCGCCTGCGCTGCGATGCCGGCACGCTGCTGATGCCGCACCTGACGGCTGCCCCGGGCACGCAAATGCGGCTGCGCGTGCACATGCAGGACGTTATCCTGTCGCGGCACGCGCCAGAGGGATTATCCGCCCTGAATGTGCTGCCCGCCCGGGTGGAAAGACTTCGTGTCGTCGACGACACCGCGGCAGTAATGCTAGAACTCGCCCTGGGCGGCGACCGCCTGCTGGCGCGTGTGACTAAGCGCTCGATCGCCGCGCTGGATCTTCGCGAGGGCCGAAACTGCTACGCGATAATCAAGTCACTGGCCTCGACACGCGCGGTGATCATGGGTTCAAGTCCAGTAGGTGCGTGCGCGGCGACGAGGCATTAGTGCACAATACCCCGACCGCGAGCCCCTGACTCAGGGAACTACATGTGCCTCGCGGTCACGGACATCGGAAACACATCCGAGCTGACGCTCGCTAGCCAGCTCCGACAACGCGGGACACCCTCAATATGCTGCACAGTAAATTGCCGGATATCGGCACTACAATTTTCAGTCGGATGACGGCTCTCGCCGGCGAATGCGGCGCCATCAACCTGTCCCAGGGATTTCCTGACTTTCCCGCACCACAGGCCCTGCGCGAAAGCATGGCTGACCACGCACTGCGTGGCCACAACCAGTATGCGCCGATGGCGGGACTGCCTGTACTGCGCGAGACCCTGGCAGCGCAGTTGGTCAACGATCGCGGCGTGGACTGTGACCCGGAGACAGAGATCACCATCTGTCCCGGGGCAACGGTAGCCATCTACTGCGCCATCACGGCCTGCGTGCAGCGCGGCGACGAGGTCATACTGCTGGACCCCTGCTATGACAGCTATGAACCCGCCATTACTCTGAACGGCGGTCGCGCGGTGCACGTGCCACTGGACCCGGCGACGTTCGCGCCGGATTGGCAGCGTATCGAGGATGCGGTGACTCCCCGGACGCGCCTTATCATCATCAATTCACCCCACAACCCCACAGGTAGTGTGCTCGGCCGCAGCGACCTCCGCGCTCTGGCGGATCTGGCAGAGCGCCACGACCTGCTCGTCGTCAGTGATGAGGTGTACGAGTATCTGGTTTTCGATGGCGCGTCGCACCACAGTGTCCTGCAACTCGAGGCGCTGCGACAGCGCAGCTTCGCTGTATTCTCTTTCGGCAAGACCTTCGGCGTCACCGGCTGGAAAACCGGCTACTGCGTTGCACCGCCCGCGCTTACAGCAGAGCTGCGGAAGATTCACCAGTTTGTCTGCTTTGTCGCGGTAACGCCGGTGCAGCAGGCCATTGCCGACTTCCTGCGCGACCATCCCGGATACCCCACGCAGCTTGCCGAGGACTACCAGGCACGGCGCGACCGCTTCTGCCGCGCACTGGCAGGATCACGCTTTTCGCTGAAGCCGAGCGCCGGCACCTACTTTCAACTCCTTGACTACAGCGATCTCAGTGACCAGCCTGACACTGCTGTCTGCGAGCAATGGACGCGCGATCATGGCGTAGCCAGCGTACCGGTTTCTGTGTTCTCGCAGACCGCGGCACCGGAGCAGCGGCTTCTGCGCTTCTGCTTCGCCAAGCAGGACACACAATTGATGGAGGCAGCGGAGCGCTTATGCAGGATCTGACCGTCACGCTGGTGCAGTGCGAGCTCGCCTGGGAGGCACCGGCCGATAATCGCCGGCATCTGGAATCCCTGATCGAGGCAGAAAACGGCAAAACAGACCTCATCGTCCTGCCGGAAATGTTCACCACTGGATTCTCCATGAATGCAGCAGCCAACGCGGAACCGCCAGACGGCGACACCGCGCACTGGCTGCAGACACAGGCAGCAAGGCTCGATTGTGCCATTACCGGCAGTATCGCCGTGCGCAGCGAGGATGCCGTGTTCAACCGCATGTTGTTCGCCACACCGGATCGCCT
Organism: uncultured Alteromonadaceae bacterium; assembly: GCA_964346555.1. GTDB lineage: Bacteria > Pseudomonadota > Gammaproteobacteria > Pseudomonadales > Halieaceae > Chromatocurvus. The sequence goes on along the minus strand of CAYFVJ010000054.1, from coordinate 785 downwards.
GGTGCACTACGACAAGCGCCACCTGTTCCGGATGGCGGGCGAGCACAAGCGCTACGCGCCCGGGCAGGCGCGCGTGTGTGTGGAATGGCGCGGCTGGCGCATACTGCTCCAGGTTTGCTACGACCTGCGTTTCCCGGTTTTCAGCCGCAACCGTGAAGATTACGACCTGGCCCTGTATGTCGCCAACTGGCCCGCGGTACGCGGTGATCACTGGCGCAGCCTGTTGAAAGCACGGGCTATCGAGAATCTTGCCTGCGTGGTCGGGGTCAACCGCGTTGGCGAGGATGCCAATGGCGTTCAGTACAGTGGGGACAGCCTCGCCTTTGACGCCCGGGGCAGGACACTCGCCGATCCCGGGGATAGCGCCGAAACCTGTCGTGTCACGCTTAGCGGTGACGCCCTGGAACGCTATCGCGAGCGCTTCCCGGGGCATCTGGACGCCGATCCGTTTGCGCTGGGAACAGGCTGACTCGCCAGCGAATCGAGCTGGGTGTCGGGCAGATTACGCGCTACAATGGCTGACTCGACAGGCGTTCCTGACGATTCTCCCCAGAGGAAGGTAGTGCTCCCCGATGCGACGCGCAATTCTCGCCACTTGCACCGCAGCACCGGCCCTCCTCCTGGCACTGGCGGGTTGCGGCGACAGTACCGATAGCAGTTCTGAACCGGCTGCGCGGAGCGCCCGTGCGATACCCGTGGTAGCGGCGCCATTGACACACGAAAAGCGGGTGGTCTTGCGATCATAGAGCTTGGCGAAGCCGACCTTCGAGTAGGTGTCGATCGCC
>CAYFVJ010000053.1:6047-14058 GCA_964346555.1 uncultured Alteromonadaceae bacterium | reverse complement strand
GGCACCTGGGTCTGCTGCATCAACGCGGTAGCGGCATCCAGCAGATCGTGCTCGCACAGGGACTTTCCCACCGGGTAGCCCGCCGCCGCAAGAAACGTATTGGCAATGCCACCACCGACCACCAGCTGATCGCATTTTTCCGAGAGGGACTCAAGTACAGAAAGCTTGCTGGAGGCCTTGGAGCCACCGACGATCGCCAGCATAGGTCTCCGGGGCGCCTTGAGCGCACGCTCCAGCGCCGACAGTTCACCGGCGAGCAGCGGGCCGGCGCAGGCCATCCTGGCATAGCGGGCAACGCCGTGGGTCGAGGCCTGGGCGCGGTGCGCCGTGCCGAAGGCGTCCATGACGAAAATATCGCAAAGACCCGCGTAGGCTTTTGCCAGCGCATCATCGTCGGACTTTTCACCGGGATTGAAACGCACGTTTTCCAAAAGAGCCAATGCGCCGCGGTCCAGCTTCACGCCATCGCGCCAATCCTCTATCAGAGGAACCGGTCGCTCCAGCAGGGTGGACAGGTGATCTGCCACCGGCTGCAGCGAGACTGCCGGGTCGAACTCGCCCTCCGTGGGTCGGCCGAGGTGTGACATAAGCAAGACCGTCGCACCGGCGTCCAGTGCCGCGCGGATAGTCGGCAGGGCGGCGCGGATGCGGGCATCGCTGCTTACGCGCCCGTCCTTGACCGGCACGTTCAGGTCCTCGCGGATCAGCAGGGTTTTGCCGTCCAGCGCCAGGTCCTGCATCAGGGTGACCGAGACGCTCATGGCCTGTTCTCCTTTGCATTACACCAGTAGTGTGCAACATCGAGCATACGATTGGCATAGCCCCATTCATTATCAAACCAGGTCAGCACCTTGACCAGGCGACCACCACTGACGCGTGTCTGGCTGGCATCGATGATACCCGAGCGCGGATCGTGGTTGAAATCGCAGGATGCCAGCGGCTCCTCGGTATAGCCGAGCACGCCACAGAAGCGAGAGGCCGCAGCGTCACACAGCAGGCGGTTGATCTCCCGCTCGTCCGTGTCGCTGCGCACCTGTATGGTCAGGTCAAGTGCCGAGACATTCAGGGTTGGCACGCGCAGCGCCTGTGCCGTGAAGCGCCCGGCGAGGTGGGGCAATATGCGCTCTAACCCGCGGGCCAGGCCGGTGTCGACAGGGATGATTGACTGCGACGCCGCGCGCGTCTTGCGCAGATCCGTATGGTGGTAGGCATCCAGCACCGGCTGGTCGTTCATTGCCGAGTGAATGGTGGTAATGGTGCCGGCGTCGATGCCCAGCGCATCGTCCAGTGCACGGATGACCGGCACAATGGCGTTGGTGGTGCAGGAGGCGTTGGAGACCACCCGGTGGGCAGGGCTGAGGCTATCATGGTTGATCCCGTACACCACCGTAGCGTCGACATCGGCCTGGGCCGGCTGCGAGAACAGTACCCGTCGCGCACCCTGCGCAAGGTGCTGTTCGGCGGTGGCGCGGTCGGTGAAAGAGCCCGTGCACTCCAGCACCACATCGATATCGTGCACGGCCCAGTCGAGACTGTCGATATTTTCCTGCCGCAGCAGGCTGATAGGCACACTATCCACCGCAAAGCCACCGGGGATGGCTTCCACCGGCGCCGGGAAACGACCGTGCGTGGAATCGTAGCGCGTCAGGTGAATGGCGGTGGTCGCGTCCGCCAGCTCGTTCACCGCCACAACGCTCAGTGCTTCCCGCAGCGGACTCTGCATAAGCGCGCGCAGGACGCCCCGCCCGATACGACCGTAACCGTTGATGGCGAGTCGGTACATGATCAGACCTGCTGGCACACCTCGTCGACCACCGCCATCACGTTATCCACCGTAAAGCCGAATGCCTGCATGAGGTCCTCGGCGGGAGCGGATTCACCAAACGTCGTCATGCCGATCACGCGGCCATCCAGCCCCACGTGTTTATACCAGTAATCCGCATGGCCGGCCTCCACGGCTACGCGCGCGAGCACGTCGCTCGGCAGAACCGCCTCACGATAGGCGGCATCCTGTCGCGCAAAGACCTCCGCGCTGGGCATAGAGACCACCCGCGCGGCGATCCCGCGCCCGGCCAGTTCCTGCGCTGCGGCCATGGCGAGTTGCACCTCCGAACCGGTGGCGATGAGTATCACATGCGGGGCGGCATCGGTGTTGCGCAGCACGTAGGCGCCGCGCGCGATCGCCGCCACCTGGTCATCGCTGCGTTGCTGGTGGGCCAGCGACTGGCGCGAAAAGACCAGGGCACTCGGGCCGTCGCGACGTTCGATCGCTGCCTTCCAGGCAACCGCCGATTCAACTGCATCACAGGGGCGCCAGGTATCCAGCCCCGGGGTCGCTCGCAGCGCAGTCAGCTGCTCCACCGGCTGATGCGTGGGTCCGTCTTCACCCAGGCCGATGGAGTCGTGGGTGTAGACAAAGATGCTGCGCTGCTTCATCAATGCCGCCATGCGCACGGCGTTGCGCGCGTACTCCATAAAGATCAGGAACGTCGCGGCAAAGGGCACAAAGCCGCCGTGCAGTGCGATGCCGTTCATGATCGCTGACATGCCGAATTCGCGCACGCCGTAGTACAGATAGTTGCCATTGGCATCCGCCGCCGTAACCGCCTTGCTGCCCTGCCACAGGGTCAGGTTGGAGCCGGCGAGGTCTGCCGAGCCACCGAGAAACTCGGGCAGTAACTCGCCGTAAGCAGTCAGGCAGTTCTGCGACGCCTTGCGCGATGCAATGCTGGCGCCCTCGGCCTGGCAGTGGGCGATGTACGCCGCCGCCTCGGCTGCAAAGCTGTCGGGCAAGTCACCGGCGAGGCGGCGTGTCAACTCCGCTGCGAGATCGGGGTAAGCCGCGGCATAAGCTTCCAATACACCTCGCCAGGCCTGTTCCCGCCGTGCACCCGACTCGTGTGCATCCCAGCCAGCGTAGATGTCGTCAGGTACAGTAAATGGGGGATGCGACCAACCGAGAGCCTGGCGTGCCGCCACGATCTCTTCTTCGCCCAGGGGCGCACCGTGACAGGCCCCGCTGCCCTGCTTGTTCGGGGCACCCTTGCCGATTACCGTCCTGCAGCACAGCAGGCTGGGGCGCGCGGTCTCGGCGCGGGCAGCCTCGACGGCAGCGCGAACCGCCTCCGGGTCATGACCGTCGACATCAGCCACCACATGCCAGTTGTAGGCGGCAAAGCGCAGCGCTGTATCATCTGTGAACCAGCCGTTCACATTGCCATCGATAGAGATGCCGTTATCGTCGTAAAAAGCGATCAGCTTGCCGAGTCCAAGAGTGCCGGCGAGCGAGCTTGCCTCGTGAGAAATTCCTTCCATCAGGCAGCCATCGCCAAGAAATACGTAGGTATAGTGATCGATGACGTTGTATCCATCGCGATTGAACTGCGCCGCCAGCACCTTCTCGGCAAGCGCCATGCCCACCGCATTGGCCAGGCCCTGGCCTAAGGGCCCGGTGGTGGTTTCAACGCCGGGGGCATAGCCGTACTCGGGATGTCCCGGTGTGCGACTGTGCAACTGGCGGAAATTTTGCAACTCCTGCATCGGCAGGTCGTAGCCGGAGAGATGCAGCAGTGAATAGACCAGCATAGAGCCGTGGCCATTGGACATCACGAAACGGTCCCGATTCGGCCACCGCGGGTTCCCGGGATTGTGCATCAGGAAGTCGTTCCACAGAACCTCGGCGATATCCGCCATGCCCATGGGCGCACCCGGATGGCCGCTTTTGGCCCGCTGCACGGCATCCATACTCAGCGCGCGTATGGCGTTGGCAAGTTCGGATCGGGAAGGCATCACGGTCTCCAGATGGTGAAACGGGGCGCGAGAGCCCATTGCGAAAGGCGCATATTCTCGCGTAAGCGCAAGCTCACGGCAAATAAAGCCTATATATCAAAAATTTTTGATATATCTGTAAACCCTGTTAGACTCCCGCACCATGACGGCAATTCAAGCCATTCCGGCCACCGTAAGCTCTGCAAGTGCTTCATCGGACATCAGCGAAGATATAGCGCAGCTGTGCAAAGCCTGCGCAGATCCGCTAAGGCTCAACATTCTGCGTGCCTTGCATAATGATTCACTCGGCGTGTCGGAGCTGTGCGCCTTGTTCAAGATCCGCCAGCCCGCTCTGAGTCATCATCTCAAAGTTCTGGCAAATGCCGGCCTGGTGACAACGCGACGCGAGGGCACGACGAACTTCTATCGGCGCAGTGAGCCGCTGGCCGCACAGCCCGGCGCAGTCATCCTGCGTTCATTGCTGAGCGAGCTGGATCACCGGGAGCTTCCCCCTCGCATGCGCCAGGGCATGGAAAAGTTGCAGCGGGCGCGCGAGGAGAATTCGCGGCATTTTTTTCGACACAACGCTCACAAGTTCCGCGAGCAGCAGGATTTGATAGCCAGCTACGAGCAATACGCCGATACTGTGGCGGATATGCTGCAGCGCGCTCCATTGTCGAGGCACGGTATCGCACTGGAGGTCGGGCCGGGAGACGGTCGATTTCTCAGTGTGCTGGCGCAACGCTTCGACCATGTCCTCGCGGTCGATAACGCCACGGCAATGCTCGACAGCAGCCGGCGCTTTGCCGCCGACCGGCGACTGGACAATATCGAATTCATCCTTGGCGATCCCGCCAGCGAGGCCCTCGGCGAGCTGCAGGCAGACTGCATCGTCATCAATATGGTGCTGCACCACACGCCGCAACCGGAAGAAACGCTGGCAGACGCCGCCGCGCACCTGGCTCCCGGTGGCGTCATGGCGGTTACCGACCTGTGCCGCCACGATCAGGGCTGGGCGCGGGAGAATTGCGGTGATCTATGGCTGGGATTTGAGCCAGACCAATTGACTGCATGGGCAGAGACGGCGGGGCTCACTGACCTGAGCAGCACGTTCCTCACCCAGCGCAATGGCTTTCAGATTCAGGTGCGCCTGTTCGGCCATCGACACACATGGGAAACGGCATGAGCGACTACAGTATTTTCACGTCTGAATCGGTGTCAGAGGGGCACCCGGACAAGATGGCCGACCAGATATCTGACGCCGTGCTGGATACCATTATCCGGGATGACAGCGCGGCGCGCGTCGCGGTGGAGACCATGGTCAAGACCGGCATGGTGGTTATCGCGGGAGAAGTTACCACCAACACCTATGTCGACCTGGAAAACGTAGTCCGCGACGTAGTGACGGATATCGGCTATACGAGCTCTGAAGTCGGCTTTGACGGCGCTTCCTGCGCAGTGCTCAATGCTATCGGCAAGCAGTCCAGAGACATTTCCCAGGGCGTCGACGAAGGGGAAAACAAAGAGCAGGGCGCGGGCGACCAGGGCCTTATGTTCGGTTACGCCACCAACGAGACCGATGCACTGATGCCCGCACCGATCTATTACGCACACAGGCTGGTCGAACGGCAGGCGACGCTGCGCAAAGACGGTACGTTGCCCTGGCTCAGACCGGACGCCAAGAGCCAGGTTACTCTGCGCTACGACGATGGCAAGCCTGTGGCTATCGACGCGGTCGTGTTGTCGACCCAGCACGATGCGGATGTTTCCCAGGACAACATCCACGCAGCTGTTATGGAGCTGATAATCCGCGAGGTGCTTCCACCCGAGTGGCTGCACGCCGAGACCCGCTACCATATCAACCCCACCGGCCAGTTCATTATCGGCGGCCCGGTGGGCGATTGTGGACTCACCGGGCGCAAGATCATCGTCGACACCTACGGCGGTATGGCCCGGCACGGTGGCGGCGCCTTCTCCGGCAAGGACCCATCCAAGGTCGATAGATCCGCGGCCTATGCCGGTCGCTACGTGGCCAAGAACGTTGTCGCCGCCGGCCTCGCCGATCGCTGCGAAATACAGATCTCCTACGCCATCGGCGTCGCCGAGCCGACCTCTATCTCTGTCAACACGTTCGGTACCGGCAGGCGCAGTGATACGGAGATCGTAGCCCTGGTGCGCAAACACTTTGATCTGCGGCCCAAGGGCCTGATCGAGATGCTGGATCTGAAGCGACCGATCTACCGCAAGACGGCAGCATACGGGCACTTCGGGCGCAAGGATGCGGATTTTACCTGGGAGCAGACGGACAAGGCGGAGGCGCTCAGGGCCGGCTGACCTGACGATTACTGCGGCGTTGAGCATCGCAGTCACGAGGGGCAAGCGACAACGACAGGGAAGGCGCGCGATGCACCGTCTGAGAGGAACTGCGCAGAGCAATGCGTCCGACGATGGCAGAGAATTGAGGCCCGGGGTGGGGTGGCGGGGGTGGCGCGACCATCGGCGGCATGGATGCCGCCGCTGAGCCCCCAGGGACGGGTTCACGGCGTGTCGCGCCAGCTCCGCCACCCCGCCGCGGGCCGGGACCAGGGCTCCAACGGAGCAACACACAAATCAGACAACGACAGTAACGCAACCAACGTAAACCAAAGACTGGAGAAGCAAGCATGACTACAGCAGAAAAAATCGATATGGCACAGGACTACAAAGTCGCCGACATCAACCTGGCCGGCTGGGGCCGGCGGGAACTCGAGGTGGCCGAAAGCGAAATGCCCGCCCTGATTTCGCTGCGCAGCAAATACGGCGAAAGAAAGCCCCTCGCCGGCGCAAAAATACTCGGCTGCATCCATATGACCATACAGACCGGCGTATTGATCGAAACGCTCGTGGAGCTCGGTGCGGAAGTCCGCTGGTCCTCGTGCAACATCTTTTCCACGCAGGATCACGCCGCGGCGGCAGTCGCAGCTGCAGGTGTGCCGGTGTTTGCCTGGAAGGGCGAGACCGAGGAAGAGTACGAATGGTGCATTGAGCAGACCATCCTCAAGGATGGCCAGCCCTGGGATGCCAATATGGTGCTCGACGACGGCGGCGACCTGACCGCGATGCTGCATGAGAAATACCCGCAAATGCTGGAGCACATTCACGGCATCACGGAAGAGACCACGACGGGCGTTCACCGGCTGTATGAAATGCTGGAGCAGGGAACGCTGAAAGTCCCGGCAATCAACGTGAATGACTCGGTTACCAAAGCCAAGAACGACAACAAGTACGGCTGCCGTCACAGCCTGAATGACGCCATCAAGCGCGCCACCGACCACCTGCTCTCGGGCAAGAAAGCGCTGGTAATCGGCTACGGTGACGTCGGCAAGGGCTCGGCACAGTCACTGCGCCAGGAAGGCATGATTGTGCGCGTTAGCGAAGTAGATCCCATCTGTGCGATGCAGGCCTGCATGGACGGTTTCGAGGTCGTGTCCCCGTTCAAGGACGGCATCAACGACGGCACGGACGCCTGTATCGACCGCGATATCCTCGGCAACATCGACCTGCTGGTGACCAGCACGGGCAACTACGACGTGTGCGACGAGCGCATGCTGCGCGCCCTTAAGTCGACAGCCCTGGTTTGCAACATTGGCCACTTCGACAACGAGATCGATACCGCCTATATGCGCCGCGAATGGGAATGGGAGGAGATCAAGCCGCAGGTACACCGTGTCTGGCGTGACCGTGGAAATAATGATTACCTGCTGTTGCTGTCCGAGGGTCGCCTGGTCAACCTCGGCAACGCGACCGGTCACCCATCGCGCATCATGGATGGCTCCTTTGCCAACCAGGTGCTGGCGCAGATCTACCTGTACGAGCGCCGCTTCGCTGACCTCGAGGAAAATCTGAAGCCTGGCGCGCTGTCAGTGCAGGTCCTGCCGAAGCAACTCGACGAGGAAGTTGCCGCACATATGGTCGCTGGCTTCGGCGGCGTGCTGACGCGGCTGACGCCCGATCAGGCGAACTACATCCACGTCGGCGTGGACGGGCCGTTCAAGACCGAGAGCTACAAATACTAGGAGCGTATAATGGCGAATAGCTCAAGCGCGATCAGCTTCGAGTTCTTTCCGCCCAAAACTGCGGAGGGCCGGACCCGGCTGCTTGAGAAAACCACACCCCGGCTGCAGGCACTGCAGCCGGAGTACTTCTCAGTAACCTACGGTGCGGGAGGGTCGACTCGCGACAACACCCTGGATATCGTCACTCA
>CAYFVJ010000053.1:0-5947 GCA_964346555.1 uncultured Alteromonadaceae bacterium | reverse complement strand
TATCCGGAAATACACCCACAGGCGGAAAGCTATGACAAGGACATTGAGCACCTGAAGAGGAAACTCGATGCCGGCGCGGACAGCGCTATCACTCAGTACTTCTTCAACGCCGAGTCCTACTTTTATTTTCTCGACCGCTGTGCCGCGATCGGTATCGACAAGCCGATAATCCCGGGCATCATGCCGATCACCAATTATGACAATCTGTCGCGCTTCTCCCGCAACTGCGGTGCGGACATCCCGCGCTGGATCTGCAAGCGGATCGAAGGCTATGAGGGCTGCAAGGAGAGTGTCGTGAAGTTTGGCATCGAGGTGGTAACACAGCTGTGCCAGACACTGATAGATAACGGCGCTCCGGGCATCCATTTCTACACTATGGACCAGGCCGAACCCGTTATCACGATCTGCGAGCAGCTCGACCTTTAGCCGACATCATGCAGCGGCCCCGCTTTTTCACCCGCCAGGCACTGGCGGAGGGACGCGCTGTACTGTTGCACGAGGATGCAGCCCGGCACATCGGCCGTACCCTGCGCATGCAGCCTGGCGATACGCTTGTGTTGTTCGACGGGGGCGGTGCCGAGTACCCCGGCGAACTTCTGGCTGTGGACAAGCGCAGCGTCACCGTTCTGTGCGGTACGCCGCGAGACATTGACCGGGAATCGCCCCTCGCTATAGTGCTGGGTATTGCGGTGTCCCGCGGTGATCGCGTGGACTGGATAGTACAGAAGGCTACGGAACTGGGCGTCGCGCAGATTGCCCCCCTGCTTACAGCCCGCGGCCTGAACCTTCCGGCCGACCGGCGGGAGAAGAAGCGCGGCCACTGGCAGCGCATCGCAGAGAGCGCCTGCGAGCAGTGTGGGCGGAACCGTATACCGGATATTGCCAGGCCACAGCCCCTGCCAGACTGGCTCGACGCCGTCGATTCCCCGCTGCGTCTGGTACTCGACCCCCGGGGTGAGCCACAAGCCCTGCCCCATCGAGCCGGGGGCTTCGCGCTGCTGTGCGGACCCGAGGGCGGACTTGCCGACAAAGAAGTCGCCCGGGCACAGGCCGCTGGCTTTGGCACGCTGCTTCTCGGGCCGCGGATATTGCGCACTGAGACGGCACCGCTGGCTGCGCTGGCAGTGTTGCAGGCGCGGTGGGGGGATTTACAGTTTTAGCCGCCTGAGCGACGGCTCTGACACCATCTGCACTCACTTGCGCCCATCCGCGTCACCACGTAGCTTATCGTCATCTTGCAGAGACAGGCCCGGGCATGACTATCCGAATCGGCGTGGTGATGGACCCCATCGCCAACATCACTTACAACAAGGACAGCACGCTGGCGATGCTGTGGGCGGCGCAGGACCGGGACTGGGAGCTCTGGTACATGGAGCCGCGGCACCTGTCGCTGGTGCAGGGCGTGCCGCGGGCCTTCATGACGCCGCTGCAGGTCCACAGGGATCCGCATCACTGGTTCGACCTCGGCAGCGGCGAGGATCGCAACCTCGCCGAGCTGGACGTGATCCTCATGCGCCGGGATCCGCCCTTCGACAACGAGTACATCTACAATACCTACATACTCGAGGCCGCGGAGCGCCTTGGCACACTGGTGGTGAACCGCTGCCAGTCCCTGCGCGACTGCAACGAGAAGATGTTTGCGAACGAGTTCCCCGAGTGCTGCCCGCCGGTGCTGGTGAGCGGCGATATGGCACGGCTGCGTGCCTTCTATAACGAACACGACGACGTCATCTACAAGCCCCTCGACGGCATGGGCGGCGCCTCAATCTTCCGTGTCAGGTCCGGGGATCCGAATCTTTCAGTCATCCTGGAGACGCTCACGACGCACGGCACACGCACCATCATGGCCCAGCGCTACATTCCCGAGATCAGCGAAGGCGATAAGCGTATTCTCATTATCAAGGGCGAGCCCGTCCCCTACTGCCTGGCCCGGCTGCCCTCACAGGGTGAGTCCCGCGGCAACCTCGCCGCCGGCGGCACCGGTCGCGCGCAGCCGCTTTCCGAGCGGGACCGCTGGATCGCCGCCCAGGTGGGTCCGACCCTGGTGGAGCGCGGACTGCTGTTCGTGGGCCTGGACGTCATCGGTGATTATCTCACCGAGATCAACGTCACCAGCCCCACCTGCATTCGCGAGCTGGACAACGCGCAGGGCCTTGATATCGGCGATCGACTCATGGACTGCGTGGAAGCCGAACTGCCGGAGCGGAGACGCGGCTGAACATGGGCCCGACGACGGCAGATACCACCCGCGACCGCCTCGGTCTGGCACTGCTGGCGGCTGCCGCGCTGCATGCCCTGGTCATATTCGGCGTGACCTTTCAGTCACTGTCTGCGCGCAGTCACGGCAAACCCATGGAGGTGACACTGGTACAGACAGTATCGAGCCGACCCGTCACCGCGACTCATGTGGCCCAGGAGAACCAGCAGGCATCCGGCGATCGCTCAAATAGAGAACAGGCCGCGCGCGCCGCGCCGTCACTGGCACCCAGCGTGGCGGCACCTCGGGACCAACAGGCGACACGCGCGGGCTCGGCACAGCAGGCAGCCGCTGCGCAGCATATCAGCGCTTCGCGCAACAGCCGCTACCGTGTGCCGCAATCGGACGATTCTCCCGGCGAACAGGCGCAGGTGTCCTCATCCGAGGCGCGCCTGCAGCGGCTGCAGGCGCGCCTGGCAGAGCTCGAGGCCTCCCTGCAGAACCGGGAAGTGGCGTCCTCAAGGGCGCCTCGAGTGCGTCGACTGACGTCGGTCGCCGCGCAGAGCGCCGCGGACGCGGCCTATCTGCAGGACTGGCGACGTCGACTGGAAGCGGTCGGCAACCGCTATTACCCGGAGGCCTCGGTGCGCTACGGCATGTTCGGCAGCCTGCGACTCCTGGTGGTCATCCGCAGCGACGGCAGCCTGGAAGACGTTGAGTTGTTGTCTTCCTCCGGCTACGCTGTCCTGGATGAAGCCGCCATCAGAATTGTGCGCATGGCGGCACCCTACGCGCCCTTTCCGCCGGAACTGGCCGCCACGGCCGACAAACTGGAAATCCTGCGCACATGGAAATTTGAACGAAACGCACTAAGCTCGGGTTGAGACCACAACGACGGAAGCCATGCCAACTACGCACGCCAGATCAAACAGCAATCACTGCCTGCGCGACCATTTCCTGCTCGCCATGCCCGGCGTCGACGAGGGCATTTTTGCACACAGCGTCACGTATATCTGTGAACACGGCGAGGCCGGCGCCATGGGCATCGTGATCAACCGGGAACTGGAGCTGAACCTGGCTGAGATTTTCGAGCAACTCGAAATCAATGCCCCGGCGCGCTTCAGCGACCTGCCGGTAATGGCCGGCGGCCCGGTACAGACAGACCACGGTTTCATTCTGCATCGGCCCTGTGCCAATGACTGGGATGCCACACTGCGGGTCACACCCGAAATGCTGCTGACCACCTCCCAGGATATCCTGCGCGCAATCGCCGGTGGCGAGGGACCGGGAGAATATCTGGTGGCGTTGGGCTACGCGGGCTGGTCGGCGGGTCAGCTCGAGGAGGAAGTCGGCCGTAACAGCTGGCTCACCCTGCCCGCCGATCACAGCATTATTTTCCACACGCCGCCGGAGCAGCGGCTACAGGCGGCGGCCGCTGCGCTGGGTATCGACATGAACCTGATCAGCGCCCGGGCCGGCCACGCCTGACCGGCATTGCCCTGACCCCGCCACGCAGTATCATGGCGTTTGACTTCGGCTTGCGCCAGATTGGGGTAGCCGTCGGCAACTGCAGCCTGTTCACCACTCAGGCACTCACGGTGCTGCGCGCCCGCGACGGCCAGCCACAGTGGGAAAGCGTTGCGCAACTGATCGGAGACTGGCAACCCGACCTGCTGTTGGTAGGTGATCCGCTTAACATGGATGGCAGCAGCGGCGACATTGCCGCGCGCGCGCGACGCTTCTCACGGCGCCTGCATGGGCGCTTCGGTCTACCCGTGGCAATGGTGGATGAGCGACTGACAAGCTTCTCGGTCAAGCAGGACCAGCGGGAACTCGGGCACCGCGGGGATTACAAACGACAACCGGTGGACAGCCTTGCCGCAGAGCTGATCCTGCAGAACTGGATGGCGCAGCGTGGCGATCAGTAGCTTAGTTAACTGTCGTCGACGCTGAGATCAACGCTCGACACGTCCGCCCCGGTGTGCGCTCCCCGATCGTGCATTTTTATGCCCAGGCGCACGTCGTTGGCAGAGTCCGCCGAGCGCACCGCCTCTTCAGCGGTAATGAGTCCCTGCCGGTAGGCCAGCAGCAGCGACTGATCCAGTGTCTGCATGCCCTGTTCGGAGGACTTTGACATGACTTCCTTGATGAGATGCACATTCCCGTTGCGTATGTGGTCGGCGACCAGCGGCGAGTTAAGCATAACCTCCATCACCGGCACCCGCCCGTCGCCGCTGCTGTGCGGCAGCAGCTGCTGTGCGACCATCGCTTTCAGGTTCAGCGATAGATCCATCCAGACCTGATTATGCATCTGCGATGGGAAAAAGCTGAGTATGCGATCAAGCGCCTGGTTGGCGTTATTGGCGTGCAGTGTGCACAGGCAGAGGTGTCCTGTCTCGGCGAAGGTGATGGCGTGCTGCATGGTCGCCGCCGAACGCACCTCGCCGATCATAATCACATCCGGGGCCTGGCGCAGGGCATTCTGCAATGCGACTTCGAAGGACTCGGTATCCATGCCGACTTCACGCTGGGTGATCAGGCAGCCGGCGTGATCGTGCAGGAACTCGATCGGATCCTCAACGCTGAGTATGTGCCCGCGCGAATGGCGGTTGCGATGCCCGACCATCGCCGCCAGGGACGTGGACTTGCCGGTACCGGTGCCGCCGACAAAAATGACCAGGCCCCGCTTGAGCATGGATAGCTGATTGACGATCGGCGGCAGCCCGAGCTCCTCGATCCGCGGAATACGCGTCTGGATACGACGCACGACGACGCCGCAACGGCCCCGCTGGATGAAGGCGCTGAGCCGGAAGCGTCCATGCCGTTCGGACTGCAGGGCATAGTTGCACTCACTCTGGCGCAGGAATTCCGCCTGCTGTGTCGCACTCATAGTCGACAATACGAGTTCGCGCGCCGCGTCCTCGCCGAGGGCTTCCATGTCCAGGGCAAAAATTTCGCCATCCACCTTGACCGAGGGGGCGGCACGCGCAGTGACGAAGCCATCGGAAGCGCGCCGCTCAATCATTGCCAGCAAGAGGTCGTCGAAGGTCATGGCTTTACCTCGCGATGGTTTCACACCGGATCAGGGGTCAGAAATCCTCGGGCATTCGCGCTTTTTCGCGGGCGACATCCCGACTGATCACCCTCTTGTTGACCAGGTCCTTGAGACACTGATCCATCGTCTGCATGCCCGCCGCCTGACCGGTCTGGATGGCCGAGTACATCTGCGCCACTTTATCTTCACGGATGAGGTTGCGGATGGCTGAAGTCGCCCGCATGATCTCGTGTGCCGCAACCCGACCGCCGCTGCTCCGCTTGAGCAGCGTCTGTGACACCACGGCCTGCAGTGACTCGGACAGCATTGAGCGCACCATGGATTTTTCAGCCGCGGGAAACACGTCGATCACCCGGTCGATAGTTTTTGCCGCAGACGTCGTGTGCAAGGTGCCAAACACCAGGTGACCGGTTTCCGCGGCGGTCAACGCCAGTCGAATGGTTTCCAGGTCGCGCATCTCGCCGACCAGGACAATATCCGGATCCTCGCGCAGAGCCGAGCGCAGTGCCTCGGCAAACCCGAGAGTATCCCGGTGTACTTCGCGCTGGTTCATCAGGCATTTGCGGCTCTCGTGAACAAATTCGATAGGATCCTCGATGGTGAGGATGTGCTCGTACTTGTTGTCGTTGATGTAGTCGATCATCGCCGCCAGCGTCGTCGACTTACCGGAGCCCGTGGGGCCGGTGACCAGCACG
>CAYFVJ010000052.1:0-14066 GCA_964346555.1 uncultured Alteromonadaceae bacterium | reverse complement strand
GTCTCGGGATTGGTGCTGTATTCATCGCGAGCCCGCGCGACGCAGCGTTCGATGCTGCCACTGCCAGCAGCAGCGGTACTCGCGCGCGATGCTCTTCGACCACTCAGGTCGCGTCCACTCCTTTCATACCGTCCACAACAGCCTCTATCACCCCGGTTTGTCGTGATCCTACCAGTTGGTAGAGCGCGTGGCCTACTGATACGTCTCAGTCGCGTTTCAGCGCATTCGCAAATGCCGATGCCATGGCGCCGGCGGGTTGCCGGCCTTTGTCGCTGTCGCGCGCCGCTTTCGGCTTGCGGGTCTTTCCCTTATCTGCGTCTTTTGCCGGGCGCTCACTGTGACGACCGCGGGTGTTGCCCTCGGCATGGTCCGCGGCACTGTCCGTCAGGCGCATGCTGAGCGCGATCCGTTTGCGCGCTGCGTCCACCTGCATCACCTTGACGTTTACGATGTCGCCCGCCTTGACCACGCTGTGCGGGTCCTTGATGAAGCGGTCCGACAGGGCGGAGATGTGCACCAGTCCGTCCTGGTGTACGCCGATATCAATGAAAGCGCCAAAATTGGTGACGTTGGTGACGGTGCCTTCCAGCACCATGTCGGGCTGCAGGTCGCCGAGTGTGTGTACGTCATCGCGCAGCTGCGCCACCTTGAACTCCGGTCTCGGGTCGCGGCCCGGCTTGTCCAGCTCCTCGAGAATATCGCGCACAGTGAAGACGCCACTTTGTGCGGTGATATAGTCCTGCGCGTCCAGTGTTTTCAGGAAGCGGCTGTCGCCGATCAGGCCGCTGATAGTGCGCCCGTTGCGACTCGCGATGGCCTCGGCGATTGGGTAGGACTCCGGGTGTACCGCTGACGCGTCGAGGGGGTTGTCGCCGTGAGTAACGCGCAGGAACCCCGCCGACTGCTCAAAACTTTTCGGACCGAAGCGCGGCACTTTGAGCAGGGCCTTGCGATTGCGGAAGCGCCCTTCACTGTCGCGGTGGGAGACGATGTTGCCGGCGAGACTGGCATTGAGTCCGGCGACCCGGCTGAGCAGGGCGGCGGAGGCCGTGTTGACGTCGACGCCGACTGCGTTCACGCAATCCTCGACCACGGCATCGAGCTGGCGCGACAGTTCAACCTGGCTGACGTCATGCTGGTACTGTCCGACGCCAATGGAACCCGGCTCTATCTTGACCAGCTCGGCCAGCGGATCCTGCAGGCGGCGGGCGATGGAGACCGCGCCGCGGAATGTGACATCGAGGTCGGGGAATTCAGCCGCCGCGGCGGCGGATGCTGAGTAGACCGAGGCGCCGGCCTCCGAGACCATGACTTTTTCGGCGGCAATATCCGGGTGTTCGGCCAGGAACTCCGCCACGAAGGCATCGGTCTCGCGGCTCGCGGTGCCATTGCCGATGGCGATGAGCTCGACCCCGTGACGGCGCGCGCAATCCGCCAGCACAGCCGCCGCCTCGCGAGTGCGCTTCTGGGGTGCGGTCGGGAAGATGGTTGCGTGATCCACCAGCTTGCCGGTGCCGTCGACCACCGCGACCTTGATGCCGGTGCGCAGCCCCGGGTCCAGGCCCATGGTCGGCCGCATACCCGCGGGTGCCGCCAACAGAAGATCTTTCAGGTTGCGCGCGAAGACGGCAATCGCTTCTTTCTCGGCGGATTCACGCAGGCTGTTCAGCAGGTCGGTCTGCAGCATGGTGAGCAGCTTGACGCGCCAGGTCCAGCGTACGGTGGTGCCGAGCCACGTGTCCGCAGGCCGTCCGCGATCCGCGATCCGCCAGTGGCTGGCGATCATGGCCTCACAGGGGTGGGGGTCGCCGGGCTTTTCCTCGGGATCGAGGACCAGCGCGAGCTGCAGAAAGCCCTCCTTGCGGCCGCGGAACATGGCCAGTGCGCGGTGCGAGGGGACTTTCGCCAGCGGCTCGTGATGATCGAAATAATCGCTGAACTTGGCCGCCTCGCCGGCCTTGCCGGCCTCCAGGCTAGAGCGCAGCAGGGCGTTTTCCGACAGGAAAGAGCGCAGACGCGCGAGCAGGTCGGCGTCCTCGGCAAAGCGCTCCATAAGAATCTGCCGCGCCCCGTCCAGCGCCGCCGTGGCGTTTTCAATAGCCGCCTCGGGGTTCAGATACGCTGCGGCAACCGTGTCCGGAACCAGATCCGGGTCGGCCAGCAGCGCATCGGCCAGGGGCTCCAACCCTGCCTCGCGGGCGATCTGCGCCTTGGTGCGTCGCTTCGGCCGGTAGGGCAGGTACAGGTCTTCCAGTCGTCCCTTGGTTTCGGCGCCAAGGATCTCGGCCTTCAGGGCATCGCTCAGCTTGCCCTGCTCGCCGATGCTGTCGATGATGGTTTTTCGCCGGGCTTCCAGCTCGGTCAGGTAGATATAGCGCTCTTCCAGGTTGCGCAGCTGCGTGTCGTCCAGACCGCCCGTGGCTTCCTTGCGATAGCGGGCGATGAATGGGACGGTGGCGCCGTCGGCGATCAGGCTCAGCGTGGCTGCAACCTGTGCCTCGCGTACGGCGAGTTCTTCGGCAATGCGGGGGGCGATGCTGTTCACGGTGGTGTGGGTCCCTCGATCTGTGGGTATGCTGCCGCGCCCCTGCATCGGTGCCGCGCAGCGGCCGATGGACTCTCGCTCGCGGGACGCGTTGAAGTCCGCGGCCGGTCCCCTGGGGACCAGACCGGACGGATTGTTCATTGTATGTGATGCGTAATAGTGCGTCTTTATGTGATCGAAATTTACTGTTTCCGCGACGCCCTGCGCGTTCTGGAAGCAGCACACGCAACAGCCCGGCTGTATGCATCCCAGCTGAACGCATCCCAGCTGATCGCAGCCCGGCTGAAATAGCGTTGCCGATGATGCTATGCTTGCGCCCTTTTCTGGCGTCGGGGGGAGCAATATGCATCGATTGGCGCTGGCGCTTGTCGTTATTGTGTTGCCTGCCTGTGCAGCGCAACCTGCCGGGTCGCCATCGTCGGTCGCGGGGGCGACAGCCCCGGACGCCCCTATCGCCTGCACGCCGCCGCGCCCCGAGGTGTGCACAATGGTCTATGCGCCGGTGTGTGCGACGCTGGCTAACGATCCGGCGCCGGCGCAGTACAGTTCTCCGTGCAATGCCTGCGCCGATGATCGTGTTGTTGCCTACCGGGAAGGAGCCTGCGAATGACGCTGACCACCCGAATCCTGATTGCCATGGTAGCGGGTGTTCTGCTCGGATCCCTGCTCAATCTCATGGTCAGCGGTACCGGCATTTCCGACAGCCTGCGATCCGGCATCCAGGATCTGCTCATCGGCGGCCTGTTCGATGTGGTCGGCCAGGTTTTCATCGCCTCGCTCAAGCTGCTGGTCGTGCCCCTGGTGCTGGTCTCGCTGATCTGCGGTGCGAGTTCCCTGGGCGACAGTGCGCGCATGGGCCCGATCGCCGGCAAGACGCTGCTGCTGTATCTCGCGACGACAGCCATTGCCATATCGATAGCGCTGTTCGTGGCGGTGATTGTCGGTCCCGGTAGCCATGTCTCCCTCGATACGGATGCGGTATTTGAGGCGACCTCGCCACCGCCATTGAAAGAAGTCCTGATCAATATCTTCCCGTCCAACCCGGTACAGGCGATGGCCGAGGGCGAGATGCTGCAGATCATCGTGTTTGCCCTGCTGTTCGGTTACGCGATATCCCACGCCGGTGAGGGTGGGCGTCGTGTCGCCGCGTTCTTCTCCGATGTCGAGAAAGTCGTGATGCGCATGGTGGCCATTCTCATGTCGCTTGCCCCCTACGGTGTATTTGCCCTGCTCGCCAAGTTGTTTGCCGAGATGGGACTGAGCGCGATTATGGATCTCGGCGTCTATTTCCTGACCGTGATCGGTGTATTGCTGTTCCACGGGCTGTTCACCTACAGCGTTCTGCTGCGCGCGCTGGCCAAACAGTCACCCGCTATCATGATGCGCAAAATGCGCTCCGTATGGGCGTTTGCTTTCAGCACAGCGTCCTCGGGTGCGACACTTCCGATCACGCTGCGCACGGTAGAGAAACGTCTGGGTGTGCAAAATTCGGTGGCGGGCTTCACCGTCCCCCTCGGGGCGACCGTGAACATGGACGGCACCGCCGTCATGCAGGGCGTCGCGACAGTGTTCATCGCGCAGGTTTACGGCTTTGATCTCAGTATGACTTCCTATCTAACGGTCATCCTCACCGCGACGCTGGCTTCGATCGGTACGGCGGCGGTTCCCGGGGTCGGCCTCATCACGCTGGCCATGGTGCTCGAGCAGGCCGGTCTGCCGGTTGAGGGCATCGCGCTGATCATCGGGGTCGACCGCCTGCTTGACATGGTGCGTACGGCAGTCAATGTGACAGGAGACGCGACCGTGGCGCTGATTGTGGGGCGCAGCGAGGGACAGCTCGACGAGCAGGTTTTCCTGAATCCCGACGCGGACAGGAACGTGGCGGTGGACGAGGACGATGATCGCGTGCCGCTGCGGGGGCCGGCATGACTATCAGTCTCAAAGTTCTGCCGTTTCCTTTCGATCGCCGCCAATCGGGGTCCGTCAGTGGGGCGCGCCATGGCTGAGGACGCCGAGCACGCAGCCCTGCTGCGGCGCGAGTACCACGCGCAGACTGCGCGCATTGCCTGGACCGAGCTGGCGCCGCATTTCGCCGCCGGCAGTGTTGTCCAGGTGGCGGATCACCTGGATCTGGTGGAGGTAGCGGTGCAGTTGGCGCTGGACAACGTAGACCGCTTCCATGCCTGGACCGGCGAGGGTGCTGTCGCACCTTTGACCGATGCGGTGGCAGGTGAGCTTGCGCGTGACAATGCGTCAGTGTGGGCAGTGGTCGCACCACCCTGGGTGCTGGTGCAGACCGGCAGGGAACCGCCAGAGCGCAGCCGGCTCAGCGAATGACCTTGATCCAGTCGCCTGTGCGCGGTTCGCCGCGCGGGTAGAATCCGTTCATCAGTCGTAGCTGCGCCTCGGCATGCGGGATACGCATACTCGCGGCAAGGCTTTCCAGCGTCGCGCCTCGCGGTACCTGGATATACCGCACATGCCGGGTCCGACCGCTCTGCCGCTCCTTGGGGTGAATTGGCCGGAAACTTTCCATAACGCTCAGCAGCGCCTCATCGCTACTGGTGAGGTCCGCGGCTACGCCCTCAAAGCGGTAGGTCAGGTTGTTGAAGTCGATGACCGCAAGGCGCTTGCTGACATCGCCCGCGCTGGCAACAGCGGTATAGCCCTGTAAGCCCGCCTGCTCCAACTCCTGGCCCTGCGCCAGTTCACCCGTGGCGCTGTCGCGCATGACATCCTCCGGCGAGCGGCTGCTGTCGCGTCGCGTCAGCGTGATGCTGACCGAGGCGTTCCCGTCCGGGTCGCTCGCTACGACGGCTTTTGCACCCGCCTCCACTTCCCAGCCCTCGGGCTTCTCGATTGTGAAGCCGAGCTTGTTGTGGTAGTAGCGCTGGCTGTCGCGCTGACCCGTGGCGCTCTGGCCCCAGACCAGTCCATCCGTATGGCGGCGGAACTCGCCGGGCTTCTCCGGACTGTCGATATAGGCGCCCTCATCCAGTTCCGCTGCCGCCTGTATGACTGTCTGCAGCCGCTTGTCATTGCGCGGGTGGGTCGCGTAGACGCCATGGTAGGTGCCGACGGGCTTGCCGCTGGACTTCGCCTTGACGCGCTGGAAGAGCTGGTGATTCTTGAGCACCCCTATAACATCCAGTAATGCCTCCGGTTCGTAGCCGCTGCGGTACATGTATTCGGCGCCGAAACCATCGGCCTCGAGTTCCATGTCGCGCCCGAAACCACTCATGAGCTCCGCGCCATACATGCTGGATGCGGTGTAAATATCGCGGCTGCCGGTGAAGACGTAGGCGGTGGTGGCGAGGACCTTGCTGGTGACGCCGGCGGACTTGCGCCGGGCGTGATGGCGCGCCGTGACGTGGGCAATCTCATGGCCGATGACGCCGGCCAGCTGGGCCTCGCTGTCGAGGTAGGCAAGCAGGCCCCGATTGATGTAGATGAATCCACCCGGGAGCGCAAAGGCGTTCAGGTCCGGGGCATCGATCACGGTGAAGGTCCATTCCAGATCGGGTATGTCGCTGTGTTCTGCCAGTCGCTGGCCGATGCGATCGACGTAATCCTGCAGTGCCGGGTCGTCGTAGGCCGCGCCCTTGGCCATCATCTCTGCGTGCATCTCCCGGCCCTGCTCGATTTCGCCGGCCTGCGACGACACCACCACGTTGGCGCCGCCGGTCGCAGGATTGACTGCGCAGCCCTGATGCATCAGCAGGGTAGCGGCTATAAGAATACCGGCTGCTACGCGTGGTGCCATATCAATACTCGCTGGAGAGGAACTGCAGGAGCTGGTCGCCCAGTCCGTCGCAGGCGGTGCCCTTGACCGGTGCAATGATCGGGATCGGCACGACCACCGCGGGCATATAGGACTGACCGCTGGCAAAGGTGCTCATGCGTCCGACCTCGGCCCTGTCGGTGAAGTCCCATATGGTGGCCTCGTATTCGGAATCATTGCCCCAGGTGCCGAAACCGAAGCAGCCGGCGCCGCCGGGGCCGACGCCGCAGCTCATGGAGCCGGAGGAGTTGGTCTGCACGGTATTGCCGTCAATCCAGATCATGTATTCGGTCTTCAGGTCGGCAAGTTTGTCTGCCACTGGCGGTTGTTGCAGCAGGCGCTCGATATCCGCCGGTCGCAGTGGCGCCGTGCGCGGCTCGAACCAGGGATAGAGTGCATTCATGAACTCGATCTCGTCGACAATCTCGATGTTCTGATCGCCGCGCTGAACGTGGTCACCGATGCACTCGATGAAATCCGGCTCGGTTTCGTAGTCGCTGGCGTGGCGCCTGCCGAGAATGACCACCGATGCGTCGCTCATGCTGTCCGCTGTGGGTTCGTTGAACACCATTTCATCGACAGTGGAGGTGACACAGCCGCCGAGCAGTGTGGCGGCGGCAGTGATAAGGCCGACGGGCAGCAGGTGGCTCCTCATTGTGCGGCCTCCGCGGTGATAACCTGATTGCGCGACTGCAGCCAGCTGGCTACGTCGGGTACGTTGGTAAACTGCGTGGCGAAATGCGCGCCGGCGTCGCGCAGGGCCACCACCGCGGCGAGATTGACCGCCGCTTCATCGGACTGCATGAAAGCCGTCGGCGTTTTGCCATAGGCTGTCATGGTCCATTCCGCGATCGTTGCGCCATCCGGCGCGTTGAGTGCGAACGCATAGCGCATCCAGATTTCATAGACCTTGATATTGGTGTGAGTCGGTATCGCATACTGCAGTTCATCGACACGGGGTATCAGCACGGCGTCCACGTCCGGTTCCGGCGCGTCCTCCGACGGTGCCTCCTCGAGCAGCTCGACGCGTTCAAACATGCCGTTGAACAGCGTGTTCCACATGTTGACCTGGGCATCGCCGGTCTTTACAAGCCAGTCTGAATCCGTGCGGCCCTTGGCCTCGTCGAAAAATTCGTGGCTGCGGAATTCCTCGGGATAAAAAACACCGAGGGCCAGGGGCTGCTTGCTTATCAACGGCTGCGGGAACTCGCCCTGGACCACAACCTGCTTGGCGCCGCAGGCGCTCAGGACGAGCACTGCCGCCAGGGTGACCAGGCGAACGTAGCCGGCGGCGATCCGCGGTGCGACGCCGAAGCCGGTGCTACTGGGGTCTGAAGTCATTGAGCCCGACAAAGGTGCCTCCATTGCGATAGGTCAGCTCACGCATAAGCGAAGCGAAACGGTGCACCGAACCCTGCTGTGCAGGATTCTGCTGATAGAGTACGGGAAAGCCGACGGCGTGGATGCGCACGAGCCGCTCTCCACTGGCGCTTCTGGAATTGAGCCGGTCGACCGTGTTGAGCACCTCGGTAATCGAGTTGCCGGTGAAGTCGTCGCCGAATACGTACACGCTGATCTTCCTGCCCTCGTCATAGAAAGTGCGAATGGCCTGGGTAATCCCTTCCACCGGGCTGGAGTTGCTGAACACGTTCCAGTTCCGCAGGTTCTGCATGATCGCCCGGCGCCTGCCGGAGGTATCCGGAATCCACTGGCCCCGGTAGCGGCTGAACATGTAGTTGCCCATGTCGTTGAGTATCTGCACGCCTTTGACATCCGGATAAATGCTGAGTATCGACTCCATCTCGCTCATCATGCGCTGCCAGGCAAAGGAGAACATCGATCCCGAGGTATCGATCACGAAAATCAGGTACTCGCTGTCGACGGGTATGCCGCCAATCAGCTTGTTCGTTATCTCCTGCTCCGCGAGCAGGCGCTCCATTTCATCTGTCAGGGACTGTCGCGCAATCGCCAGCCGATCCACGATGACCTCGTTGCTGCTGTCCTCGACCTGGATACTGTCGTAACGCGATTTTGCGCTCGCCAGTGCACCGGTAAGGCGGGCGATACGGTCCTTGTACTCTGACAGCTGTTCGCGCCGGGCGTTCAGGTCGCGATTCAGAATGGTGGTTTCACCGCGCAGTTCAAACAGCTGCTCCTGCAGGTTTGCAATGCGTCCCTCCAGCTTCTCGGTGGAAGCCTCGATAATCTGCGGCTGCACGGTCTTGGTGATGATCAGCAGAAGGATGACGGCGCCAAAACCACAGCTGATCACATCGAGAAAGGATAAGGAGAACTCCGCTATTTCCTGTCGCTTGCGCATGCTGTGGTCTCAGTTTTCTCCTGGTTGCCCGCGTGCCCCGTGCGGTCACGGCCAATCCGTCGCCGGGCTCATGAAGCTGCCGCGGGTGGCCTGTGCCAGCTGCCAGAACTCGGATGCCGCCATCGGGTCGCCCTCCATAGGGAAAAGTATAATATTAACCGGAATGTTGCCCGGCAGGCTGCGTATAGCTTCCCTGTAAAGGCGCTGGCGGTCGCGACCGCTGACTGTGTTGCCGCGGGGCGGGTTGGCGCCCTGGGTCGGCAGGCCGTCGGTGATCAGAAAGATATTGTCCGGTGCAGGTGACAGGCGCTGCAGTGCGGTGAACGCGTTCAGCAGGCTGGTCCCGCCCCCGGGCAGGATTTCGCGCAGAGCGCTGGACACGCTGTCTAGCTGATCCTGGTCGGCAACTTCCAGCCACTGCCCCTCAGTGTCGGGCAGGACAGGTCTCGCCTCCGTGTTGAAAGCGATCAACTGGTAATCGCTGCCGATGGGAAGCTGGGCGGTCAGCCAGTCGACGGTTTTCAGAGCACGCACCCATTTCGCCGCCTCGCGCTGCACTTTTTCGCCCATGTTGCGCAACCGGATGATGTTCACCAGGCGCTCGGCGAGCATGCTGGCCGAGGTGTCGACCAGGATGGCAATGCGCTGGCCGCCCAGGTTCAGCCCGGTCAGATACTGGCGCTGGCCGTCGCCGGTGAAATCACGCGCACTTTTGCCGCTCTCGGATGCCGAGGCTTCACGCAGTTTCTCGACCTCATCCTCGAGTGACTGCACCTCGGCCTTGAGCTGCTCCACGGCATCGCTGTCGGTGAATCCATCGTCCTCAGCCGCGGCAATCATCGCTTCGTAGCGGTCGAGCTCTTGCGTGACCCGCGTCGCCCGACCCCGGGCCTCGACAATCGCTGCATCCGTCTCGCCCAGGTCGTTGCGCAGCTCGACGAGACCGGCCTCGCCGTCGCGGATATCCTCCTCCAGCAAATTGACCTCGGACAGCAGGTCCTGGTTGAGATCGCGGGTTTCCTCTTCGATCGAGTGGTCGATGATCAGATAAACGAGAATGACGGCGCCAAACCCGCAGGACATGATATCGAGGAAGCTGAGGTTGAAACCGGTGAAGCTGCGCTTGCGCTTGGCCACTAGTCCCCGACCTCGATCAGCAACCAGGATTTGTCGCCGATGCGGATTTCGTCGCCCGTCTCCAGCGGCCTGCCCTCGTAGGCGCCGCCGTTAACATTCATGGGGGTATCCCCGCGCAGTACCCAGCAACCGTCTCCCTGACGGCGGATGTGGCAGTCGTCCGTCAGGGGCAGGTCTGCAGGCCCCAGCGCCCTGGCCTGTGCGCCCCGCAGCAGGTGGGTGGGCGGATGTGAGGCGCGCGGCGTCGGGGTCGGCGCCGGGTCGGGGACCGCTTCCGGGTGGGGCGATGACCGGCCCGGCAGGGACTTGAGCAGGTGCAGATCATCCGGCGGCTGCAGGATGAGATCGCGATGGCGTTCCAGCGTATTGCTCAGCTCCTGCCGGTCGATATTGCGGACCTGGCTGAAGCGTGTGCTGAATCCCGGAATGAGGCGGGTCAGGGGATCGAGCAGCAGTGTGGCGGCCGGCACGTCGCCGACTTCCTGCGTCACCGCCGCGTGCAGACGATCGGCTACGCAAGCAAGCTCGTCGACGCTGATGCGCGTACCGTAGCCGTTGATGCTCAGCTGCGTCTCGCCTTTTTCCTGCAGCGCTTCAAGCGCCGAGAACAGCCCGTCATACAGAGTCTGCTCGGTATCGGCCTTGCGCCGCGGGTCGAAGCGCGTGTTGTGGATGAAGGCATTTGACACACGCTCGACAATCGCTTCCTGCAGGGCGAGCAGGCCGGAGCCCGGCAGTGCCTGGCTGTGCACCAGACGCAGCTGACCAGCGTCCACGGCCAGCCGCGTGAGCAGCGCCTGGTGCAGCTGCAGCTCCAGGTGGAACAGGTGCGGCGCGTCGCTGTGCGCTGCGCCAGCCAGCACACTGCGGTTGACCAGCCCGACCACCTGGAACGGGCAGGTCTGCGCGATGCCCAGCAGGAGCGCCAGCTGGTCGCGCGCAAGGCTGTCCGGGACCGCGAACACCACCTCGTCGGGCTCGCCCGCGGCGCCGTGCAGGTCCAGCAGGTGTCCGTGGACCAGGTCAGCGGTGTGACGCGCGGGCCCGAGTGCCGGCTGCAGCGGCTGGGTTCCCAGCTGCCACCAGAATCGCGTGTTGATGTAGCGCGGCTGCCGACGCGCGCTGCCACGGGCGGTTTCGCCGAAACGGTAGCGGTTGCCCTCGAGGAGCGCGTAACCGGGGCTGCACACCTGCCTGCCCGCGTGGTGCAGGCACAGGTCGCTGTCGAGAATGTCGAAGAGCGCGGCCGCCATCAGTTCTGTGCCACCAGGAAGCGCATGAGGCGTCTGTCGGCGTAGCGTTGGGTGTCGAGCACCAGTCGTTCCTGCGCCTGCTGGAGCTGGTGCAGGCAGAACATGATGATGATGCTCAGCACCAGGGCGACGAAGGTGCTGTTGAACGCGACACCAAGACTGACCGTGACGCCGGAAATATCGCCCTCGACGGCCTTGTAGGCCTGCCCGAGCGCGTCACCGATGCCGCGGACGGTGCCGATGAAGCCGATAGATGGTATGGCCCAGGCAATATAGCGGACCATGGACAGCTCTGAATCGAGGCGATCGGATTCCACCTCGCAGGATTCCTTGATGGTTTCGGATACAGCCTGGATACTGCCGGTAGTCGCGAAGCGTTGCAGCGCCGCGAGCAGGGTGCGCGGCAGGAGGAGCTCCTGCTGCTGCTGTGGCAGGTCCTCCAGCGCCCGGCTGTACTCGCGGGCGTCCGCGGGAAGCACGCTGGTCCCCTCGGGAATGGCTACGAGGTCGCGCTCCAGCATCGACTGTTCCCGCACCGTCTGCCGCGCCTTGTACGTCATGATGGACAGTGCCCAGATCAGCAGAATGAAACAGGCTTCCTGCTCGAAGTCGCGGATGACCACGGCCACGGTGCGTTCGGGAACGAAATCCTCGCCCGCCGCCTGACGCGCCATCTGTGTCTCCAGCTGGGCCTCGGCACTCGGGCGTATGACGCCGACATAGGCCCCGTGCACGACGATGATCGCGATCAACAGCGCTGACGCCTGAAAAATGAACTCTGATGACATCCGGGATCTCATGTCGACCATTCCTTAAATGTCCACCGGAAACGATACCGAGGAATCTTCCGAGATGGATTCCGATGCCTCGTAGTCAAAGGGGGAGAGCACGACGCCCTGTTCGCTGGCCGTATCTGCGTCATCCGTGCTGTCGCCTTCGCCGGCGTCACCCGCGGCAGATTGCCCCGATTCTTCGGGTTCTTCGCTGTCCCCGCTGCCCTGTCCCAGCGACGTGGCCGGCCCCGCCAGCAGCAGTGCGAGGGCGGCGGCGAGCACTCGACCCCGCCGCGTGCCAGATACTTTTGTAATCATGCGGCCTCCAGTCTATTCGGCGTAGCGTGCAATCCGGAACCCGACGTCGTCCCGTCCCGCCTGGCCGTAATCGCGGTAGGTCAGACGCAGCTCCGTCAGGTTGCCCAGTGCCCAGCTGGCACCGCGAAGCACGTAATTGTCTCCATCCTCGCCGCCGAGGGGGTCTACCTGTACCACGCCATTGGCAGTGGGGATGCTGTACACGTCGTGCATCCACTCCGCCACGTTACCACCGATGTCGTACAGGTCGTTATGGTTGGGTTCGAAAGAGGCGATCGGAGCGCTGACTACGTGGCCGTCATCGTAATTGTTGAGGACGCGTCCGGTTACGTAGGCAGAGCTGGCGTCGGCAATGTTCTCCACCGCATCCTCAGGCGGGAAATTATCCCCCCAGCTGAACTTCTGCAGCGACTCGCCGCTGACGCGGCTGACCCAGGCCCACTCCGCCTCTGACGGCAGCCGGTACCCGGTAGCTTCCGGATTGTAGCCGGTGACAATGCCCTTGCGCTCCGTGTAGAACGGCGGCAATCCCTCCCGCTCGCTGAGCCAGTTACAGAACGCAGCCGCCTGCTGCCAGCTCACCTGCACGGCAGGCTGGTGCTCGCGATTGAGGCTGTTGCCTTTCACCTGCCCCGAGTCGTGATCCGCCTGATACTGGCGGAACTGGGCGTTGGTGACCTCGGTGGTCTGCAGGTAGAACAAGCGCTCCAGGCGCACCGGGTGCAGCACCTCATTGGCGCGGCGGCCGGGATCGCGGCGGGAAGCGCCCATGTCGAATTCGTTGCGCGCCGCCGTCGCCGGGTTGAACAGTTTCAATGTCTGGCCGAGCGCGGTGGTGACCTCCGGCTGCAGGCGCGCCATGCGCGCTTCTTCTTCGGTCTGCAGCGTTACCTGCACCAGCTGTTGCAGTCCCTCGCGGGGCGTTACCCGTCGACGCACGGTAGCGTGCCCCGGCAGCGCGACTTCCACCCGGTGTTCATAGGCGGGCAGCGACAGGGTCTGCGGCCCGCGGCCCACAGTGTCACCGTTCAGGCGCAGTTCCGCTTCGGGCGGCTGGATGTCAAAGACCACTTCACCGAGCTGTGCCTCGAGGCGGGCCGCAAGAGCAGACTCCTCGCCCGCCTCCAGTGCGAATGAGCGCGTATAGCGACGGTAGCCCGGCCGCGAGAGCTGTACGCGATGTTCTGTCCCCGGTGCCAGCTCTACGGTCAGAGGTGTCTGCCCGCGATACTCACCGTCGACGGTGACGTTGGCGGCAGTGGGTTCGCTCTCAAGTGCCAGGAGACCCGCCGCGGGCAGCAGCGGCAGGGTGCCCAGATCCCGCTGCTCTCCCGCGCTCAGTGTCAGCGTGCGGGTCATGTCCGCGAAGCCCGCGGCCTGCAACACCAGCGTGCGCTCACCCTGAAGGATTTCCGCGCTCAACGGCGTGCTGCCGATGGCGTCGCCGTCGACGATCACTGTGGCCCCCGACGGCTCGCTGTCGATGCTGACATCGGCCCAGGCGGGCTCCAGCTCGAAGTCGATGGTCTGCTCGACCTCGCGCCCGGTAACGTCGATCCTGCGCTGCAGTGGCAGGTGCCGGGCGCTGTCGATGCTGACGCGGTGCTCGCCCGCGGCCAGTGACTCGTCTGCGAACGGGGCCGTGCCGGCATCCTCGCCATCGATCGTAATGCTCGCGCCGGCGGGTAGACCCGCAAAGGTGACGCGGCCCGGAAGCGGCGACAGCGCGATATCCACGCGCTGGCTGGCTTCGTCGGATACGGACAGTGTTCCAGAGTATTCAACGTAGCCCGGGGCGCTGATGCGCAGCTCGTAATCGCCGGCGCGGATCAGAAAACGCTCGCCCAGAGGCAGAGCCAGGCCATCGATATCGATGCTATGGGGGCGCTCGGCATCCACCGCGATCTGCACCGAGCGCGCCGTGAACAGAAAGCCGAGC
>CAYFVJ010000051.1:12145-14380 GCA_964346555.1 uncultured Alteromonadaceae bacterium | reverse complement strand
ACGTGCTTCGACGCGCCCTCATCCCTGCCCTGTGTTGAGTGATCGGGCCTCTTTTTTTCGTTTTCTCGCCCAGGACACGCGTCGCTGCCGCCGGGGTTGCACCAGAAACATCTCGATCAGCATCCATAGTCCGGCAAGCAGCAACAGGATCCAATAACTGGCCAGGAATGGCTGGCTGCTGTACCCCCCGGCGCTGATGGCGTGGATCGCGATCAGCACGCCGAGAAGAAGCGCGCTACCCGCATGAATGAATCGCCAGGCACGGTACGAGCCCGGGAGCTGCTTGTGGTCAACGGCAATGAAAATGATGGCGGCGGTAAGAATCCACGCGGACAATCCAGTAATCAGTGACCAGTGACTGAGAATGAGCGTGGGATTATCGGCATTGAACCAGGGCCAGGCCTGGTTGTCAGGGGCAGTATAGAGAAATGGATGGACTGCGATGCCAGCGATAATCGCGTAGGCCATCCAGCGGTGAATGCGCATAGTGCGCCGTACCCCGAGACGGCCGGAAATCCAGCGGGTCCGCCCCGAGAAAAGAAAATCGGCCAACAGCGCCGCGAAAGCGAGCATGCCGAGCATCGAGGCCACGATATCAACCGTAGCGTGAGAAGTAATGGGGTCGTGGAGAAACGCGAAACCCAACGGCGCAAGGACCAGAGTCATGTAGAGAGGCGCTAGCAGCCAGAGAGAGGCGCCCGAATCTGGGGAGCGCCGCACCTGAGCCGCGGAGCCTGTCGGCAGGCTCCCGGGTCGCTTTACGTTCTTTGTCGCCATGTGGACATCGTGCCTACGCCGCCATCCCCGTCATCGCTCTACCAACCAGACCAAGGCAACAGAAAACAGCGACAACAATAAGAATCTTTACCAGATGCCGCTCCAGCCAACCCGACTCGCCATCGTCAGGAGCGCGCTGTTTGCGGTCGTCATTGTTATCATCACCGTCCTGCACAACTTTTATCCCACGAGAATCAGCGAGACCGCCGCACGTCCCGGAACGGCGGCGGTTCAAACCGGTAACAACAACGCTAAGCCTGAGTCACCTATCAGGCAAAACTCGCGGGACTAATGTCCCGGCCCTGGCGATATCACGTGCTTACCTGTGGCTGACTGTCTTTCAGTCCGAGCCACAATACAACAAACACAATGATGACAACGCCATTGATGCCGGCCTGTAGCAACATTTGTGGGATCGTCAATTGACCGAACTGAACGTAAATATATGCGGCATATATCACCCCCAAAAGCTGCTCGGCAACGGCGACCCAGACGAGACTGAGGTATTGCAAGGGATTGAGCGCCATTATCACAAACATGAGCGCCAACAAAACCATGACCATACCGTACTGCGTGCTCATGGTGATCAATTGGGGAGTCCAGCCTTCTTCAGCAGACCAGCCGACGGCCGCGGCTCCCACCTCTGGTGCAAAAGTGGACAGCACACCAAACAACAGGTGCCAGGCCGCCCATACCCACAAAACCCCTTTCATGATAGCTAAACGATTCATAAACGCTCCTTTATTTTGCACGCGATAACGATACGCAATCCCGAGTGCATCGGTTCTCAACAAAATGAATTTATCGGGGTGCCACCACTGCCCGGCGCTCCCGCTGTTACCGCAGTTTGCTGTACAGCTCGCCTGCGATGATGTGCGCCAAAGCTCGATTGGCGCCGGACTTCGCCCGGTCGGTCCGTTTTGTTTCACCAGCGCAATTGACGATCAACCGGCCCCTGTCAACATACCAGTGAAACGGGATCTCCCGGCCGTCTCGCTCTAGCGTCCCCGCTATCCACCTTTGCGACATAATACCCCCTCGACCACTGGAGTGTCAGTGGCACCGATTCAAGAGCACGCCAGTATTTTCCTGTCAGCCAGGCCCCTTGTCTATAATCACAGGCACTGCCACTGTATATGACGCTCGCTAATGCGGACAACGCGTTGGCGTCTCTGCAGGCTCGGGTAGGTCATGCACGTGGCCTGCTGCCTGAGCCTGTCGCGCATGCGCGCCCGGCCGGGGCAAGTGGCTTCAGGCTGCGTGCCGCATGCGGCCCGCCAGCAATATTATCAGCGCGAGAGCCACCTCTACCGCGATCAGCGGGCCGGCTAATGCCGCATCGTGAATAAGCCAGGCCAGCGTGCGCATGATGGCTGCCAGGGCAAAGAAAATGGCCGCGGCGTGCAGCCAGCTGTCGCGGCCGGTCTGCAGGCCAAGCATCAGCATCGCGGCAATGCC
>CAYFVJ010000051.1:0-12045 GCA_964346555.1 uncultured Alteromonadaceae bacterium | reverse complement strand
GGAGATCGCGATGACGACCGATTCCACTGATTTCCGCGTGGACCATCTGGCGGAGACCCACGAGGTGCTCAACCAGTCACATCCACTGGTCGACTACAACAGCTACGCCGGGGATACTGCCCTGCGGGAGGCTGTACAGCGCTATGGGGCTGGCTGGGCGGATGATTCACTGCGACACCACGGCGAGCGCTGTGGCAGCGCGGAAGTGATCGGTTGGGGGTTTCTGGCCAACGAGTACCGGCCCCAGTTCCACAGCCACGATCGCCAGGGCTACCGCGTCGACGAGGTGCGGTACCACGATGCCTATCACCATCTGATGCGGCTTGGCCTCGAGTCAGGGCTGCACAGCGCGCCCTGGACTCAACCGGGTGAAGGTGCACACGTCGCGCGGGCGGCGCGCTATTATCTGCAGGCCCAGGTCGAGTCCGGACACGGCTGCCCGCTGACCATGACCTTCGCCTCGGTGCCCACACTGCAGCTGACGCCGGCGATCGCAGACGCCTGGCTGCCGGGCGTTCTGGCGCGGGACTATCAGCCCGGTAATCTGCCGTTCTTACAGAAATCCGCCCTGACGATCGGGATGGCCATGACCGAGAAGCAGGGTGGTTCGGATGTGCGCACCAACACGACCCGCGCTCGTGCGTTGGGTAAGGGCGGTCCCGGCAATGACTATGAACTGGTCGGGCACAAGTGGTTCACTTCGGCGCCGATGTGCGATGCCTTCCTCGTGCTCGCCCGGGCGGAGGGCGGCCTCAGCTGTTTCCTGGTGCCGCGTTGGCGACCGGATGGCAGCAAGAATCCGCTGCAGGTGCAGCGTCTCAAGAACAAGATGGGCAATGTCGCCAACGCGTCCTCGGAAATCGAGCTGCGCGGCGCACTCGGCTGGATGGTCGGCGATGAGGGACGCGGGGTGCCGGCGATTATCGAGATGGTGGCCATGACGCGGTTTGATTGCATGATCGGCTCCACCGCGACGCAACGCCAGGCGGTGGCGCAGGCCGTCAATCACACAGCAGGGCGCGAGGCCTTTGGCCGACGGCTGCTGGATCAGCCCCTGATGCGCAATGTTCTGGCCGACCTGCAGCTCGAAGTTGAGGGCTCGCTGGCGTTTACGCTGCGCATGGGGGCGGCGCTGGATCGCAGCCTGTCGCCCGAGGGCAGCACGCATGACCGGCTTTTACTGCGTCTTGGACTGCCCACCGGTAAATACTGGATCTGCAAGCGCACGCCCGCGCTTGTGTACGAGGCCATGGAGTGCCTGGGCGGCAATGGCGTTATCGAGGATTTCATTCTCGCGCGCTTATATCGCGACGCACCGATCAACGCGATATGGGAAGGGTCTGGTAACGTGCAGGCGCTGGACATGCTGCGGGCAGTCGCACGCAGTCCCGAGGTGCTGGAGACCTGGTATGCGGAGATCGAAGTCACCCGCGGGGAGCACGCAGTGCTCGATGCAGCGGTCGACAGGCTCAAGTCACAACTGCGCGATGCGGATGCTGTTGAATATCGCGCCCGCCACCTGGTCGACCAGCTGGCGTTGACCCTGCAGTCGGCGCTGCTGCTGCAGTCCGGGGCGCCCGCCATCGCTGATGCCTTCATTGCCTCACGACTGGATCTGAAGGGCGAGCGCAATTTTGGCACGCTCCCGCGCGGTGTGGATGCGGATTCGTTGTTGCAGCGCGCCGACCCCCATTACATTGTCTGATTGAAGCAGCGTTCAGGAATCCTTGCATGGCTTTCAACGTACTCGCCACGCCGCGGCTACTGTTGCATTAACCCGCTTTGTGCATGCGCGTCGGGCGCGAGCGCAGACGGTCACTGCAAAGCCTTGGCAACTGGCGATAACGGGGAAAAAAGGGTAGAGTTTTTACAGTTCGCCGTGAGGCATCCGCGTTTGCGGACGGGTAACGGAGCTTACCTGCTGTCACTCACGGAGCTCACCGAGGGATAGCGGTGAAAGGCTCCATCAGTCAGACAAGGGAGGACGCCGGCGCGATGACCGCCGCGGTGCCGTGTTTCGGCTCGCTGGTTCCATGTGCCCCATAGCCATGCTACTCGCTACCGACCTCGACGGGACATTCCTGGGCGGCAATCAGGCCGTCAGGCTGAGACTGTATCAACTGGTTGCCTCGCATCCGGATATCGAACTGGTCTTTGTTACCGGGCGCGGGCTTGAGCATGTGCTCCCGCTGCTCGCGGATCCCACAATCCCGCAACCCGATTACATCATCGCGGATGTTGGGGCGACCGTGGTACACGGTGAGACCCAGCAACCAGTCCTCCACATTCAGGATGAGATCGAAGAGATCTGGCCGGGTGATCGCGCGGTGGCGGACGCCCTTGCCCATATCCCCGATTTGCAGCGGCAGGAAGTGCCACAGGCGCGCCGCTGCTCTTATTTCTGCGAAGAGCACCACATCGACGATGAGGTGCGTCGAATTGTCGACAGTCTCGATTGCGACCTGCTGTTCTCGGCCGGCAAGTATTTCGATGTGCTGCCCCGCGGCGTCAACAAGGGGCATACTCTCACGCGGCTGGTCAGTCATCTCGGGATGGATTCGGAAGATGTTCTCGTGGCCGGGGATACCCTGAATGACCTGTCTATGTATGAAACGGGGTTCAAGGGAGTTTGCGTCGGCGACTCAGAGCCGGGGCTGCTGGCGGCCACCGCTGACCTCGCCCGCGTTTACCATGCCTCGGCGCCCGGTGCCGGCGGCATAGTAGAAGCCTTCGAATATTTCGGTTTCCTGGGCAGCAGCGGCATCGAGGCGGAACTGGTGCCGATTACCGAGCGCGGCAAGTCCGATCTGGTAATGGTCTATCACAGACTGCCTTATGAGGAGTTCATCGAGGACGGAGAGCGCAAGCGGCGTCGACCGACGTCACCCAATGGCATCATCCCCACCCTGCTGTCGTTCTTTGCCGATGGCAAGCCCGGCTCCTGGGTCGCCTGGGCTATTGACGACCCGGCAGTGGGGGAGTTTGAAGTGCACACAGAGGTGGATGTGAACCGCTACCCGCAGCTGGTTGCCGCCCGCGTGGCGCTTTCCGAGGAGGACGTCGACGTCTTCTACAAGCGCTTCTCCAAGGAGGCATTCTGGCCGACTCTGCATACCTTCTGGGAGCGGGCGATTTTTCAGGAAGAGCATTGGGGCGTGTTCCTCGAGGTCAACCGCCGCTTTGCCGAGCGCGCCGCAGCGGAAGCCGCGGCGCATGCGGTGGTCTGGATACATGACTACAATCTGTGGATGGTGCCGGCGTACCTGCGTGAGATGCGCCCGGATGTCAATATCGCCTTTTTCCACCACACCTATTTCCCTTCCGCGGACGTGTTCAACGTGTTGCCCTGGCGTCGCGAGATCGTCGGCAGCCTGCTGCAGTGCAACTACATCGGCTTTCACATCCCGCGCCAGGCGGAAAACTTCGTTGACGTGGCGCGGGGCGTGATGCCCGTCGGCACGCGCAGGCGCGTTAACTGTGCGCCGCGCTTCCTCACCTATGGCTGTGCCGTTGGCCTGGAGGAGATGACCACGGAGATCGAGGTGGCTGGCCGGCATATCGGACTCGGCGCGCATCCGGTGGGTCTGGATGTCGGTCGCGTTGAACGCGCCCTGAATGACCCGGCACAGAAGCAGCGTATCACCGAGCTGCGCGATGAACTCGCGGGTGTTCGCATGCTGTTGTCGGTGGAGCGCCTGGACTTCACCAAGGGGATACTTGAGAAACTGCAGGCTTTTGAGCGGCTGCTCGAGGAAAATCCGGAGCTGCAGCAAAAGGTGACGCTGGTGACGATCTGTGTGCCGGCGGCCAGCGGTATGAAGATCTACGATGACCTGCAGCTGCAGATAGAACAGACCGTAGGGCACATAAACGGCCGCTACGCGCGCATCGGCTGGACCCCCGTGCAGTTCTTCTTTCGCGCGATACCGTTCGAGCAGCTGGTGGCCTACTACGCGGCGGCAGACGTCATGTGGATCACTCCCCTGCGGGACGGGCTCAATCTCGTGGCGAAGGAGTTTGTCGCCACCCAGGGGCTGACGCGGGGGTGCGGAGTGCTGGTATTGTCAGAATTCGCCGGCGCGGCCGCCGAATTGCGCGGCGCCATTCTCACCAATCCGCACGACCCGCACGAAATGGTCACGACCTGCTACCTGGCACTCAATCTGAGTCGCGATGAGGCGCGTCGTCGACTTTCGGAAGCTTTTGACTCAGTGCGCCATTATGACATCGCCCTGTGGGGAGAGGAGTTCATGGCGGCGGTGCAAGAGCACGCGCCACAGATCGATGTGGAGGCGGCCGACGCCTGAAGGTCGTCGCTGCCCGCTATCCGCGTCAGATACCGAGCCGGTCCTTTGCGGACCTGAAGCTGTCGATAGCCAGCTCGATGTCCTCGTTGCTGAGTGCAGCGGACATCTGCGTGCGGATACGCGCTCTGCCTCGCGGCACGACGGGGAAGGAGAACGCGACCACATAGACCCCGAGTTCCAGCATGGTCTCCGCGAAACGGGCCGCCAGGGCGGCGTCGTGCAGCATGACCGGTACGATGGGATGTTCTCCCGGCAGCAGTTCGAATCCCGCGCACTGCAGTCCCTCGCGCAGTGCGGCGGTGTTCTCCTGCAGACGCCCGCGCAGTTCAGGTTGTTCCTCGACCAGTTCGAGTGCTCGGATCGCGCCGGCAACCACCGGCGGTGCCACGGTGTTGGAAAAGAGGTAGGGACGCGAGCGCTGGCGCAACAGCGCCACTATATCGGCGTGCGCGCAGGTAAAGCCGCCGCTGCCACCGCCGATGGCCTTACCCAGAGTGCCGGTGAGGATATCCACCCGGTCCATGCAGCCACGGTATTCATGCGTGCCGCGGCCGCTGTCGCCGAGGAAGCCGGTGGCATGACAATCATCAAAATGCACCAGTGCCCCGTAGCGCTCGGCGAGGTCACAGATGTCGTCGAGGCGCGCAATGCTGCCGTCCATGGAGAAGACGCCGTCCGTGGTGATCAGCTTGAAGCGCGCGCCGGCGGCATCCGCGGCCTGCAGCTGAGTTTCCAGGTCTGCCATGTCGTTGTTGCGATAGCGGTAGCGTGATGCCTTGCACAGCCGGATACCGTCGATAATGCTAGCGTGGTTCAATTCATCGGAAATGACCGCATCCTCGGCCCCGAGCAGGGTTTCGAACAGGCCGCCGTTGGCGTCAAAACAGGAGGGGTAGAGGATTGTATCCTCAAAGCCCAGGAAGCGGCTCAGCCGGGTCTCAAGGGTCTTGTGCAGAGTCTGGGTGCCGCAGATAAAACGCACCGAGGCCATGCCGTAACCCCAGTCCTCCAGTCCCTGCCGCGCTGCGGCGTTTACGTCCGGGTGCTGGGCCAGGCCGAGATAATTATTGGCGCACAGGTTGAGCAGCCTGCCATCGCCGGCAACCCCGACATGGCTGCCCTGGGGCGTGCTGATGAGGCGTTCGTGCTTGCGCAGGCCCGCGGCGTCTATCTCAGCCAGCTCCATCTGCAGGTGTTCAGCGAGTTTTCCGTACATGGTCTCAGCGCTCCTCCCAGTTCAGGATGACCTTGCTCGCTTCACCGCTATTCATGACCTCGAAGCCTTTCTGGTACTCGCGGTAATCCAGGCGGTGGGTGATGACCGGCGAGATATCCAGCCCGGAGTCGATCATTACCGACATCTTGTACCAGGTCTCGTACATCTCGCGACCGTAGATGCCCTTGATCGTGAGCATGTTGAAGATAACCGTATTCCAGTCAATGGCCACTTTGCTCGGCGGTATACCGAGCATGGCGATCCTGCCACCGTGGCACATGTTGGCGAGCAGATCATTGAACGCCTGCGGGTTGCCGGACATCTCCAGTCCGACGTCGAAGCCCTCGCGCATGCCCAGCTCCCTCTGCAGGTCGGCGAGGCTGTCGCGGCCGACGTTCACTGTGTGCGTGGCGCCCAGGGTCTTCGCCAGCGCCAGGCGGGTATCGATCAGATCGGTAATCACCACGTGGCGGGCACCGGCATGGCGACAGACCGCGGCGGCCATGGCGCCGATCGGGCCGGCACCGGTAATCAGGACGTCCTCGCCCAGCAGATCGTACTGCAGCGCCGTGTGCACTGCATTGCCGAAAGGATCGAACAGGGCGGCGATGTCGAGGTCGATGCCCGGGACGTGCTCCCATACGTTGGACATGGGCAGGACCATGTATTCAGCGAACGCGCCGGGGCGGTTGACGCCGATACCGCTGGTGTCTGCGCACAGGTGCCGGCGCCCCGCCATGCAGTTGCGACAGCGCCCGCAGACGACGTGGCCCTCACCGGAGACAATCTGCCCGGGCTTGAAATCGATGACGTTGCTACCGACCTCGACGATCTCACCGACAAATTCATGACCTACGGTCATGGGCGCCGGGATGGTCTTCTGTGCCCAGTCATCCCAGTTGTAGATGTGCATGTCCGTACCACAGATGGCGCTGCGCCCGACCTTGATCAGCACGTCGTTGATGCCGGGTCGGGGTTCCGGAACGTCTTCCAGCGCGAGTCCGGGAGCGGCCTCGCGTTTTACCAGTGCCTGCATGGCAACCTCCAATGTTCTGTATAAGAAAAATTTCCAATATAGTGTACTAAAGCGACGGCGCATGCAAGCATTGCGTTGACGTCGGGGAATCGCTTCAAGCGGGTGGCCAAGAGTGAAATAATGCTGGGTGCGACTGCCCGCAGAGAGATAAAAGCGTGACGACCCTCAATCATGATGCGGTGCTGAACGGACGCCGGTCATCTCACCGCCATCGCGACGACAAGCGCGCCTGACACAGAGGAAAGGAAGTCTCTGCATGAACACTGCCATCTGCAAGCTCCTGCTCGCGACCGTCCTGCTGCTGCTCGCAGCCTGTGGGGATTCCTCGCCGCAGGTCGAGTCGCCGGCCCAGGAGACTGGCGTGGCTGCATTCACTGCCGACATGCGCCGCGTCGACGGGTTTCTGCCGTTCTACCTCGACAGGACGCAGGGCCGGGTTTACCTGAGTCTGCCGCCGAAGACGCCGGAGATGCTCTATCAGACGTCTCTGCCTCAGGGTGTCGGGTCCAGTGACCTGGGTCTGGATCGCGGACAGCTGACGCGGAACGGCACATCGCTCGTGCGTTTTGAGCCCGTCGGGAAACGCGTGCTGCTGCGGCGCCTGAACACCGAATTTCGCGCGGATTCCAGTAGCGCGGCAGAGAGTCGTTCCGTAGAGGAAGCCTTCGCCAGCTCGGTTCTATGGGGGTTCCCGGTGGTTGCGCGCGACGACGACGGTGAGTTGCTGCTGGATGCGACCGAGTTTCTGTTGCGGGACAGCCACGGCGTGGCGCGCCAGCTGCGCCAGCGCAACCAGGGCAATTTCAAGCCCGATGCCAGCCGCTCGGGACTGTATTATCCGCGCATCCAGAGCTATCCCCGCAATACCGAATTCGAGGCGACAGTCACTTTTACCGGCGACAAGCCGGGCAACTTTATCAGGGATGTTGCACCGGACCCGCACAGTTTCAGTGTTCGCATGCACCACAGCTTTATCGCGCTGCCGGAGCCGGGGTACAAGCCACGGCCGTTCCTGCCAGAGTCAGGCTTCAGCGCGTTTTCTTATCGGGACTATGCCGCGGCCATAGACGAGCCGATCGTGAAGCGCTATATCCGCCGTCACCGTCTCGAGAAGACAGCGCCGGGGGTCGGGCTGAGTGAAGTGGCGGAGCCGATAATCTACTACCTGGATCCGGGTACGCCGGAGCCGGTGCGCAGCGCCCTGCTCGAGGGTGCGCGCTGGTGGAATGACGCGTTTGTCGCCGCTGGCTATGAAAACGCCTTCCGGGTAGAAATGCTGCCCGAGGATGCGGATCCCATGGATATTCGCTACAACGTGATCCAGTGGGTGCATCGCGCCACCCGCGGCTGGTCTTACGGCTCCAGCGTGCTGGACCCGCGCACGGGGGAAATCATCAAGGCTCATGTCACCCTCGGCTCACAGCGCGTGCGCCAGGATTATCTGATCGCGCAGGGCATGACCTCGCCCTTCGTCGAGGGCGACGAGAAGCCCGGGGAAATCAGCGCTATGGCACTGGATCGCATCCGCCGGCTGTCTGCTCACGAGGTCGGCCACACTCTGGGCCTGGCGCATAATTTCGCCGCCAGCGCGCACGCTCGGGCGTCAGTGATGGATTACCCGCATCCGCGCATCAGCCTGGATTCGCAGGGCAATATCAGTCTGGAAGGCGCCTACGACCAGGGCATTGGCGAATGGGACAAACTGGCCATCCGCTACGGCTATGCGGACCTCGGCGATACTGACAGTGAGCGCGCGGCGCTGTCGGCGATGTTGAGCGATGCGCGGTCCGGCGGTTACGAATTTGTCTCCGATCCGGACTCACGCGCCAGCCGTCACGCCCATCCGCGCAGTCATCTTTGGGACAATGGCCGCGACGCGGTGGCCGAGCTCGAGCGTCTGATCGACCTTCGGCAACACGCTCTCGACCGCTTTGGCGCGCGCAGCATTGCCAACGGCCGCCCCTATTCCGACCTCGAGGAAGTGCTGGTCCCGGTCTATTTCTATCATCGCTACCAGGTCGAGGCCGCCGGCAAATGGCTTGGTGGCCTGGATTATCGTTACGCGGTTCGCGAGGCGGGCGAGGCCTATACTTATCG
This sequence comes from uncultured Alteromonadaceae bacterium, assembly GCA_964346555.1. Classification (GTDB taxonomy): domain Bacteria; phylum Pseudomonadota; class Gammaproteobacteria; order Pseudomonadales; family Halieaceae; genus Chromatocurvus. The sequence continues at coordinate 3,389 of CAYFVJ010000051.1, read as the reverse complement.
ACCGGTTTCCGCTGTCAGGCAGCGTAGGGCACTGCTCGCGCTGATGCGCACGCTGCGTCCGGAATTCCTCGCGCTGGACGCCTCCCTGCGCCGCAGCATACCGCCCAAGGCCTATGGTTACGCGCGCACGCGGGAAAGCCCCGAAGGCTACATGGGGCGACAGCTGGATCCGATCTCGCTGGCGGAGGCCTCTGTCCAGCACACGCTGGATATTCTCCTCGAGCCCGAGCGCCTGGCCCGCCTTGCCCTGCAGCATGCGGATGATCCCGCCCATATCGGGGTCGGCCTGCTGTTCGCCCAGCTACAGGAAAACCTGCTGCCGACGGTGACCGAGGACGGCTACCTGGCGCTGTTGCAGCAGCGAACCGCCGCCGCGTTGCTTGCAGCCTGGCGCGATCTGGTGCAGGCGCCGGAGGTGGCGCCAGAGGTTCGCGCCAAGAGTCTCGCGGCGCTGGAATCTGCCGCCCGCTTCATGCGGCGACAGCACCAGGCTCCGAAGGGTTACGCTGCTTTCTACGCCTATCAGCTGTCGCTGATTGAAGAGTTCCGGCGCAGCCCTGCACTGCTGCCACCGGAACAGTCGCGCGACATGCCTCCCGGCTCGCCGATCGGGAGCTGACTTCAGCACAGACAGAAACGCTTTTGCTGCATCTGTGACCTGCTATGCTCAAGCGCGGAACAGCAGAGGTAGGGGAGAGACTATGACGCGCAAGTCCCGCGACGATATCTCGCTGCAGACGCGACTGATGCACGATGGCGAGAATGATTACGGCGTGGTGGCGACACCCGTGTATCACGCCTCCACGGTACTGTTCTCCAGCTACGCCGAGCTGCGGCGGGCCGAGGCAGATCCGCTCAATCGTCGCAGCATGTATTACGGTCGCATGGGAACGCCTTCCACGCGCTCCCTCGAGGACGCGCTGTCGGCGCTGGACCGTAGCGTTGGCGCGGTGTTGCTGCCCTCGGGTGTGGCGGCAGTCGCCGCCAGTCTGCAGTGTTTCCTGCGGCCCGGTGATCACCTGCTCATGGTGGATTCGACCTACGGACCGACGCGCAAATTGTGCCAGGGGCATCTCGCCGCTCTCGGGGTCGACACGACATTCTATGATCCCTGTGCAGGCCCCGATGACCTGCGTCCGCTGTTCACGAACAACACGCGTATGATTTTCATGGAGTCGCCCGGGACCGCCACTTTCGAGGTGCAGGATGTGCCGGCGATTACGGCGCTGGCGGCAGAGCGGGGAATCCTGACCGCGATAGACAATACCTGGGCGACGCCACTGCTGTTCAACCCCCTGGATCACGCGGTGGACCTTGCCATCCAGTCCGGCACCAAGTACCTCAATGGCCACGCGGACTGCCTGTACGGAGTGGTGACAACCCGCGATGAAGCACTCTACAGCGCACTCCAGCGCTACGCGCTGGCGACTGGCAGCCACCTGGCGCCGGACGACTGCTTTCTGGCCCGTCGCGGTCTGCGCACGCTGGCGGTACGGCTCGCTGCGCATGGGCAGCATGCCGCAGTCCTGGTGGATTACCTGTCGCAGCGCCCGGAAGTGTCCCGGATCCTGCACCCGGGCCTGGCCGGGCATCCAGGCCGTGACATCTTCGCGCGGGATTTCCAAGGCGCCAGCGGTCTTTTCGCCCTGGTCCTCGATGACTTCGACGAAGACCGGCTGGCGCGTTTTCTCGACGCGCTGGAACTGTTCGGCATGGGCTATTCCTGGGGCGGCTTCGAGAGCCTCGCGCTGCCTATGCAGCCTGTTCGAACAGCCGGAAAACCATTCCAGCTACGCCCGGACCAGCGTCTCCTGCGCCTGCATGCCGGCCTCGAATCCCCCGACGATCTGGTCGCCGATCTCGAGCGGGCGTTCACCGCAGCGCGCTGAGTGGAAGGCACTCAGTATGGTGGTGCGACGAGGGATTTGCCATCTTGCGAGACGCGTTGGCGCAATACCGGCTAAAATCTATGTCCGATCTCGATCGGTAAGGAGATTGTCCACTTGATCAATGCCCACCTCGCCGCCACGCTCGGACCGATGCGCGCGCCGTTCCTGCTGCTGGTGCCGGTGTGTGTGCTGCTTGGCTGGGTCGCCGCAGTTTACGATGGCCACAGCGTCAACGCGGTGCACCTCGCTCTGGCCGCCGTTGGCGCCCTCGCCGCACACATCAGCGTGAATGCGCTCAATGAATACGAGGACTTTCGCAGTGGCCTGGACTTCCGCACCCAGCGCACGCCCTTCAGCGGTGGCACCGGCGTACTGCCCGCACACCCGGATAAAGCGCACTATGCCCTGGTCGTTGGCGTCGCAGCGTTGGCCATCGTTGTCGCTGTGGGCGCTTATTTCATGCAATTGCGTGGCTTCGGTATTCTGCCGCTAGGAATTGCCGGCGTGCTGATTATTGTTCTTTACACGCGCTGGCTGACACGATCGCCCTTGCTGTGCCTGCTTGCTCCCGGGTTGGGGTTCGGGCCACTCATGGTTCTCGGCGTCTACTATGTGCTGACCGGCCACTACGGGATCACGGCGGTTATCGTTTCTATGCTGCCGCTATTCCTGGTGAGTGATCTGCTGCTCATTAACCAGTTTCCGGACCGCGAGGCCGATCAGTGGGCCGGCCGCAGGCACCTGTTGCTGGCCTGGGGCAGTTCGGCCGGTATTTTGGTCTATGGAGTGTTGCTCCTGCTCGCCTATTTTTCTGTTGTATTGGCTGTGCTCTTCAAAGTGTTGCCACCCCTGGTGCTGCTGAGCCTGGCGACTCTGCCCATAGCGGTACTGGCATTTCGCGGCCTGCGCCGCCACCGGCACAGCGTACCCGCACTGGTGCCGCACATGGCTCAGCACGTGGCGCTCACGCTGGTGACGCCCCTGCTGCTGGCGCTGGGTATTATCATCAGCTGATGTTGCCACCACCCCTGGATTTTCTCGCCCGCCACTGGCGGCCTCTCTCGATTCTCGCTGTGCTGGCGCTGACCCTGCTGTCACTGCTGCCGATGCCGGCTGTTTCTGCCGCCGAGGGAAGTGACAAGCTGCTGCACGTCATCGCCTGGGGACTTGCCCTCCTGCCCGCGACACTGGCGCTGGGGCGCGCTGTGTTACCCGTTGCCACCGTATTTTTTCTCTGTGGCGTAGCCATTGAGTTCATTCAACCGCTCAGCGGACGCTTTTTTGAACTGACCGACATGCTTGCCAATGCACTCGGGCTGATACTCGGTGCGCTGGTTGGTGTTGCACTGCGCAGACTCCTCGCGTGATCGACAGATAAAGAATGTCGCCAGCTCGACACCGCGGGCGCCCTCGTTGATTCTACTTGCGGTCGTCAGCGGCCGGGACCGGCGCCGGACTCTCCAGTGCGCTCGGAATGGTTATCGGCTCGTCGTTCACCGT
>CAYFVJ010000050.1:0-14676 GCA_964346555.1 uncultured Alteromonadaceae bacterium | reverse complement strand
GCCGCCTTGGGCTTGACCAGCCAGAACTTGCCCAGATAGTCCTCGAAGTTGGCGATGATTTTACCGCCCCAGGCGGAGCCGGTCTCGTTGACGAACTCGGCGAGTATACCGCGCAGGTGGGTGCGATGCGCCTCCATGTCCTCTGCGCTCACGCGATGTATCTCTACCAGCTCACTGTTGTAGCGATCGATAAGTCGACGATTCTGATCGAGCACGTAGGCGAAACCACCGGTCATCCCGGCGCCAAAGTTGACGCCGGTTTCGCCCAGCACCGTGATGCAGCCACCGGTCATGTATTCGCAGCAGTGATCACCGGCACCTTCGACCACCGCATGAGCGCCGGAGTTGCGCACGCCAAAGCGCTCGCCGGCGGTACCGGCGGCGAACAGCTTGCCGCCGGTGGCGCCGTACAGGCAGGTATTGCCCACAATCGAGGTGTCCTGGGAGCGAAACCCGCTGTCGCGTGGCGGATACACCACCAGCTTGCCACCGGCCATGCCCTTGCCCACGTAATCGTTGCAGTCACCCTCGAGGTACATGTGCAGGCCGCCGGCATTCCACACGCCGAAGCTCTGGCCGGCGGTGCCGGTAAGACGCAGGATAATGGGTGCTTCCTCCATGCCTGTGTTGCCGTGACGGCGGGCGATCTCGCCGGACAGGCGTGCACCGATAGAGCGGTCGCAGTTGGTCAGCTTGAATTCAAACTCGCCGCCGCTCTTGGCTTCGATGGTCGACAGCGTCGCGGCTACCATGGACTCGGCCTTATCGCCGGGATCAAAGGGAACATTGCGCGCAACCTCGCAGAATTGCGGCTGGCCCTCACTGTCGGCATCTTTGTGCAGCAACGGCCCGAGATCCAGGTTCACCTGCTTGTCGGTATCGCCGGGCAAGCGCTCGAGCAGGTCAGTGCGCCCGATCAATTCTTCCAGCGAGGCGACGCCGAGGCGCGACAGCCACTCGCGCGTCTCTGTGGCGACGAAGGTGAAAAAGTTCACCACCAGTTCCACCGTGCCGTTGTAGTGGTCGGCGCGCAGGCGTTCGTTCTGGGTTGCAACGCCCGTGGCGCAGTTATTCAGGTGGCAGATGCGCAGATACTTGCAACCGAGAGCCACCATCGGCGCTGTACCGAAGCCGAAACTCTCAGCGCCGAATATCGCCGCCTTGATGACGTCGAGACCGGTTTTCATGCCGCCATCTGTCTGCAGGCGTATCTTGCCGCGCAGGCGATTGCCACGCAGGGTCTGCTGCACCTCGGCGAGCCCGAGCTCCCAGGGCGACCCGGCGTAGTGGATTGACGTCAGCGGACTGGCCGCGGTGCCACCATCGTAGCCACTGATCGTAATCAGGTCCGCGTAGGCCTTGGCGACACCGGCGGCCACCGTGCCCACGCCGGGTTCCGATACCAGCTTCACGGATACAAGCGCATCCGGGTTGACCTGCTTGAGGTCGAAGATGAGCTGCGCCAGATCCTCGATGGAATAGATGTCGTGATGCGGCGGTGGCGAGATGAGCGTCACGCCCGGCACCGAGCAGCGCAGGCGCGCGATCAGCTCATTGACCTTGCCGCCGGGCAGCTGGCCGCCCTCACCGGGCTTGGCGCCCTGTGCGACCTTGATCTGCAGGACCTCGGCGTTGACCAGGTAATGCGGGGTGACGCCAAAGCGTCCCGAGGCGATCTGCTTGATCTTCGACACGCGTTCGGTGCCAAAGCGCGCCGGGTCCTCGCCGCCTTCGCCGGAGTTGGAGCGGGCGCCGATGCGGTTCATCGCCGCCGCCAGCGACTCGTGCGCCTCGGGACTCAGCGCACCCAAAGACATACCTGCGGAATCGAAGCGGCGCAGAATATTCTCTATTGGCTCGACAGCATCCAGCGCCAGCGGCGTATCGGCCAGCCGCGGCCGCAGCAGGTCGCGCAGTGTGGCCACGGGTCGCTCGTTGACCAGGGCGGCGTAGCGCTGGTACACCGCATAATCGCCGCTGGAAACGGCCTGCTGTAGTTTGGTGACAACATCCGGGTTGAAGGCGTGGTATTCCTGGCCGTGCATGTATTTCAGCAGGCCACCGGGCTTCAGGAATTTGCGCTGACTCCAGGCATCCCGCGCCAGGCGCTTCTGGTCGGCCTCCAGCTCGGCAAATCCCGCACCCTCGATACGCGACGTGACACCACGGAAGGCCAGATCCACCACCTCGCTGGCGAGGCCAACCGCCTCGAACAGCTGTGCCCCACGATAGGAACTGACGGCTGAAATGCCCATCTTGGACATGATCTTCAGCAGCCCCTTGTTCAGGCCGCGGCGATAATTCTTGTAGCAGGCACTCGGCTCGCCAAGCAGCTCACCCGCGCGCAGCAGGTCCTCCAGCACGCTGTAGGCGAGATAGGGGTATATCGCCGTGGCACCAAAACCGAGCAGGCAGGCGATATGCTGCGAGTCCCGGGCGCTGGCGGTCTCGACGACGATATTCGAGTCACAACGCAGTCCACTGCCGATGAGGTGATGGTGCACCGCACCGGTCGCCAACAGGCTGTGGATCGGCAGGCGATCGCGGGCAATGTTGCGGTCACTGAGCACGAGGATGGTGGCGCCCTCACGCACCGCCGCCTCCGCAGTCTGTACCAGGGCGACAACAGCATCGCGCAGGGTCTGCTCCTCGGGGCGATAGCTACAGTCTATATGGCTAACCTTAAAACCCGTCCGCTGCAGGTTTATCAGGGTGTTGAACTTGCCCTGAGACAGCACCGGGGAGGACAGAATGACCCGGTTGGCGTGCTCCGGGCCCTGGCGGAAAATGTTCTTCTCGACCCCGAGCACCGTTTCCAGAGACATGACAATGGCTTCGCGCAGGGGGTCGATCGCCGGGTTGGTTATCTGTGCGAATTGCTGGCGGAAGTAGTCGTACAGCGAGCGCGACTGCCGCGACAGAACCGCCATCGGCGTGTCGTCGCCCATGGACCCCACGGCTTCATTGCCCGAATCCGCCAGCGGGCGCAGCACCTGGTCACGCTCCTCAAAGCTGACCTGGAACATCTTCATGTAGGGATCGAGGTGCGCGGCTTCGATACCGGGCGTCACCTCGCCGTGCAGCCTGCCGACCACGCGCTCGGCGTTTTCCTTCAACCAGCGTTTGTAGGGCTTGCTGCCCTTCAGGCGCGCGTCGACATCCGCACTCTCCAACACCTCCCCGGTCTGGGTGTCGACCATGAAAATCTCGCCCGGACCCACTCGCCCTTTGGCGATAACATCCTCGTTGCGGTATTCGTGTGTGCCGACTTCGGAGGCCAGCGTAATGAAACCGTCCTTAGTACGCACCCAGCGCGCCGGACGCAGGCCGTTGCGGTCGAGCAGGCAGGTGGCATAGCGACCGTCGGTAAGCACGATTCCCGCCGGTCCATCCCAGGGCTCCATGTGCATGGAGTGGTATTCATAGAAGGCCTTCAGATCCGGATCGATGTCTTCCTTGTTCTGCCACGCCGGGGGGATGAGCATGCGCAATGCCCGTGCCATATCCACGCCACCGGTCAGCAGCACGTCGAGCATGTTGTCGAGGCTGGAGGAATCCGAGCCGGTGCGGTTGACCAGCGGCATGATGTCGCTGATGTTGGGCAGTGATTCCGACTCGAACAGTGCCGAGCGGGCCTCTGCCCAGTTGCGATTGCCCTGGATGGTGTTGATCTCGCCGTTGTGCGCGAGCAGCCGGAAGGGCTGCGCCAGTGGCCAGCGCGGCATGGTGTTGGTGGAGAAGCGCTGGTGAAATACGCAGATCGCCGTGCTCAGGCGCTCATCGCCGAGATCCGGATAGAAGCGCGGCAGATCCACGGGCATCACCAGTCCCTTGTAGGAGATCACCCGTGCCGACAGGCTGCACAGGTAGAAGTCGCGATCGGCCGCGTTCGCCATTTCCGCCTTGCGACGGGCGATGAACAGCCGCGTGGCTATTTCTGCATCACTGCGCGACCCGACGTCGATAAACGCCTGCTCGATGCGCGGCAGCGAGGACAGTGCGATCTCGCCACAGACGCTGCTGTCCGTGGGCACTTCGCGCCAGCCCAAAACCGCAAGTCCCTGGTCCTCGATGGCGCGCTGTGTCTCGCTGCGTGCCGCCTCCGCGCGCGCCGGATCGCCACTGAAGAACACCTGGCCAACGGCAAACGACGCTGGAAGCGTGACGCCCAGGCTCTCCTCGGCGACCGCACGCATGAAATTCAGCGGCATCTGCATCAGCAGACCGCAGCCGTCACCGGTCTTGCCGTCGGCGGCAATAGCGCCGCGGTGGGTCATGCAGGTGAGGGACTCGATAGCGGTCCGCAGCAGGCGGTGACTGGCGTCGCCGGCCGTGTGGGCGATCAGGCCAAACCCGCAGTTGTCGCGAAACTCGTCAGGGCTGTAAAGGCCTGCGCTCATAGGAATCCTGAAAATAGTAGCTGATTCAACTGGTTACCGCGGCACACCCTATGTTCGGACAGACGGCCGGGGAGGCGAGGGCAAATAATTTTACACAGTTGCCTATGCTGGAACAAACTGCCGTGAAAGTCAGATTTGTCCGCACCCGGTCGCCAGCAGCCGGGTGATTTCATCGGCATCGGCGTCCTCCACTATAACCGCATCACCGACCCGGCGCAGCAGCACCAGCCGCAGGCGACTGTCGACTACCTTTTTGTCCCGGGCCATGTGCTCGAGAAAGGTGGCGGCGGACATTGCGGCCGGGGGCTGCAGCGGCAGGCCGGCACGCGCCAGCAGTGACGCCAGCGCATCCACATCAGCCTGCTCGAGCCAGCCGCGCTGCGCCGACAAGCGCGCCGCCAGCAGCATGCCCGCGGCCACTGCCTCACCGTGCAGCCACGCGCCATAGCCCTCGGCCGCTTCTATCGCGTGACCAAAGGTGTGTCCGAAATTCAGCAGTGCGCGCAGGCCTCCCTCGCGTTCATCCGCCGCCACTACCGCCGCCTTGAGCGCGCAGCTGCGCTCGATGGCCTGCGCAATAACGGCCTCCTCGCGCGCCAGCAGGCGCGGTAGTTCCCTCTGCAGCCAGGCGTAAAATGCCGCATCGTAGATCAGTCCGTACTTGATAATCTCGGCGAGTCCCGCCGAGAACTCCCGCGGCGGCAGTGAGGACAGCACCTCGATATCGATCAGGACCGCCCGCGGCTGATAGAACGCACCGATCATGTTCTTTCCCAGCGCATGGTTGACACCTGTCTTGCCGCCCACCGAAGAATCCACCTGCGCCAGGAGTGTTGTGGGAATCTGTATGAAGGCGACGCCGCGTTGATAACAGGCGGCGGCGAAGCCGGCCATATCCCCGACGACACCGCCGCCGAGAGCGATGAAGGTGGTCGTGCGATCGTGCCCGGCGGCGAGTACGCTGTCGAAAACCTGTTCCAGCGTCTGCAGGGTCTTGTAGGACTCGCCATCGGGCAGGACGACTTCCGTAAGCCTGATATCCTCGCCCAGCGCCCGGCGCAAGCGAGGCATGAATAGCGGCGCCACCGTGGTGTTACTGATCACGGCGACCTGTCTCCCGGCGAGGTGCGGGCGCAGATAGCCGGCATCGCCGATCAGGTCGCAACCGATGTAAATCGGATAAGCGCGGTCGCTGAGTTCAACCTGCAGTGTGTGCATTAACGTTGCAGACATGATGGCTTCCGGGCGCGGGCCTTGTGGGTTGCAAGCATCGCGCCCTAGGCGGCGCGCAGCTCCCTCAACAAACGCTGGGCCACGGTCTTGGGGCTGCTGGCATCGGTATCGATAACGTGGCTGGCAATGTCGCGGTACAGCGGATCGCGGATCGCCATCAGGTCGCGCAGGGTGGCCTGTGGGTCATCCCCCTGGAGTAGCGGTCGATTGCTGTTCTTGCGCGTGCGGCGGACCTGTTCGTCCAGCGTCGCGTGCAGATAAACCACAAAACCACGCTCGGCGAGCACCCGGCGATTGCTTTCCCGGACCACGACGCCACCGCCCGTGGCGAGAACGGTATCGTCCCAGGTGGTCATTTCCTCGACTACCTGCGCCTCGCGGTCGCGAAATCCCTCCTCGCCCTCGACATCGAAAATCCAGGGAATGTCGGCACCGGTGCGCCGCTCGACCTCGGCATCCGTATCCGCAAACCCGAGACCCAGGCCCTGGGCGAGGAATTTGCCGATCGTGGTCTTGCCTGCGCCCATCGGTCCGACAAGAAAAACGCGCCGCAGTGCCGTCATGCCGCCTTTACCGCACCTAATCCAGCAGTGAATCCGCGAGGATGCGCGGCGTGATAAAGATCAGCGTCTCGGTCTTGGTGCGCTGTGTCGACTCGTTGCGGAACAGCGCGCCGACGTAAGGTATGTCGCCAAAAAACGGCACCTTGCTGCGAGTCTCGAGGTTCTCCGTGCGGAACACCCCGCCCAGCACCACCGTCTCGCCATTGCCGACCAGCACCTGCGTGGTCAGCTCCGTGGTGTCGATGGCCGGTATCAGCCCGCCCTGACCACTGGGCACAAGGTCACCCACGGAGTCCTGGGTAATCAGCAGATCGAGCAGAATACGGTCATCCGGTGTGATGTTCGGCGTCACATCCAGGGACAGCACCGCCTCCTTGAACTGCACCGCGGTGGCGCCGCTGGCAGCGGCCTGCTGGAAGGGAATTTCCGTCCCCGACTTGATATTGGCTGTCTGTTTGTCCCCGGTGATCACCTTGGGCTGGGAGACGACCTCGCTCTTGCCGGCGGACTCGAGTGCCGCCAGTTCCGCCGTCAGGAAAAGGTCGTCGGATGTGAAACCGACTGCAAATCCGCTACTGGCCTCGCTCACGCCGAGGTCCACGAGCAGCGCACCGGGGAAGCTGAGCTCCGGCTGGGTGCCGTTGATCACAGAGTTGTTGAGATCGACCGCATTGCTGGTATTACCGGAGATGGAAATGATGTTGCCGTCGGCGTCGGGATCGAGATAGCCACCGCCCCAGTTGATACCCAGCTCCTTCTCCAGGTCGGACTGGGCAATCACGATACGCGCCTCGATCATCACCTGGCGGATTGGAATATCCACCTGGTCGATCAGCAGGCGGATTTCCTGCAGCTTGTCAGCGGTTTCGGTCACGATCAGTGAATTGGTGCGCTGATCGACAATGACCGAGCCGCGGGAGGAGATCAGCGTGCCGCCTTCCTCGGACCCGGCACTGAACAGATTCACCACTTCAGCGGCCTTGGCATAGCGGATGCGGATGAACTCCGAGCGCAGCGGCGCCAGTTCGGCGATCTGCCTGTTGGCCTCGATCTCCTGGCGCTCGCGCTCGGCGATCTCCGCCGCCGGCGCAACCATGAGCACGTTGCCGACCTGGCGCTTGTCCAGACCCTTGGTTTTGAGCACCAGTTCGAGGGCCTGATCCCAGGGCACGTTCTTCAGTCGCAGGGTGATACGCCCCGATACCGTGTCGCTGGCGACCAGGTTGAGCTCGGTAAAGTCGGCGATCAACTGCAGCACCGCGCGCACTTCAATGTCCTGGAAATTCAGCGAGATGCGCTCGCCGACGAAATCGAACTCGTCGCGCCGCGCCTCTTCCTCGGCATCGGTCAGGGGCTTGACGCTGACCACGTACTCGTTGTCCGCCTGGTAGGCTAGATAGTCGAACGCGCCCGCGGTCTTCAGCGTCATGGTGGCGCCGCGCTCGGTGGAATTCACCGCGACAGACTGCACCGGCGTCGCAAAGTCCACAACATCGTAGTTGCGCAAGAGGCGTTCCGGCACGTCGGTGTCGATGAACTCGACCTTGATGTCGCCAGCCTCGCTGAACACGTTCACGTCCACCGAGGGGTCCGACAGCTGCAGCACAAGGCGTCCCTCGCCCTCCGGACCGCGCTGGAACTGCAGGTCGCGGATACTGGATTTCGCCGACAGCACACTCTCGACACGGGTTTGCAGCGTGTTGGGGTCGCTGCCCGCCTTGTAGTACTCACCGTCGGAATCCTGGCCCACGGTCAGGAACAGATTGTTGCCCTCGACACGGGTGTCGTAGGGGACCAGCTTGACCAGGTTGATGACCAGGCGGGTGCGGTCGCCGGCGTCGAGCACCATGGCGCCGGTGGCATTGCCGTAGGACAGGTTGTAGCGCTTGCGCTCGAGCTGGCTGGCCGTGTCGGCAAAATCGATGGCGATGCGGGCGGGTTTTTCTATCGTGTAGGATTTAACTGCAGTGGGAGGTGGCTGATCAAATCCCAGACGTATCTCGAACTTGCTGCCGGGGCGCGAGCTGAATTCGATATCGGTGATATTGGTAGCCGCCTCAGCAGCCAGCGAGCAGAGCGTCGCGGCCACGCCAAGCAGCAGGCGACCGAGCTTTCGATGTTGCCTTGCGGACGTCATGTTGCCTGCTCCCCGTGTATTATCGATAGTGCTCATGGTCCCCACCTTCCCCGACCACGACCCGGTGCTAGAGGCCGCTCAGTTCGATTGTTCTGGGGCGTTCCACCCAGCCATCCGCCGTGCCATCCGTCACGATTTCCACTACCGCCAGGTAGGTATCCTCGAGATCGACGATCTTGCCGTGGTTGCGCCCGAGGTAATTGCCCTCGGTCACCCGGTGAATACCCCCGTCCGGATCGCGCACCAGCGCCCATTCGCGACCGTCGCGCGCCAGTGTGCCCACCATGGCGAGAGAATCGAAAGTATACTGCTCAAGAAACTCCTTGGCGCGGTCCTCGTCCGGCTTGATCGCGCTGACAGACTGCAACTGCGTGATTTCCCGCACTTCGATCGGACGGTCAAACGGACTGCGCATGCGCGTCGCGCTGTAGGCGAACGCCTCGTAGGCCTTGAAAGTCGGAATCGGCGCAATAACGCCACCCGGACGCTCGTCTTTCTCGGCCATGAAACGGTCGAGATCGGAAAAATCCCTGCCTCCGCAGGCGGTAAGCCCCAGTACCAGGCAGCTCGCACAGGCATATCGCAGCGACCGACCCATGATCACGTGTCCCCGTCCTTGTAGCGGTAGGTCTTGGCCGTTATCGACAATTGCAGCGCGCTTGCGTTGTCGCCGGTGCCGCTGATGGTAAAGTCGTGCAGCGTGACAATACGTGGCAGGCCGGCCATGCCGCTGATAAACGCACCGAGGTCGTGATAGGAGCCGGAAGCCTCGATGGCAATCGGCAGCTCGACGTAGAACTCGCGGCTGACTTCAGGCTGCAGGTTGATGGAGGCAATATCAAGACCGTTGAGCAACCCCTTGTTGGTGATGTCCTCGAGCAGGCCCGGCACCTCGGTATCGCTCGGTAACTGACTGATCAGGGCGCCGAAAGATTCCTCCATTTCGACCATCTGGCGCCGGTAGGCGTCGAGATTCGCCACCTGGAATGCCTTCTTTTCGTACTCCTGCTTGAGCGTGGCTTCCTCCGCGATCTCGCGCTCCAGCTGCAGGCGCAGTTCCTCGATGTGGAAGTAATAGCCGCCGGCCAGGACGGCGGCAAACAGCAGCACGCCGATAATCACCTTGAGCACCATCGGCATGGTGCCGAGATTATCGAGACTCAGGTCGTTGAGATCAAACTCCCGGAGGGCGCGCAGCGAATCTTCCAGTGCCACCAGCCTAGCCCTCGCCTTCCCGGGCTTCCCGTGGCAGGCTCACCATGACCGTGAGGTCAAAGGTCGCTGCCTGGTCGCCATACATGGTCGCTGCGCGTACGGAATCCAGGTTCGGATCCTGCAGCCAGTCGGAGGCGTCCAGCCGCCGCATCAGGCTGGAGACGCGATTGTTCGATTCTGCCACACCCGTGATGGCAAGGGTCTTGTCCCGCGCCTGTACCCGGGTGTAGAAGACACCATCGGGAACGGTCCGCACCAGTTGGTCGAGCACGCGCACAATCACCGGTCGATTCCCCTGCAGTTCCTGGATAACACGCATGCGATCGATCAGCTGGTTGCGCTTGCGCTGGAGATCCTTGATTTCTGCGACCTTGGCATCGAGCGTGCGGATATTCTCAGACAGATAGTCATTGCGCGCTTTCTGATCGTCAATCTGGCCGTTGACGATACGATCCCCGAGCACGACCAGCATGATACCTGCCAGCGCGATCAGCCCGAGAATACTCAGGAATTGTCGCTTGAGCTCCTCGCGCCGCGCCTCGCGCCAGGGCAGAAGGTTGATGTGCGCCATCAGTCAAAACTCCGCAGCGCCAGGCCGCAGGCAATCATCATCGCCGGGGCATCACCGCCCAGCGCCACCGCATTGACCCGCGGAGAGATGCTCATCTCGGCAAACGGATTGGCCACCACGGTGGGCGTGCCGAGTCGCTCCTGCACCAGCTCAGACAGGCCGTCCATGTAGGAAACGCCTCCGGCCATGATGATGTAATCGACATCATTATACTGGCTGGAGGAGAAAAACAGCTGTAGCGATCGCGTCACCTGCTGCACGACCGCATCGCGAAAGGGGTTCAGTAGCTCCTCTTCATAATCGTCGGGGAGCCCGCCCTGCTTCTTCGCCAGCCCCGCTTCCTCCAGCGGCAATCCGTAGCGACGCATGATCTCGTCTGTCAGCTGCTTGCCGCCGAACAACTGCTCACGCGTATAAATAGTGTGCCCGTTGCTGAGCACGCTGAGCGTGGTCATGGTGGCGCCGATGTCCACCAGGGCGACCACGGCGGTCTCCTCCAGATCGAGGTGCTGGCGAATCAGTCCGTAGGCACGTTCAACGGCATAGGCCTCGACGTCCATGACTTTTGCCTCGAGGTCGGCGCTCTCGATGGCTTCCACCCGGGCGTCGATAGTCTCGCGTCGACAGGCCGCAAGAAGCACCTCCACCATGCCCTCGCGGCCCTGGGTCGGGCCCTGGATCTCGAAGTCCAGCGCCACCTCCTCCAGGGGATAGGGAATGTACTGGTCCGCCTCGAGCGTGAGCTGGGTTTCCATCTCGTCGTCACTGAGCCCCGCCGGCATGTCCACGGTCTTGGTGATCACGGCGGAGCCCGCCACGGCGGCGGCAACGGTTTTCAACTTGGTCCGGGATTGCGCCAGAACGTTGCGTATGGCGTTGGCGACGCCCTCGACATCGTTGATGGATTTCTCCACCACGGCATCCTGCGGAAGTGAACTGACCGCGTAACTTTCCACGCGATACTTATCCCCCGTGCGGCTGAGCTCGAGCAGCTTGACCGTGGTGGAACTGATATCCATCCCCAGAAGCTGTGTCTGCTTTCTTTTTCCTATCAATCCAAGCAAGTCGTTTTCCTATACTATTCACAGACTTAGCTTTAACTTGTGTTCTTATACTTGAATATTAAGCTATAAGATAGCCTGTTATGCAACGAAAAGGCAAAAAAAGCCTATAATTACCTGTTAGCGTTGGCCGCCGATGACAGCGCCTGTACCACCCTCGATACAATCCCGGAGGTCTCTTGCATTTCCTGCGCTGGCTCCTGCGCCTTTTCCTGCTGGGCGGCCTGGCCGCTGCCTGGCTGATCGCTGGAGTCTATCTCTATCTGAGTCCCGATCTCCCCGACGTGGAGACATTGCGCGATGTCCAGCTGCAGACGCCTATGCGAGTGTACACCGCCCAGGGCGACCTGATCGGTCAATTCGGTGAACAGAAACGCAATCCGCTGGCTTACAGCGAGATTCCGCAGACATTCGTCCAGGCGCTGCTGGCGGCAGAGGACGACGGCTTCTTCCGGCACAGCGGCATCGATCTGATGGGCCTCGGGCGCGCGGTATCGGAACTCCTGCTCACGGGTGAGAAGGGTTCCGGTGGCAGCACGCTGACGATGCAGGTGGCGCGCAACTATTTTCTCAGCCTCGATCGCACGTTTATCCGCAAATTCAACGAGATTCTGCTCGCGGTGGAGATTGAGCGCCGGCTCAGCAAGCAGGAAATTTTCGAGCTGTACGTCAACCGCGTGTTTCTAGGCCACCGGGCCTATGGATTCGAGGCAGCGGCCCAGGTCTATTACGGCAAAAGCATGCCGGGGCTCAGCCTCGCGCAGCACGCCATGCTGGCGGGCATTCCAAAGGCGCCGTCGCGCAACAACCCCCTCAGCTCACCGGAAAATGCACAGGAGAGGCGCAACTGGATTCTCGGGCGCATGCGTTCCCTCGGCTTCATCAATGAGCCGGACTACCGCTCTGCGCTTGCGGAGCCGATCGCCGCGCGCTACCACGGCGCCAGGATCACTCTGGATGCGCAGCATGCGGCGGAAATGGTGCGTCGGGAAATGCTCGACCGTTTCGGAGTCGGCGCCTACACAGACGGCTACGAGGTCTACACCACGCTGGACTCGCGCCTCCAGGGAGCGGCGCATGCAGCGCTGGTGGCGGGCCTCATGACCTACGACCGGCGCCACGGCTACCGCGGACCGGAGCAGCAGCTTGCGGAGCCGCGTCTACCGTTAAGCGCCGCGGATCCGGGCCCGACAATGGTGGACGACCCACCCGCGGCCTGGCTCGACACGCTCGCCGGGATTCCGGTTATCGCCGGCCTCACCCCCGCCGTGATTCTCGATGTCGGTGACGCCGGGGTACGTTTCGCCCTCGCCGACGGTCGCGAGGGTGAGTTGCTCTGGGACAATGGGTTGCGTCAGGCCAATCCCTACCTGAGTGAAAATGCGCGGGGCCGTGCACCGCAGACGCCGGCAGACGTGGTCAGCCGGGGCGACGTGGTGCGCGTTCACCGGCCCGACGGCAAGGTCTGGCACCTGGCACAGGTGCCGGCGGTACAGGGCGCGCTGGTTGCCCTGGCGCCGGATAACGGCGCCATACTGAGCCTCGTGGGCGGTATCGGCTTCGAAATGAGCAAATTCAATCGCGTCACCCAGGCGCAGCGCCAGCCGGGCTCCAATTTCAAGCCGTTCATTTACAGCGCAGCTCTCGCAGCCGGCCACACCCCGGCGAGTATCATCAACGATGCCCCCGTGGTGCTGGCAGACACCTCACTGGAAGGTATCTGGCGACCCGAGAACGACGGCGGCAAGTTCTACGGCCCGACCCGGCTGCGCTGGGCGTTGACCAAGTCGCGCAACCTCGTGTCCATCCGGCTCCTGCAGAAGATGGGCGTGCGTCATGTGATCCGCTACGCCGAGCAGCTCGGCTTTGATACCGCGGGGTTTCCCCGCAATCTGTCTCTGGCGCTCGGCACCCAGTCCATGTCACCGCTGGCCGTGGCTCGCGGCTACGCCGTGCTCGCGAATGGCGGCTATGCCGTCGCGCCACACCTCATCCAGCGCATCGAGAACAGCGCCGGCGAGCTGCTGTTCGAGGCGCGCCCCGCGACAGTCTGCACAAGCTGCACCGGCATTGCGGGCGCTGAAAAGCCCGAGGAAGCAGAGGACGCACTGCCCGCGGCACCGCGGGTTATGGACGAGCGGGTCAACTTCCTGATCAACAGCATCCTGCAGGACGTTATAAAGCGCGGTACCGGACGCCGCGCGCTGGTCCTTGAACGCGGCGACCTGGCGGGCAAGACCGGCACCACCAACGGTCCCATGGATGCCTGGTTCTCCGGTTACAACCGCGATGTCGTGGCGACCAGCTGGGTCGGGTTTGACGCCTACACGCCGCTCGGTCGCCGGGAATTCGGCGGCAGCGCCGCGCTGCCGATCTGGATCGAGTACATGCGCGAAGCGCTGCGCAACCGTGCGCAGCGTGCATGGCCGGTGCCGAATGGCATCACCAGCGTGCGCATCGATCCCGACAGCGGGCTGCTGGCCGGCCCGGGGCAGGGTGACGCGATATTCGAGTACTTCCGCAACGAGAATGTGCCCACGGAGTACGACTCAGGAGAAGCCACGGCGCCGGGCAAGACCGGTACCGACGACCTGATCAACGATATTTTCTAGTGGGGCACGCCGAGTGGGGCACGCCGAGTGGGGCACGCCGAGTGGGGCACGCCCGGGGGCTCGAGTCAGCGTTCTAGCGCTTGCTGCCGCGGTTGCCGAAGCGCTTGTTGAAGCGATCCACGCGACCGCCACTGTCGACGATTTTCTGCTTGCCGGTAAAGAACGGGTGACATTCCGAGCAGACATCAATACTGAAGTCCTGGGTAAACGTCGAACGCGTCTTGATCACGTTGCCGCAGCTACACGTGGCGGTGACGTACTCATATTTCGGGTGGATATCTTTTTTCATCGTCCTGCTCCTGCTTGGGGACACCGCAACCCGATCCGTGCCGGGCACCGTATCCGCGAATGACAGGCACACTTGCTGCGCCCGGCAAAGGGCGCGCATAGTAGCAGAAGCGCGGCTCCACGCAAGGCCCCGCTAGACTGTCCTGTCACTGCAAGTGATCATGCCCGATGCCGACGTACCTCCGCATAGCTGTTCCCACGCCGCTGCGCCGCCTGTTCGACTACCTGCCGCCAGCGGACTGGGATCCGCAGCTGGCCGCCACCCTGATGCCGGGCATCCGCGTTCGCGTACCTTTCGGACGGCGCTCGGTCGTCGGTGTACTGGTCGCGGTCACCACCACGAGCGACATGCCGCCGGACCGGCTCAGGCCGGCAGACGCAGTCCTGGATCAGCAACCCGCGCTGTCATCCGGTGTATTTGACCTGTGTCGCTGGGCGGCATCCTACTACCTGCACCCGCCGGGCGAGGTCTTCAGCGCCGCGCTCAGCAAGCGCCTGCGCGAGGGTCGCGCCCCCAGGCTCGACGCCTGGCGACTCAGCGCCAGGGGGCAGGGTCTGGGAGGCGCGGTCGGTCCCGCGCTCGCGCGCGAGCCGCG
>CAYFVJ010000049.1:0-15020 GCA_964346555.1 uncultured Alteromonadaceae bacterium | reverse complement strand
GGAACCCGCCCCCGCATGAACCGCTCGCGGTTCTCCTGCTTTTTCTCGGCGCTCTTGCGCAGCAGCACGTAAACGGCGCCGGTGCCGCCGTGCTGGGGCTGGGCGCTGTGGAAGGCCTGGACTGTATCGATCTCGCGCAGCCAGTGGTCGACGCCGCCCTTGAGGATCGAGACGCGTTCGTTTTCCGCCTTGCGCTCGCCCTTGCCGTGCACCAGCATCACGCTGCGCAGACCCAGTGTGTGGCAGTCGCGCATGAACGCGAACAGCTCTGCGCGCGCCTGCCGCACGGTCATGCGGTGCATATCCAGCCGGGCTTCGGGCTCGTAGCGGCCCTGCTTGAGTTTGCGGAAAACGCCGTTCTGTATGCCGGGACGCTTGAAGTCCAGCACATACCATGGATCCAGAGGAGCGAAGCCTTCTTCGGCGAGAAAATTGGGGTCGCGCCCGCGGGCCTGTTCCGCGGCTGCTCGCCGCGCGGCCAGTGAATCGGCATCTGCCCTCGCCGAGGGCGGTCTGCGCACGCGGCGCTCGCGACGTATCGGCGCTACATCTGCCATTTCCTCCCAGAAAAGCTCGTCGTCATCCGCCATAACAACCTCCTGATCACCTCATTATAAGTAATCTGACAACGCTTTTCGGTAGACTGCTGATACCCATACACACGAGGAGATCGAACGATGCGTGGCAACGCCTTGCACGGTGCCGGCTACGTTGTGCGCGGCGCGAGTCTACTGGCGCACCCCCGGCTGCGGCCGTTCGTGCTGATCCCCCTGCTGGTGAATATCCTCATCTTCTCCAGCCTGATCGGCTGGGGCTATGCGTGGCTCAGCGAGACACTGGAGCAGACGCTCGCCGCACTGCCGGAGTGGCTGCGCTTTCTGGAATGGATTATCTGGCCGCTGGTAGTCGTTGCAACCAGCCTGATCACCGGCTACCTGTTCACGGCGGTGGCGCTGGTTATCGCCTCACCTTTCAATACATTACTGGCAGAAAAGGCCGAGGAACTCGTTACCGGCCGGCCTGTACAGGGTCTTGAAGGCCTTGCCGGCGCCCTCATCGGTGTGCCCCGCGGTATATTCCGGGAAATCGCCAAGCTGCTGTACTATGTGCCCATGGCGCTGTTTGTACTGCTGTTGAGCATCGTACCGGCAGTCAATGCGATAGCCCCGTTTCTGTGGCTACTGCTCGGCGCCTGGATGATGAGCATCCAATTCGTCGACTACCCGATGGACAACCACCAGCGCAGCTTTGCCGACGTCAAGGAGGCAGTGCGCAGCCGGCGCCTGTCGAGCATGGGCTTTGGCGGGCTCGTCGCCCTGTGCACCGGCATTCCGATAATCAACTTCGTGGTCGTTCCCGCCGCAGTTGTCGGCGCGACAATACTCTGGGTGGAAGAACTGGCGGCAATCAATCCCGGGCGCTGATCGCTGAAGATGCACGCCGGATCAGGCCAGAAGCTCCGGCGGCGGATGCGTGCAGGTGAGTTTTTCGCCGAGCAATGCCTCGAGATCGGGTAGAAGAAAGGCGTCATCCTCGCTGGCAAAGCTGATCGAGATGCCGCTCGCGCCGGCCCGGCCGGTGCGCCCGATACGGTGCACGTAATCCTCCGGGTCCTCGGGCAGGTTGTAGTTGACCACGTGGCTGACGCCGTCGACGTGAATACCGCGACCGGCCACATCGGTGGCCACCAGCACCGCAATCTCGCCTTTCCGGAACTGATCCAGCGTCTTGCCGCGCTTCGCCTGTGGAATCTCGCCCGACAGAATGCCGCAGGTGACCCCGGCGCGGCGCAGGCGCTCGTGCAGCCGGCGCACCTGATCACGCCGGTTGGCGAATACGATGATACTGGTGGCTTCATCACTGCGCAGCAGGTTGGTCAGAATGCGGAACCTCTCTTCGCTGCTCGCCAGGTAAATCTTCTGGTCCACGCTATCGGTGGCCACGTTGTCGGGCTCGATCTCGATCTTTACCGGATCGCGCGTCCACCGTGCCGACAGGTTGATGATGTCCTGTGTGAACGTTGCCGAGAACAGCAGCGTCTGGCGGAATTCCTTGGACGGGGTCGCCCGCACAATGCGCTTGACCTGGGGGATGAAACCCATGTCGAGCATGCGATCCGCCTCGTCGAGCACCAGCACCTCCACGCGATCGAGGAACAGGTCGCGCCGGGTCATGAAGTCGATCAGTCGACCCGGCGTCGCGACCACCAGATCCACCACGTTGCTGGCAACGCGCTGCAGCTGCTGCTGATAATCCATGCCACCGATCAATGTGGCGGTGCGCAGGCCGGTGTGGCGGCCAAGCTCTTCTGCGTCTGCAGCGATCTGCGTGACCAGCTCCCGTGTGGGCGCAATGACCAGCGCCCGCGGCTCACCGATGAATCGCTCTTCCTCCGGAGGATTTTCGAGCAGGTCGTTGAATATAGTGATGAGAAATGCGGCTGTCTTGCCCGTACCGGTCTGGGCCTTGCCTATCGCGTCGTGGCCGCGCAGCGTAAAGGGCAGAATCTGGCCCTGGATGGGAGAGCAATACGCAAAGCCCAGGTCGGCAACTCCGTGCATGATTTCTTCGCGCAGCGCGAGATCGTGAAAGCGGACCTTGCCCTCGACCTCGGGCACATGGAAATCGTCGATGTTCCAGCGCGCATGCTCTTTGACAGCGCCGTTCTCGCCTGCCCCGGTGGGCCGCCGCCCCTTGCGTTGCTTGCTCAATTCCAGTCCTTTTTCAGGCTCACTTATCCCGCAAAGTGTAGCATTTCTATTTCCGGGGAGCTCACCCCCCGCAATCGGGGCAGCCGGGCCGCGACGGCAGCGCCAGGCGCTGCATCCGGTAATCGCGCAGGTCCAGTGTCAGCAGACCACCGACCAGGGTCGCGCCGCAGCCTGTCAATAACTTGATGGTCTCCAGCGCCAGCAGGCTACCGACAATGCCAACCACCGGACCGAGCACACCGCTTTCGCTACAGCGCAGCGCTGACGTCGCGCCCTCCTCGGGAAACAGGCAGCGGTAGCAGCCGCCCGTCGCCGCGGGGTGGAATACCGCAACCTGACCCTCCGTGCGCACCGCTGCCCCGGACACCAGGGGAATACCCGCGGCGATGCACCCGCGGTTGAGCGCAAATCGGCTGGGGTAGTTGTCGGCGCAGTCGATCGCCAGATCAACCTGTGCACAGATCTCAGTGAAGGCGTGATCATCCAGATGTGTCGGCAGCTCGCGGACCTTGACCCTGGAATTCAAACGCTGCACTGCCGCACGCGCCGAGTGCGCCTTGCCGCGACCGATATCTGCCTCGCCGTGCGCAATCTGCCGCTGCAGATTGCTCAGCTCGACGCTGTCACCATCGGCGAGTACCAGTTCGCCGACGCCGGCGGCAGCGAGATACAGCGCCGCGGGACTGCCCAGGCCGCCGGCGCCGACAATCAGCACACGTGCTCGCCCTAAAACCTCCTGTCCGGCGATATCGAAGTCGGCGAGCAGCAGCTGGCGGCTGTAGCGCGCGAGCTCTGCGTCACTCAGCATACCAGCGACCGCCACTCACCCGCTCGTTGCCGGCGAAATCCCTGTGCGTTACGACCGCGGCGAATCCGGCTTCAGTCAATAAGCTGCGCACGGCAGCGCCCTGGTCAAACCCATGCTCCAGCAACAGACAACCATCGGCGACGAGGTGCGTCGGTGCCTGCGCAACAATGTGCGATAGGTCTTCCAGCCCGTCGTCACCACTGACCAGCGCGTGACGCGGCTCAAACCGCAGGTCGCCCGCCGTCAAATGCGGGTCACTGGCGCCGACGTAGGGCGGGTTGGCCACCACGAGATCGAAACGCCGCCCCGGGAGAGCCGAGAACCAGTCGGACACCAGTACATCCACCCGTCCGGGCGCGAGTGATGCGACATTCTGCAGCGCGACAGCGACTGCTCCGGCATCGGCATCCACTGCGGTCACGCTCCATCGCGGGCGCTCGCTCGCGAGTGCCAGGGCAATCGCGCCGCTTCCCGTGCCCAGGTCGAGCACCCGCGCCGAATCCGGTAGCGCCAGCGCGAGCGCCTGACTGACCAGGCGCTCCGTATCCGGCCTCGGGATCAAGGTTGCCGGCGTAACGCGCAGTGGCAGCGACCAGAACTCGCGCGTACCGAGCAGATAGGCGACCGGGACGCCCGCCTGCCGATCGCGCAGCAGCTTGCGATAACGCGCGGCATCCACCTCATCGACCGCGCTGTCGCCCCACGCGTACAGCCAGCTCCTGGGGCGCTCCAGGCAGTGCCCGAGCAGCACCTCCGCGTCGCGCCGCGGGTCTTCGGAAGACAGATCAGATGCTTCGTGCAGCAACGACTGCACACTGCTCATCACGACTCAGACAGCGCCGCCAGCTGGTCGGCCTGATACTCGTGACGCAGTGGCTCGATAACCGCATCGAGGTCACCGCTCATAACCTCGGTGAGCTTGTAGATGGTGAGATTGATGCGGTGGTCAGTGAGGCGACCCTGGGGAAAATTGTAGGTACGGATACGATCGGAGCGGTCACCGGTACCGACAAGGTTGCGCCGCTGCTCTGCCTGTTCAGCCGCCTGCGCATCCTCCGCCGCGTTGTTGAGCCTGGCGTGCAGTAAGGCCATGGCACGCGCCCGGTTCTTGTGCTGGGAGCGCTCGTCCTGGCACTCGACCACGATCCCCGACGGCAGATGTGTAATGCGCACCGCCGAGTCGGTCTTGTTGATATGCTGACCGCCGGCACCGGACGCCCGGTACGTATCAATGCGCAGGTCGGCCTTGTTCAGCTCTATCTCGTCCAGTTCCTCGGCCTCTGGCAGTACCGCTACCGTGCAGGCTGACGTATGAATACGCCCCTGTGACTCGGTATCGGGGACCCGCTGCACGCGGTGCGCGCCGGACTCGAACTTGAGATAGGCATAGACGTCCCGCCCCTCGAATCGGCAGATAATCTCTTTATAGCCTCCGTGCTCCCCGTGACGCTCGGACAGCACATCGACACGCCAGCCCTTGTGCTCGGCGTAGCGGCAATACATGCGGAACAGGTCGCCGGAGAAAATTGCCGCCTCGTCACCACCGGTGCCCGCGCGAATCTCGAGGAAGACATTGCTGGAGTCGCGCGGGTCACGGGGTAGCAGAAGCCGTTGCAGCCGGTCCTCCAGTTCATCCCGGCGTGCCTCGGCTGTTGCAAGCTCTTCACCCGCCATGGCGCGTATATCGGGATCGCTGTCGTCCAGCATGGCGCGGGCCTCGGCGACGTCATCCGCTACGCTGCGGTAATCGCCATAGCAGCGGACCACGTCCTCGAGCTCGCTGTATTCACGGGAAAGATCGCGAAAGCGCTCCTGGTCCGCGATCGTCTCGGCGTCTCCGAGCAGGGCGGACACCTCCTCGTGCCGATCGCTCAGCGCATCGAGCTTGTCCAGCAGGGACGCCTTCACTGGCCGCCGTGTCCACTCTTTTCCGCCGCTCGCAGAATCGGTGTGACAGATGCCGTGGTTCGCGCCTCGTCGACGCCCTCCTGGGCGACTGCCTCCATCGCCTGCTGCAGTTCAATGCCGAGCAGACCCTGGGCGTGTGCCAGCACATCGTGACGCCCCTCTGCACTTGCCTTTTTCAAACCCCGGGTCGGCGCGTGTATCAATTTGTTGGTGATGCTGCGCGACAGCTGCGTGAGCACCTTGGATGCCTCGTCACCGCGTTCCAGACTCGCCAGCGCCCGCTGCAGTTCCTGCTCCCGCACCTGCTCGGCGGACTGACGATAGGCCTTGACCAGATCGACCGCGGCGAGGGACCGGCGCTCTTCGAAGTAGTCCTGCACGCCGAGCATGATGATGTCGTCGGCCTTGCGCGCTTCATGCTGACGGCTGCGCATGTTCTGCTCGACGATCTGCCGCAGATCATCCACCGTGTACAGGTAGACGTCGCGCAAACCATCTACCTGGGGTTCTATATCCCGCGGCACGGCTATATCAACCATGAGGACGGGCCGGTGTTTGCGTTTGCGGATTGCCTGCTCGACCGCCCCCTTGCCGAGAATGGGCAGTTGGCTGCTCGTGGACGAGATGACAATATCGGCCTGCGGCAGCTGCTCCGGTATGTCGGCAAGCAACACCGCTTCGGCACCGAAGCGTTGCGCCAGGTCACGGGCGCGATCGAGTGTGCGGTTGGCAATAACCACGTTATTGACGCCCGCTTCGATAAGGTGCCGCGTTACCAGCTCTATGGTTTCCCCGGCCCCGACCAGCAGCGCATTACACTCGGCAAGGTCAGTGAAAATATGACTGGCGAGATCGACCGCGGCATACGCTACCGACACCGGATTTTCACCGATAGCCGTATCGGTGCGGACCTTTTTCGCAATGGAGAACACGCGAGGGAAAAGACGCCCCAGTTCCGTGCCCACGGTTCCCGCCTCCGTGGCCACTGCAAATGCGGACTTGAGCTGCCCGAAAATCTGCGGCTCGCCCAGCACCATTGAGTCGAGACCCGCCGCTACCTGCACCAGATGACGCAGCGCATCTTCCGCCTCGTGGTGGTAGGACGCAGCGCGCAGCTCATCCTCCGACAGATGATGATAATTGGCCATCCAGGCGATCACCTGGCTCGCTTTTTCTGCCAGGACGCTGTTCGCCGGGGCGACAGCGTAAATCTCCGTGCGATTGCAGGTCGACAGCACGACCGCCTCGTCGAGCTCGATACTCGCGCACGCGTGCGACAGCGCCTCACTTACCTGTTCCGGTGCGAACGCGACCCGCTCGCGAACCTCCACAGCCGCGGAGTTATGATTGATTCCCAGAGCAATCAGATTCATGTCAAGCTGTCGAAGTCTCCGCGGTCGTCATGCACAGCGCCTGGGCTGCAGCCTGAAGGCTGGGCCACTCGTGCGGCAGCCGTGCTGCCTGTCCACGGCGGATTTTAACAACTTGCGCAATAATTGATAGCGCAAGGCGAACCGACAGACCGTGCAGCGTGTGGGTTTCGACGCATGACTATGTCACTATGGGAATGCAAATCATCACACCGTCCTGCAAGTTTATGCGTTTTCACATCCTGACCACAGTTTTTCTTGCCTGCGCCTCCCCGATGCTGCTGGCATGCGTCGCGCAGCCGCCAGAGACAGTAGCGCGAGCGAGCGATGCCGACGCCGTGCCGGACCGCGCAGCCGCCGCGACTGCGAGCGATGATGCGCCGGCTGCGGACAACGAAATCCGCAGCGGGGCGGACGAGCCGCCACCGAAACTCGCCGCCGGCGTCAAGCGGCGACTGCCCGAGGACAGCGTTTTCCCTTTACTGGCGGCCGAGTTCGCGCTGCGCAACCGCGATTACACAACCGCTATGCAGCTGTACATGGAACAGGCTGACAAGCTGCGCGATCCGGCGGTCAGCGCACACGCCACGCACCTCGCGCAGTATCTCCAGCGCGAGGAGGAGGCGCGCCAGGCGGCTTCCCTCTGGGTTGAACTGGAGCCCGACAATCCCGAACCTCACAACACACTGGCAACACTGCTGGTGCGCGAGGGTCGCCTGGTGCAGGCCGTGCCCCACCTCGCCGCCGTAGCGCGCGACGATGAGAGCAACGCCCGCTTCCCCATTCTGCTAAACGGCTTCGACGAACTGTCCGAAGACGACCGGCGCAGGCTTGCAGGTGCACTGGAAGACCTTCTACCCGAACTCGACAACAGCATCTCGCTCTTGATGACGCGCGCGCTGATTGCCCAGGAGATGGGCGAGCGCGAGGACGCCCTGGCAAAGCTGGGTGACGTGTTTGAGCTTGAGCCCTTTCAGCAACAGGCGCTCCTGCTCGAGGCGCGGATGCTTCAGGAACAGGATAGTGAGGCACCGTTTGCACGGATCGAGCAGGCGCTCGATGAAGATCCCGATCGCGACAACCTGCGCCTGCAGTACGCCAGATTGCTGGCAGGCGACGATATGCCCGCCGCACGTGAGCAATTCGAGATTCTGTCCGCCGGCAATCCGGATGATGCTGACCTGCTGTTCTCCCTGGCGCTGATCAATGAAGAGCTGGACGACCGAATGGCGGCGAAAGCCTACCTGGAGCAAATGCTGGACCTGCAGCAGCGCACCGGCGAGGCCTATTTCGTGCTGGGACGCATTGCCGAGAGCGAGGGAGAAACCGCACAGGCGATCGAACACTACATGCAGGTGGGCGACGGCCAGAACCTGATGCCGGCAACACTGCGCATTGGCAAACTGCTCCTGGAAGAGGACCGTCAGGCCCGCTTCAGCGGCTATTTCTCGACCCTGCGCCAGAGCTACCCGGGTCGCAGCGAACAGCTGTACTCGCTGCAGGCCAATCTGCTCAACGAGACGAGCCTGAATGAAGCCAGCCTCGCCCTGCTGAACGAGGCGATTGCTGCCTTCCCGAATTCCACGTCCCTGCGTTATGCGCGCTCTGTCGTGCACGAGCGCCGAGACAACGTCGACGGCGCCGTGGCAGACCTGCGCAACATCATCTCTCGGGAGCCAGACAACGCCACGGCGCTCAACGCCCTCGGCTACACTCTCGCGAATCGCACCGACAGGCTCGAAGAAGCCCGCGAGCTTATCAGGCAGGCCCTGGCGCTGGAGCCGAACGAACCGGCCATTCTCGACAGCATGGGGTGGGTGCTCTACCAGCTGGGCGACTACGACGCGTCGCTGGATTACCTCACGCGTGCCTACGCCGGATTCCCCGACCCCGAGGTCGCCGCCCACCTCGGCGAGGTGCTTTGGCAAAGCGACAATCCCGAGGGTGCGCGCAAGGTCTGGCGCGGCGCGCTGCTCAAGGACCCTGATCATCCGGTGCTGCAGGACACCCTGCGGCGCCTGGGTGTGGATGATCTGCCCTGAGCGCGGGCTGCATGCGCTGGGCCCGGGCTGCACTGCCGGTTTTCACGCTGCTGTTGGCACTTGGCTGCACCACGACCCGCGACAGCGCGCCGCCGTCAACACAGTGGGCCGACTACCAGGATCACGCCCGTTCACTCACGTCCTGGGATCTCTCGGCCAAGGTCGCCCTGCGCTGGCCTGGCGGTGCCGAGAGCGCCAAACTTGACTGGTCACAGCGCCGCGACCGGAGCCAGCTGGAGCTGTCGGGCCCGCTTGGCGCGGGCGCCATGCGCATTACCCGTGAAGGTGATCGGCTGCAGGTTGCCCGCGGGGGTGAACGCCGTATGTATGACAGCAGCACCCCCGACATGCTCGCGGCGGCCACCGGTTGGCCCATACCCGTCAATGCACTGCCCTTCTGGCTGCGGGGTCTACCCGACCCGAGCCAGCCGATCGACCACCTGGCCCTGGCGAATGGTCGCGCGCAAGAGATACATCAGGGTGGCTGGATCGTTTCTTACAGCGACTACGCGCCGGCCGGCGACGGCTACCTGCCCATGACGCTGCACCTCAGCCTGCCCGCCGACGCCATCAGCCTGCGCCTGGTCAAAGGGCGCTGGTCGACCGAGTCCCCATGACGGCACCCGATCGTGCGCGCATTTTCGCGCCTGCCAAGATCAACCTGTTCCTGCACGTAACCGGGCGCAGAGCTGACGGCTATCACGATCTACAG
The DNA here is from genome assembly GCA_964346555.1 of uncultured Alteromonadaceae bacterium. GTDB lineage: Bacteria > Pseudomonadota > Gammaproteobacteria > Pseudomonadales > Halieaceae > Chromatocurvus. The sequence continues at coordinate 5,469 of CAYFVJ010000049.1, read as the reverse complement.
ACAGTTTTCCAGCTTCTGGATTTCGGCGACACACTCGACGTCACGGCGAATGACAGCGGCCGTGTCACACTCGAGGGGCCAGACCTCGGCATCGTCGACAATGACAATTTGATCGTTCGCGCTGCCAGTGCCCTGAAGTCCCTGGCGACAACGCCGCAGACCTGCGGTGCGCATATTCGCCTCGACAAGCGGCTTCCATCGGGTGGCGGTCTCGGCGGCGGCAGCTCCGACGCGGCGAGCACATTGCTGGCGCTGAATGCGCTGTGGCGTCTCGAACTGCCCAGGTCGACGCTGCAGCGCCTCGGCGCCACCCTCGGAGCGGATGTACCGGTATTCGTGCACGGCCACAGCGCCTGGGCGGAGGGAATCGGCGAGCAGCTCACCCCGCTGGAACTGCCCGCGGCCTGGTACCTTCTGTTGCAGCCGGCCTGCAGCGTCCACACCGGGCAAATATTTTCTCACCGAGAATTGACACGCAACACCCCGCCCATCACAATGCACGCCTTTTTCGCAGGCGATTCCCGGAACGACTGCCAATCCGTCGTACGGGGACTTTACCCCGAAGTAGATAACGCGTTGAGTTGGCTAGAGAATTTCGGCGAAGCGAGACTGACCGGCACCGGCGCCTGCATATTTTGCCGCTGTGCCAGCGAAGCGCAGGCACAACGTATCGTGGAACAGGTGCCGCCACCCTGGAAAGCCTGGGTGGCCCGGGGGGTAAATCGATCCCCGGCACTGGACGTTGTAGAGAACATGTGCTGAACCAGCTTTTTTGGGGTGTAGCCAAGTGGCAAGGCACCGGGTTTTGATCCCGGCATTCGCAGGTTCGAATCCTGCCACCCCAGCCAAATCGCGAAATCCGACACTATCGCCCGGGGTAAATGCCGTGTCCTCGAAAATGATGGTTTTCACCGGCAATGCCAATCCTGAATTGGCGCGCCGGGTAGCCAACCGACTGTACCTCTCTCTGGGCAAGACGGACGTCGGTCGCTTCAGTGATGGCGAGATCGCCGTGGAACTGAACGAAAATGTTCGAGGCAAGGATGTCTTTGTGCTGCAGTCTACCTGCGCACCCACCAATGACAACCTGATGGAACTTCTGGTCATGATTGATGCCCTGCGCCGGGCGTCAGCCGCACGCATCACCGCCGTTGTGCCGTATTTCGGCTACGCACGCCAGGACCGCAGGCCGCGCTCCTCCCGCGTACCCATCTCCGCCAAGGTGGTCGCTGACCTGATGGTGGCCGTTGGCGTGGATCGCGTGCTGACCGTCGACCTGCACGCCGAGCAGATCCAGGGTTTCTTCGCCTGCCCGGTAGACAACGTTTACGGCTCACCGGTGCTCAACGACGACATCGTTGCCTGCCATTACGATGACCTGGTCGTGGTCTCACCGGACATCGGCGGCGTGGTGCGCGCCCGGGCCATTGCCAAGCAGCTGGACGATGCCGAGCTGGCGATCATCGACAAGCGACGTCCCCAGGCCAACGAGGCGCAGGTCATGAACGTTATCGGCCCTGTGGACGGCCGCACCTGTCTGCTCGTGGACGACATGGTCGACACAGCCGGCACACTGTGCAACGCCGCAGACGCCCTGAAGGCGCGCGGCGCCATTCGGGTTGTGGCCTATTGCACGCATCCCGTGCTGTCCGGCCGCGCACTTGACAATATTCGCAACTCCGAGCTGGATCAGCTCGTAGTGACCGATACGATTCCTCTGAGCGACGAGGCCAGGACCATCGGTAAGATCCGACAGCTCACCATCTCGGATCTGCTGGCAGAATCCATTCGTCGTGTCTCCAACGAGGAATCCATCAGCGCGCTGTTTTCCTGACGCTCTACGACGCGCCCTCTGGCGCAAAGGACAAACAGCGCTTACGTAGTCGTGCCGGCAACGCTGGTCGCAAGCCTGCCGGCATATGAAACATAGGAGTCAAGACAATGTCTGACCAACTGGAAATCAACGCGATTCCGCGCGACGACCTGGGGAAAGGTGCGAGCCGCCGCCTGCGTCGCCTCGCGAACCTGGTACCGGCAATCATCTATGGTGCGGGCAAGGATCCCCGGCCGCTGAGCATCATCAGCAAGGATCTGGAGAAGGCACTCGAGAACGAAGCCTTTTTCTCCCAGGTCATTGCCGTCAAGATCGGGGGCGATACCGAAAAAGCCATTCTCAAAGATCTGCAGCGCCACCCGTCCAAGGAGCGCGTCACGCACGCCGATTTTCTGCGCATCGACGAAAAGGTCGAGCTCAAAGTCAATATACCGATTCACTTCCTCAACGAGGAGACCTGCCAGGGCGTGAAGCTGGAAGGCGGGGTCATCGAGCACCAGGCCACGGAAATCGAGCTGCTCTGCCTGCCGTCCAACATCCCCGAGTATATCGAGATCGATATGCAGGATTTCAGCATCGGCGACAGTATTCACCTGTCCGAGGTCTCCTTGCCCGAGGGTACGACGTCCGTGGCGCTGGCGCTGGGGGAAGACCACGACATGCCGATCGCCGCAATTATCGCGCCGCGTGCCGCTATCGAAGCGGCGGATGAAGAGGGTGCTGAGGACGAGGGCACACCCGCTGCAGGTGAGGTGCCGACACAGGATAAAGAAACCGGCGGAGACAAGGACGACGAGTAGCGCTCGCCGCGTGATCCACGGCGCCAGGCTTCCGGGACATGTCTACGCACATAGCACTGGTGGTCGGACTCGGCAACCCCGGGGATGCCTACCGCGGCACCCGGCATAACGCGGGCGCCGATTTCGTCACCTGCCTGGCGCGCCGCCACGGCGGCACGCTCTCTCAAGAGCGCCGCTATCGCGGTTTGACCGCGCGCATCAGCATCAATGGACACGCTGTCAGGCTTCTCATCCCGGATACCTACATGAACCGTAGCGGCCAGGCCGTGGGCGCCATGGCGGGTTTTTTCAAATTGGCGCCGGCGCAATTGCTGATCGCACACGATGAACTGGACCTGCCGCCCGGGGTTGCCCGCTTCAAGCGCGGCGGCGGCCACGGTGGTCACAATGGCCTGCGCGACATCGTTCGTGCGCTCGGCAACGCGACCGATTTCTACCGCCTGCGCGTCGGCATCGGGCATCCGGGCAGTGCGGACCGCGTCAGTCCCTACGTGCTCGGTCGCGCACCGGGCAATGAGAGTGAGCTGACCGCCGCGTCTCTCGAAGCGGCGGCAGACGCCCTGCCCCTGCTGCTCGATGGCGACCTGGCCAGAGCCATGACACAACTGCACAGCTTCAGCGCCGGCTGACACTGACATCAAGGAAAGCTGTATGGGATTCAAATGCGGGATCGTGGGTCTGCCCAATGTCGGCAAATCCACCCTGTTCAATGCACTCACGCGCGCCGGCATCGACGCCGAGAACTTCCCCTTCTGCACCATCGAGCCCAACGCCGGCATCGTGCCCGTGCCGGACCCACGGCAGGCCCACATTGCCGCGATCGTGAAACCCCAGCGGGAGGTGTCGACGACCATGGAGTTCGTCGATATCGCCGGTCTGGTCGCTGGCGCCTCGAAAGGCGAGGGCCTCGGTAACCAGTTCCTGGCCAATATCCGCGAGACCGATGCCATTGCCCACGTTGTGCGCTGCTTTGAAGACGACAACGTCATCCACGTCGCCAACCGCGTCAACCCGATCTCGGATATCGATATTATCAACACCGAGTTGGCGCTGGCCGACCTCGAGAGCTGCGAAAAACAACTGCAGAAGGTGGTGCGCAGCGCCAAGGGTGGCGACAAGGCGGCCATTGCGATGAAAGCCCTGCTGGAAGAGCGACTGCTGCCGCACCTTAACGAGGCGAAGCCCGTGCGCAGCCTCGACCTGGACAACGCCGAGCGCGGCCTGACGCGCCAGCTTTTCCTATTGACCACCAAGCCAACACTGTATATCGCCAACGTGGACGAAGACGGCTTCGAGGACAATCCGCACGTCGATGAGGTGCGGCGTATTGCGGCAGAGGAAAATGCCGAGGTGGTGGTCGTCTGCAACAAGCTGGAATCGGAAATCGTGGAGCTGGAGGATGCCGAGCGCGCGGAGTTTCTCGCTGACCTCGGCATGCAGGAGCCGGGCCTTGACCGGGTCATCCGCACAGGCTATCGGCTGCTCAATCTGCAGACCTACTTCACCGCCGGCGAGAAGGAAGTCCGCGCCTGGACCGTGCGCATCGGTGCCACTGCACCAGAGGCTGCGGGCGTCATCCACACGGATTTCCAGAGGGGCTTTATCCGCGCCGAGGTGGTCGGCTACGACGACTTTGTGGCCTACAACGGCGAGCAGGGCGCAAAGGACGCCGGGCGTTGGCGTCTGGAGGGCAAAGACTACGTCGTGCAGGACGGGGACATTATTCATTTTCGCTTCAACGTGTGATCATCGCGCGCATCCGGCGCGGCTGGTCCGTGGCGAGCGCTTGTCCGCGCACCGGTGCTCAGCCTCGAACGACGCGACCTCGCGTTGACCGTGGGTCGCCACGGTCGTAAAGCCCGCATCTACCCCGCGACTGATTGTGCCGAAAGAGGACCGCGCCAGCCACACAGCGGCAGGGGTGCCCAGCTATCGAGGGGCATGCCCAGGCGCGCGTCCAGCGTGACGGGCAGGCACTCGTCGCCGAGCAGGCACAGTGACACCCAGGCGTCGGCGGCGGGGGATCCGTGCAGCAGGCGGCCGCTGGCGTAGGCCGTGGCGTTGTCCAGCATCAGTCCGCGGCTGTGCGGATCAAACGATACCGCTGCCAGCTGCGGCGCCAGTGCCAGGCCATGCGCTTTGACCCAGGCCTCTTTCAGGGTCCAGAGACGATAGAACAGGTCCTGGCGCGCTGCATGCTCACGTGACTGAAGAGACTCCAGTGCCGCCCGCTCCACGGTACTGAAATAGCGGCGCGCCAGGCGCATGACGTCGCGCGCCCGACTGTTCGCGTGCTCTACGTCCACGCCTAGCGGCGCGGCGCTGGTATGCACGTGCCAGGCCAGGACTACCCAGTCACCGCTGTGACTCAGATTGAACGCAATGGGACGCGGCGGATCCAGAACGGCGGGTTTACCGTGGGGCCCGGGTACGAATTCAAGCGCCATCGGCGGGAGGTCAAGCGCTGCCGCGAGCTCGCTCCGCACCAGGGCTCTTGCCACTGCCGCTCTGCCGGCGTGCATGTCCGGCAGGCGTGCGCAACGCCCGCGCTCTGCCGGGGTGAGCCACTGTGTGAGCGCGGCGCTGCGCGGGGAATCCACCTGCCCGGGCAGACGACAGAGGCGAAGATGGACTGTCAACAAGGTATTTGCCCTGAAAATTACCAGCGGGCTTCACGCCCCCGGACCCAGTGTCCGATTCTGTGTTACGTTTCCGCCCCGAATCGACCGGGATCATTGCATATGCCATCAATCCGGTACAAGCGGGGCAGACCGGCGCGGCTCAGGTCGCGTCGACTGCCGTTGTGCTTACTCGCGTACCTGCTGGCGGGCCCCG
>CAYFVJ010000048.1:0-15148 GCA_964346555.1 uncultured Alteromonadaceae bacterium | reverse complement strand
ACCTCAACCTTGGCAAGGTTGCGCTCTACCAACTGAGCTATTCCCGCACTGTCTGACTTCGTACCGACCGTAGGTTGGTCGCCGGTACCGGCGAGGCTGGGCGCCCCCCCTCAACCTTGGCAAGGTTGCGCTCTACCAACTGAGCTATTCCCGCAATGTGAAGAGGCGCCTATTCTATGCGCTGTCTATCCTGAGTCAAGGCGTTTTGCCGCGCCATCCCTGGCGCGGATAGCCCGGGCAGCGGCGCGCAGGTAGGCGACCATCGACCAGAGTGTCAGTACCGCGGCGCTGTACAGCATTAGATAGCACAGGCCCAGCAGCCAGTCGGCGTCGCGCGCCGGATTGACGGCAAGCAGGCCTATCACGGCGATCATCTGCAATGTTGTTTTCACCTTGCCGATATAGCTCACGGCAACAGAGGTGCGCTGGCCGAGTTCCGCCATCCATTCGCGCAGTGCCGAGACGACGATTTCGCGACCGATGATAACGCAGGCGGCGAGTGTGAAGAGTAGCGTAGCGTGCCGCTCTACCAGCAACACCAGCGTAACAGAGACCATGAGCTTGTCGGCCACCGGATCCAGGAAGGCCCCGAACGAGGTCATCTGGTCAAGGCGGCGTGCCAGGTAACCATCGACCCAGTCAGTGACTGCAGCGAAGGTGAAGATACCCGCGGCGACCAGCCAGTGACCCTGGAACGGCGTATAGAAAACAACCACCAGCACCGGTATCAACAGGATTCGCAGCAGCGTCAATGCATTGGGTACGTTGATCTTCAAGTTGCCTGGTCTCTCGCGTTGAGTCGGCATGAGCGTCAGTCGCTGACACTGTGCAGGTGGTCGTATATCTGCTGTGCCATAGTAGCACTGATCCCGGGGATTTTTTTCAGTTCACCCACGCTTGCATTGCCGACGCCGGCGGCGCTGCCAAAGTGACGCAGCAGGTCGCGCCGCCGCTTTGCGCCCACGCCCGGAATGCTCTCGAGCTGGGAGTTGCGGCGCGTCTTGTCGCGTCGCGCACGGTGCCCGGTGATAGCAAAGCGGTGTGCCTCATCGCGAATATGCTGGATGAGGTGCAGGGCCGCGCTGCTGCCGGGCAGCTGCACCTCGATGCCGCTATCACCCATGATCAGCGTCTCGAAGCCCGCCTTGCGGGTAGTGCCTTTCGCCACGCCGACCACCTGCAGACCGGCAACACCGAGGTTGTCGAGGACATCTAGAGCCTGTTTGACCTGCCCCTTGCCACCGTCGATGAACAGGATATCCGGCAGCGTGCCCTCGCCGTCCGCCAGACGCCGGTAACGCCGCGCCAGCGCCTGCTCCATCGCGGCGTAATCGTCTCCCGCAGTCACATCGTTAATGTTGAAACGGCGGTAGTCCGACTTCTTCGGGCCATCGCGGTCGAACACCACGCAGGACGCAACGGTCGCCTCACCGCTGCTGTGGCTGATATCAAAGCACTCCATGCGCTCGGGGAGTTCAGTCAGTTCGAGCACCTCCTGCAGTGCCTGCAGGCGTTCCTGCGTGCTCTGTTTCCCGGACAGGTGCGCCTGCAGGTTGGTCTCGGCGGTCTGTTGCGCGAGCTGCAGCCAGCGCGCCCGCGCCTCGCGCACCCGGCTGCGTATCCTGACCTTGCGACCGGCGTGCCGCGAGAAGGCCTCGGCGATCGCGTCGGCGTCGTCAATCTCGGTATTGAGCAGTATCTCGGCAGGGATAGGCCGATTATCGGCGCCCAGATAGAACTGCGGCAGAAACGCCGCGAGGACCGCGTCGGGCGTCTCGTCGAGCTTCAGCGGCGGATACCAGGTTTTGCTGCCGAGCACCCGGGCGCCGCGCACGAACAGCACCTGAATACAGGTCTGGCCGCCGGCAACCACGGCGGCGAGAATATCGAGATCGCCGGTATCGCCCTCGATGCCCTGGGTCGCCTGGACCTGCTGCAACTGCCGCAGCTGATCCCTCAACTGCGCCGCGCGCTCGTAGGCCAGCTCCGATGCTGCCCGTTCCATGTCATCTGCCAGACGCAGCATGAGTTCCCTATTTTTGCCCTGCAGGAACAAAGTAGTGTTCTCTACCTGCTGCGCGTAATCTTCAGGCGTTACCAGATCGACGCAGGGGCCGCTGCAGCGATCGATCTGGTATTGCAGGCAGGGTCGCGAGCGGTTGCGGAAATAGCTGTCGCGGCACTGGCGCACCTTGAATACTTTCTGCAGGAAGTGCAGTGACTGGCGCACGGCACCCGCGCTGGGATACGGACCGAAATACTGCCCCTTGCGTCGCTTCGGCCCGCGGTGCAGGGCGAGGCGCGGGAACCGGTCCTCGGATGACAGGAAAATATACGGGTAGGATTTGTCGTCACGCAGCAGGATGTTGTAAGGCGGTCGGTGGCGCTTTATGAGGTTGTGTTCGAGCAGCAGGGCGTCCACTTCCGTGGATGTCACAGTCACCTGGATATCGGCGATCCGGTTTACCAGCGCCACGGTCTTGCTGTTGAGGCCGCGGTTGCGAAAATAGCTGCCCACCCGGCTGCGCAGGTTGCGCGCCTTGCCGACATAGAGCAGGCGCCCGTCGGCATCATACATCTGGTAAACACCGCAGCGCGTGGTCAGGCTTGACAGGTATGCCGGAGCGTCAAACGCGGTCATGCCGCCACCCCGTAAACGCGTGGCTCGATCTCGAGCTCGCAGCCGAAGCGCAGGCGCACAGATGCCTGAATACGCGCGGCGAGTTCAAGCACCGCCGTGCCGGTGTCCGCGCCCTGGTTGACGAGAACCAGCGCGTGCGCGGCGTGAACACCGACACCATTCGCGCTGTAGCCTTTCCAGCCGCAGGCTTCGATCAACCAGCCGGCGGGCAGCTTGGCGCGGCCGTCGCCGATCGCAAACACCGGCAACAGCGGGTAGTGATGCAGCAGCTGCTGTGCCCGCTCTTGCGTTACTACGGGATTCTTGAAAAAACTGCCGGCGTTCGGCGTGACATCGGGGTCTGGCAGACGCGCCCTGCGCAAGGCGACGACGGCATCGAACACCGCCTGCGCTGTAATGCTTCTCTCGCTGTCATCGAGATAGGCGGCAAGCGCTTTATAGCTCACCTCGGGCGTATCGCGCCGGCGCAGGGTCAAGTCCACGGAGGTGATCAGGCAGCGATCGCGCAGACGACCCTTGAACACGCTGTCCCGATAGCCGAACTCACAGTCCGCGGAGGAGAGCATCTCCAGTTCGCCGCTATCGAGGTGCACAACACCGACGCGATCGACAAACTGCGACAGCTCCACGCCGTAAGCTCCGATATTCTGCACGGGTGCCGCGCCCACGCTACCGGGGATGAGCGCCAGGTTTTCCAGCCCGAAGTAGCCGTGCTCAAGGGTCCAGATCGTGACGGCGTGCCAGTTTTCACCGGCACCGATGCGCAACGTCACCTGCTCCTCATCTACCCGCAGCACCTGCCGACCCATGCCGCGGTAGCGCAGGACAAGCGCATCCAGGTCACCGGCCAGTACGACGTTACTGCCCTCCCCCAGTACGATCAGCGGCAAGTTGTTACGACGCGCCTCGTCGAGCGTTGTGCGCAGACCATCAATTGTGTCGGGTGAGCGCAGGGCGGTCGCGCTGGCAGACAGGCGCAGGGTATTCAGGGCGCGCAATGATACGTGCTCACTCAGCATCGCGCTGCAGGCGTTCGATCAGCGCATCACTTGCCGCCTCGATGAGGTCAAGCACGTAGGCGAAGCCATCATCCTGGCCGAAAAACGGGTCGGGCACTTCATCGACTCCGAGCCCGGGAGCACAGGCGAGAAACAGACCGAGCTCACCGGTAAATCGGTTGCTGCGGCGCTGCTCCAGTTGCTCGAGATTGGCGCGATCCATGGCCAGAATAAGCTCAGAACGCTGGAAATCAGACGCCGTAACCTGCCGCGCGCGCAGTCCGGACAGGTCATAACCCCGCTTTGCGGCCGCGGCAACGGCACGGCGGTCCGGCGCTTCACCCGGGTGATAGCCCGACGTGCCGCAGGAATCCACCTCGATGCGATCACTCAGCCCCCGCTGCGCCAGCTTGTGCGCGAACACGGCATGCGCCGTGGGCGAGCGGCAGATATTCCCCAGACACACGAATAAAATACGCATAGCTGCTCAGGAGGCGGCGGACGGCGCGCAAAGACGGCGCACGCTGTCGAGATCGGACGGCGTATCAACGCCGCCCGGGACATGCGCACACGCGTGGGCCACGTGTACCGCCTCGCCGTGATACAGCACCCGCAGCTGCTCGAGCTGCTCGAGCTGCTCTGCAGGTGCCGGTGCCCAGCCGGTAAAGCGTCGCAGGAAGCCGGCGCGGTAGGCATAGATGCCGATGTGCCGCAGCCACTGACCAGGCGGAAAATCGAGCAACCCCTCCGGTTTCTCGAGATCCAAACCACGGGGATAGGGCACCGGCGCCCGGCTGAAGTAAACCGCGAAACCTGCGGCATCCAGGACAACCTTGACCACGTCGGGGTCGAGCAGTGTCTGCACGTCTGTCAGCGGCTCCGATAGCGTCGCCATACCCGCTGGTGACGCCAGCACCAGGTTGTTGGCGACCTGGTTGATGACCTCCGGGGGGATGAGCGGCTCGTCACCCTGAACATTGACCACCAGATCCTCATCGTCAAATCCGCAGATCGAGATAACCTCATGCAGCCGGTCAGTTCCCGACGCATGCCTGCTGTCTGTCATACAGACCTGTGCTCCCCAGCCTTCCGCCGCCGCCGCAATCCGTCGGTCGTCCGTGGCGATGATCACCGAGCTCGCCTCGCTGCGACGCGATCGCTCCCAGACATGCTGTAGCATGGGTTTGCCGGCGACATCCAGTAGCGGCTTGCCGGGCAGGCGCGTCGATGCATGGCGCGCAGGTATGATGACGGAGAATGGCATGAATGACTTATCCCTGCTGTGATGCACACTGATCCGCCAATTGAGCTACCTGCGCAACAAGCGCCGCCGGCAGCACAGCGGAGATTAAAAGGAACCAGGCGTCTGGCCCCGCAATTCCGGCTCATTTTACCGCGTCTTTTGCGGTCATGATAATCGGGCGACCATCAGGATTGTGTAAATCTCCCGCGGCAAAGGCGCGATGATCCGACCCCGTAATGCAGCGCTCTCACCCGGCATCCGGGGCGGGTTGCAGCGTGGCAATGCCAAGCTGAGCAAAGCCCATCTGCCCGGCTGCGTCCATCGCCCGCACGACGGCCCGATGCGTCGCATCGGCATCGGCGGAGATCAGCAGGGGCAGGGTCGTATCGCCCTCGGAGACCTCATAGATAGCGGCTTGCAGCGTGCGCAGGCGATTGTCCACCAGGCCCTGACCGTTGACGCGATAATTGCCGCTTTCGTCCACCAATATCTCGATGCGTCGCGGCTGAGTCTCGGCCGCGACGCCGGTAGCCTCCGGCAGATCGACCGCGAGCCGCGTCTCGCGGGTGAATGTGGTGGAGACCATGAAAAAGATCAGCAGCAGGAATACAACGTCAATCAGCGGCGTCAGATTGACGTTCAGTTCTTCGCGCCGTTGGCGTCGAAACTTCATTGATCCGTCCGGTCGCCGGCGTGGAGCGCATCCACCAGCTTGATCGCCTCCTGCTCGAGACCGATCACGATTTCGTCTATCCGGCCGGTGAAATAGCGATGCATCACCAGCGCCGGAATGGCAACCGTAAGCCCTGCCGCCGTCGTGATCAGCGCCTCGGAAATACCGCCCGCCAGCGCACTGGCATTGCCGGTACCGCGGGACATGATTTCGGCAAACACACGGATCATACCGATGACCGTGCCCAGCAGACCCAGCAGCGGTGTGATGGCGGCGATAGTGCCCAGAGTGTTCAGATAGCGTTCCAGCTCGTGAATGACGTGTGCTGCCGCCTCTTCTATGCTCTCTTTCATCACATCGCGTCCGTGATGTGAATTCACGAGTCCAGCGGCCAGTATGCGACCCAGCGGCGAGGCCCTGCGCAGTTCCGCGAGTGCACCCGCATCCAGGTCTCCCCTCTGCAACTGCTTCCATACGGAGGACAGCAGGTGGGGAGGCGCCACACGCCGCGGGTTCAGCGTATACAGGCGCTCGATGCAGATGGCGACAGCGGCCACCGAGCTGGCAATAATGACGAGCATGAGCCAGCCACCGGCAGTGACAAGTTCGAGCACTGGACTGCTCCCAGAAAAACGTTGTCCGGCATTATACGCAGACCGCATCTGGCCGCGACAGGCGAGACGATCGTCAGCCCGGCGGTCTCCAGAACGCAGTATGGCCATCGCGAGAAGTGCTGATCCTGAGGGTACCATCCCCGCTCACCCGAAACAGGATCGCCCCCTCGCGAGCGGTCGCGCGAATTTCGATAGCGCGCTGCGCGAGACGTTCCAGCACGGCGGGATGCGGGTGCCGGAAGTGATTCGCGCGGCCGTAGTTGAGCACCGCACCGATCGGGTCCACCGCGCGCAGCCAGGCGGCCGCTGTGGAGCTACCGCTGCCGTGATGGGCGGCCAGCAGCCAGTCAGCGCGCAGGTCTTGCCGCCAGTAGCGGATAAGCTCACGCTCGCGAGCGGCACTGATGTCACCCGGCAGAAGAAAGCGATAGCCGGCAAGGTCGACGCCGAGCACGCAGGAGGCGTCGTTGGAATCTGCTGCGCCCTGGCCCGCAACTACACCTGTGAATAACTGGAACCGGATGTCACCTGGCCAGGACCAGGCCTTGCCAGCACGACACGGGGAACCTCTCGCGACGCCGGGCAGCTCCTGGCCCAGGAGCAGACGCTGTACCGGAAAGGCATCCAGTAGTGCCTGTGTGCCAGCGCTGTGATCGTTGTCGGCGTGACTGACGATCAGGGTATCGATGTGCCGGATATTGCGGTGATGGAGAAAGGGAATGACCGCAGCATCGGCTGCAGTGTAGCCACCGGGGCGGCCGCCGCCCGTGTCGTAAACCAGGGTGTGCTTGCCGTGAGTGACCACCACCGCGGTACCCTGGCCGACATCCAGAACCGCCAGCTCCGGACCGGAGACAGGCGCGGGGGGCAGCCGCAGCAGCAGCGGCAATAGCAGAGCGGCCGCCGCAAAGCGCAAAAATAACGGCAAGGGTAGCGCCAGCAAAACCGCAGCCAGCAAGGCATTGGCAAGGGCATACAAGCCACCGCCGAGTGGCCGGTACGCAATCATTGCCGTGCTCGCCGACAACCCGTCAGCCCACTGTAAAAGTAGTCCGAGCAGCCCCAGGGGCCACTGCCAGATCCACTGGGCGAGCGCCGCCGAGACGCTGTTTGCAAGGCAGGCCAGCAGCGTCGCGGGTATCACGAACAGGCCCACGATCGGCACTGCAATCGCGTTTGCCAGTGGCGCCACGAGACTGCCAGCGCCGAACCACCAGCCGGTGAGCGGCAGCATCGCTGCGCACAGGTAGGCATGCACACGCAGCGCCGCGGCGACCCGATTGCCGGGTGGCTGCCAGCCGGTAAACCAGAGCAAGGCGCCCACCGCAGAGACACTGAGCCAGAAGCCACTGCTGACAGTAGCCAGCGGCTGCAGGCAGACCAGAGCGAACGCGGCAAGCAGGAGTGTGCGCGGACTGGTAGGGTCGCGCTTCATCGACAGCGCCAGGACCACGGCGGCGAGCATCAGCAAGGCGCGAACCGTCGGCAGGCTGAAGCCAGCCAGCGCCGCATACAGTGTTGCGAACAGCAGAGTGAGCAGCCCCGGCAGCTGTCGCCACAGCGCGCCGCCACCGGCAAGGGCTGCGCCGCGCGCTATTGATTTGCCGAGGAACGCACCGCCAGCCCCCGCGAGTGACACGTGCAGACCGGAAATCACCGCCAGGTGCAGGATGCCCAGCTCCCTCAGCAGCGTCCAGTCATCCGTGGCCAGCCTGTGTCGTACGCCCACCGTCAGCGCCACCAGCAGGCCCCTCGCCCGGGCCGGTCCGGGCAGTTCATCCATGGCGCGGGTCAGTGCGGCGCGCGCCCGGTGATGCCGGTAGCGCAGGGGCACGGAGCTCGAGTCGATTGCAAGCCGGCGCACGCTGCCTACGGCGTGAATCCGGTTGGCGGCGTACCAGGACTCCATGCCGTCGCTTCCGGGATTGGCGAGCCCCCAGGGTACCCGTAGCAGGGCACTGAATTGCCCTTGCTGCCCGGGTTTGATTGGCTCATCTCCGTAGTAGCTCAGCCGCACCCGTCGCGGTCCGGCACAGCGAGCCGGCGCGACGTCAGAGACATCGAGCAGAAAACGCTGATAGCGCCGATCGCCGCGGGCCTCCCTGACCTCGGGCAGGGAGGCCACATGCCCCTGGAGCGTAACCGGCACCCGCTCACAGTCCGGCGCGAGCCAGCGCTCCAGCAGACGCTGCCCGTTGATATTGCTCCAGGCAACGCCCAGCAGCAGCCCGATGCATAGAGCGCGCCGCGGTCCCGCCAGTGCAAAACAGAGTGGCGCAAACGCAAACGGCAACCAGACAGGCAGCGCCAGCGGCGATCGTAGGAACAGCACCGCACCGAGAATGAACGCCGCAAGCGACAGGGTGGGCGCCGTCGGCAGCGGCGACCGCCGGAACCGGGCGCGGACCAGCTGATAAAACATGACGTCAACGCAGCGCGAGAGAGCGTTAAAGTCGCTACTGAATCATGTCCGCCCGCGCGATGACACATCCAATCCAGTCCGCTTGAATTTGCTCGGGAAACATCGACGTCAATTCGCGCCGAGTCGCGTCGCGCTGAGCAGGATTGGAGCCGCTGCTAGCGCCCGCTCGCAGTACAGAAACAGATCGAGTCACACCATTGCAGCGAATTCAGGGGCTGCTGAACTAGAACTCACGCTGCAGAACGTCGGCGGGTGCGAGACGGGCAGCGCGCGCCGCAGGATACAGCGCGGCCGCCAGACACAGCAGAAGCGCGGCCAAGGCAACCAGGGCGAAGTCCCCGGCGCGAAGGTCCACTGGAATGAACGATACCGGATACACGTCCGTCGCCAGCAGGCGCGCATCGAGCAGACGCTCCACCGCATTGACGGCCCACGGCACAGCGACGCTCAGCAGACCGCCGAGCAGACCGCCCAGCAGCGCGCCGGCGACGCCGATCAGGCCGCCCTGGCACAGGAATATCATGGCGATGTCGCGCGGCGCTGCACCCAGTGTTCTCAGGATGGCGATATCACTGCGCTTGTCGATGACGACCAGCACGAGTGAAGAAACGACATTAAAGGCGGCCACGCCGATTATCGACAGCAGGAGCAGCGAGATCAGTTGTCGCGACAGCTGGATGGCGGCGTAGAGGTTGCCATGGGTCATCGTCCAGTTGGTCAGGTAATACCCGGGCGGCACGCTGAGCGATAGATCGCGACCGATCTCGGAGACGCGAAATATATCCGCGGTGTGCAGGCGATAGCCGCCGGGCGCACCGTCGAGTCCCGCCAGATCGGATGCTGCCTCCAGTGAAAGCACGGCGAGGGTTTCGTCAAGCTCGGTTCCGGTGCGCAACAGCCCGCGAATGGTAAACACGCGGGTGCCCGTGGCGGTAACACCGCGCCCGCCGGATACAGTCGGCACCAGCAGCGTGACGCTGTCACCGGTCGCAAGATTCAGTCGCTCGGCAAGCGGTGCACCGAGCAGCAGCCCGTCTTGTGTGCCTGCGAGAAAGGTTTCTCCGGACGCGTTCTCAGTCATCGCCTGTAATTCGCGTCCCTCCGCCGCGGACAGGCCCAGGCCCGCGATCGCCTCGACGCCGCCGTCGCGCATCAGCAAGCCCTGAAACTGCACGAACGGCGTCGCCGACAGCACATCCGGATGCGCGAGCAGCCGGCGCGCGACACCCTCCTCACCGCGCCGCCCGCCCACGGCGTGGACCGTGATATGCGGCACAAGTGACAGAATTCTTTCGCGCATTTCGCGGTCAAAACCGTTCATCACTGAAAGTACGGTGAGCAGCACAGCCACGGCAAGCACCAGCCCGAGCATGGCGAGCCCGGACATGAACGATGCCAGCTGACCGCTGCCACCGCGGAAGCTGTAGCGCCACGCTATGGCGATTCGCTCACTGCTGCGCATGCGGTGGAAACAATCCCGAGTCACGCAGTTCCAGAGTGCGATGCATACGCGCCGCGATCGCCGGATCGTGGGTCACGACGATAAACGCCGAACGCGCCTGTCCGAGCGCCGCTATCAGATCGAGAACCTGTTCGCTGGCAGCCGGGTCGAGGTTGCCTGTAGGCTCGTCCATCAATACACAATCGGGCGACGTCACAAGGGCGCGCGCGATCGCTACCCGCTGTCTCTCGCCGCCGGAGAGCGTTGCCGGTCGATGCGTCAGTCGCTCCTGCAGCCCCACCCCATCGAGCATCGCCGCCGCGCGCGACAGCGCCTCGCGTCGTGCCACGCCACCGATGATCAGCGGCATGGCGACATTTTCTGCCGCGGTGAACTCCGGCAGGAGGTGGTGAAACTGATAGACAAAGCCCAGGCGGCGGTTGCGCCACAGGCAACGATCGCGCTCACGCATGGCGGCGACATCCACACCCGCTACCAGCACCTGGCCGGTGCTCGGCGCATCGAGGCCACCGAGAAGATTGAGCAGGGTCGACTTGCCGCTGCCGGACGCGCCGACGACTGCCAGTAACTCCCCCGCCGCCAGCGACAGGTTCACGTCCTCGAGTACCCGAATGACCCGATTGCCATCGATGAACTGCTTCCCCAGGGCGAGGCACTGCAACACGGGGTCAGGCATAGCGCAGCACCTCTGCAGGCGCAATCCGCGAAGCGCGCCAGGCGGGATACAGCGTTGCGACCATGCCGAGTCCGAGCGATGCGACGATCACGGCAACCACGTCGCCGATCTGCAGCTCCGCGGGCAGGGAACTGATGAAGTACACGGAAGGGTCGAACAGGACCGCTCCGGTCAGGGATTCGAGTGCGCTCGTCAGCTCCGCTATGTTGAGCGCCAGCAAGACGCCGATCAGCGCGCCGGTGGCAATACCAAAAACCGCGAGCGACAGGCCGTGGATGATAAAAATGGTCATTATACCGCGCGCGTCGGCACCCAGAGTGCGCAAAACCGCTATATCTCCGCGCTTTTCCGTCACCGACATCACCAGGGTCGACACAATATTGAACGCGGCCACCGCCACAACGCTCAACAGAAGGAGCGACACCGTGATTTTCTCCATGCGTACCGCCCGAAACAGAGAACCCTGGGACTGGGTCCAGTCCACGGTCGTCGCTGCACCCGCGAGATGCTCCCCGACGCTCTGCATGATACCGGGTGCTGCGAAAAGATCCCGGGTTTTCACCTGCAGTCCGGACACGCGGCTGCCGCGGTCGAGCAGTCGCTGGGCGGTCTGCAGCGAGACGAACGCCTGTTCCGCATCCTGCTGCGCACCGACCTCGAACAGGCCGACGACCGTCAGGCGTTTGCTGCGCGGAAACACACCCAGTGGCGTGACCGTCAGGTGCGGCAGGGTCACGACCACCTCGTCACCCATGTCGACGCCGATCATGCGCGCCAGTGTGGTACCCAGGACAATGGTGAAAGGTTCGCTATCGATGCTCGACAGGCGTCCCGCCACAAGCGTCCCTGCGGTTCGCGACACGCGTGCCTCGTCAGCGGAAGAGATACCGATTAATTCGGAACCCTGCAGTGCGTTGCCGGCCCCCAGTAACACCTGCTCGCGTATGTAGGGGGCAGCGGCGATAACGCCCGGCAGGCCAGCGACGTCATGCATGAACGCCGGCCAGCGCGCAGCGGCTTCGTCATCGGTAAAATTCACATAGCCGTGGGGCACAAGCGAGAGAATACGATCGCGCAGCTCGGCTGCAAAACCGTTCATCACCGACAGCACGGTGATCAGGCTGGCCACGCCCAGCGCCATGCCCAGCATGGAGACCATGGAAACCACGGCCGTGAAGCGATTGCGCTTGCGGGAAAAGCTGTAGCGGTAGCCGATGAACAGCGGATAGGTTCGCGGACCGCTCACCCCCGTTCAGGGTTTGTCGGCATCGTAGAACCCGGCATTGCCCGCACCACGCGCCGTGTCGCGGGCGGATCTGCTCTCGGCCCCGCGAGTCTCTTCCTCGCAGCGCTGGGGACTGCCGCCGCAGATCTCGCAGGACTGATCGATACCGATAGCTCCGATGCCGCCACAGGACCCCTTGATAGGTTCGCGGCCATATATCACGCCGACCGCCATGATGGTCATAACGGTCGCCATAACAAAAAATGTTGTCAGAAATACCCAGATCATTGTCCGTACCGCCCTGTTACTCGTTGCTGGCGCCGAAGCGCGCGGTGAATTGCGGCGAAGCGGCGCCGGATACGCCGTCGCCGTCGCGACGCATCAGATAGACGGCCAGATCGTGCTCCGTCGCCAGGCGCATCGCCGCGTCGGGGCCGACGACGCCGAGCGCCGTTGCCCACGCATCCGCCATCATACAGCGTTCATGCAGCACCGTCACAGAGACCATATCGTGAGCCACAGGGTAGCCCGACCGCGGATCGATGGTATGCGAATAGCGCTCGCCGTCAAGCTCGACAAAATTCCGGTAATCGCCAGAAGTCGCCAGGGCAATGTCGGTCAGGTCCAGCGCCTTTGCGACGCCTCGGGAACCGGCAACGGGACGCTCGACGGCAATACGCCACGCATCACCGCGGGGGCTGACACCGGCGACACGGATTTCCCCGCCGATTTCGACCATATAGTCCATGATGCCGGCAGCCTCGAGCGCCGCGGCGACCCGGTCCACCGCATAGCCTTTTGCGAGGGATGAGAAATCCAGGCTTACCGGCAGCGTACGCGTCAAGGACGCTGTCTCGGCATCCCAGAGCAGCGCTGCCTGACCCACCCGCGACAGCGCATCGCTGACCTGCTCCGCTGACGGTACCTGCCACTGCGCATCGCTGCCCGCGCCGAAGCCCCACAGATCCACTAACGGACCTACGGTCACGTCATAGGCGCCAGCGGTCTGTGCGCCGACAGCGAGCGCAGCCTCCAGGACGTCGGCGAAGGGAGGGGATACTGCAATCGGGGCCCCGGTGTCGGCAGCGTTCACGCGATTGATTTCGGAGCCCGCCCGATAGGTCGACATGCTGTCGTTCACCGTTTTCAACTCGCGTTCCACGTACTCTGTCACCGATTCCGGCTGCACATCAGCGGTATAGGTGACATGCCACGTGGTCCCCATGGTGCCACCCTCGAGCCTGTGCGTTGCCGGCGCACGATCGCAGGACGCCAGCAGGCCGATGGCCAGCACAAAAAAAAGCCACCTGGAGAGGTGGCTCTTAAAACAGTCTCCTTCCCGGTCAGCCACCGAAATCATCCAGCATGATACTTTCCGGCTCGACGCCGAGGTCGTTCAGCAGCTTGATGCAGGCCGCGTTCATCATCGGTGGACCGCACATGTAGTACTCGCAGTCTTCCGGTGCCGGGTGATCTTTGAGGTAGCGCTCGTAGAGTACATTGTGAATAAACCCGGTATCGCCGCTCCAGTTATCTTCCGGCTGCGGGTCGGACAACGCCACGTGCCAGCTGAAATTGTCGAACTCTTCGGCCAGCTTGTCGTACTCGTCCTGGTAGAACATCTCCTTCAGCGAGCGCGCCCCGTACCAGAAAGTGATCTTGCGCTTGGTTTTCAGGCGCAACAGCTGATCAAAGATATGCGAGCGCATGGGCGCCATGCCGGCGCCGCCACCAATGAACACCATTTCCGCATCGGTATCCTTGGCAAAGAATTCCCCGAAAGGACCATAGACCTTGACTTTGTCTCCCGGCTTGAGGTTGAACGCCCAGGAGGACATGACCCCTGCGGGGATACCCTCGCTGCCCGGAGGCGGTGTGGCGACGCGCATGTTGAACTTGACGATACCCTTTTCCAGCGGGTAGTTGGCCATGGAGTAGGCGCGGATGACCGGCTCATCCGATTTTGAGACAACGTTGAAGAATCCGAAGCGTTCCCAGTCGGCGCGATACTCCTCGCCAATGTCGAAATCCTCGTAACGGACTTCGTGGGGCGGGCACTCCAGCTGCACGTAACCGCCGGCACGGAAATCGACGTTCTCGCCTTCGGGGAGTTTCAGCGTGAGTTCCTTGATGAAGGTGGCGACGTTGTCATTACTGATGACCTCGCATTCCCACTGCTTGACGCCGAAGACCTCTTCCGGGACCTCGATCTTCATGTCCTGTTTGACCGCGGTCTGGCAGCTGAGCCGCCACCCCTCCGCTGCATCCCGTCGCGTGAAGTGGGATTCTTCGGTAGGCAGCATGGCGCCGCCGCCCTCCTTCACAATGCACTTGCACTGGGCACAGGTACCACCACCCCCGCAGGCCGAAGCGAGAAACAGGTCGGCGTCGGACAGCGTCTGCAGCAATTTGCCCCCCGCCGGCACGGTAATGGTCTTTTCACCGTTGATCTCGATGCTCACATCACCACTGCTGACAAGGCGCATGCGCGCGAACAAGATCACCATTACGAGCGCCAGGACAATTGCAGTAAACATCGCAACGCCGAACACAATAGTCATATTCATCGGTATTCCCTCGCTAACCCAGCTACAGATCAATGCCGCCAAACGACATGAAGCCGAGTGACATGAGCCCTACAGTGATAAAGGTAATGCCGAGCCCCTGCAAGCCATCCGGCACATCGCTGTATTTCAATTTCTCGCGGATGCCGGCGAGGGCGACAATGGCCAGTGCCCAGCCGACGCCGGCGCCGGCGCCGAAAACTACGCTCTCGCCAAAGTTATAGTCGCGCTCCACCATAAACAGCGAGGAACCGAGAATCGCACAGTTCACGGTGATCAGCGGCAGGAATACGCCCAGGGCGTTGTAGAGAGCCGGCACATACTTGTCCAGAAACATTTCAAGAATCTGTATCAGTGCGGCGATAACGCCGATATACGACAGCAGACCGAGAAAGCTGAGGTCCACGTTGGACAATCCGGCCCAGGCGAGCGCGCCGTCCGCAAGCAGATAGTTATAGATCAGGTTGTTCACCGGAACGGTGATGGTCAATACCACAATCACCGCTATACCCAGGCCCATCGCCGCAGCGATCTTCTTGGATACGGCAAGAAACGTACACATGCCGAGAAAGAAAGCGAGTGCCATGTTTTCGATGAACACGGCGCGTATAAACAGACTGAGGTAATACT